>NZIT01000079.1 GCA_002691725.1 SAR116 cluster bacterium | reverse complement strand
TGGGCTGTATTATGGGGCACTGCCGAGTGATCCAATATTCAGCATGTTCACGGCTTTATATCAGGTGCCATTATATTTAACGCCGCTTTTGATGAGCCGAGTTCGCCGCCTCATGGGGCTAGCTTAGCGCCGCTACTCTCTATCTATCTTGAGCCTAAATGTCTTGCGCCCAAATGTCTTGCGCCTAAGTATCTTGGGTGAGCATACCGGGCAGATCACCTGCCAAGGCGCGCGCCGCCACATGGTCAACAAAGCTGCTGATAAGGCGTGGCGGCTGATCCAAAAATTTATGTGCAAGACCAAGTAACATCGGTTTGTGATCACCTTCGAGCGGCAAAAACTTCAGCGGCTTGCCATCAGGCGCCACCGCCGCCCGTGTCCGAATATTGATCAGCCCATAGCCAAAGCCATTAGCAACAAGGCTTCGCATCACCGAAAGCTCTTTGGTGCGGTCGCCAATATTTGGGGTTAATCCCTGACGGTGAAACATCGATAAAAAATAGTCCCCACTTAAAGGCAAATCCAATAATACCATTGGCAGATCAACCAATTCGGCCAGTGATATTGATTGCCTGTCAGCCAAGGGATGATCAGAACCAAGCAAGACATAAGGCGGCAAAGTCGCAACACTTGAAAATGCCGTATCTGTTCCAATTCCCAGATTATACGTCACCGCGACATCTATTTCTGACCGATCAAGCATGGCTAGCAAATCGGCCTGATGCGCCTCACAAAGCACAATCTGCGCCTCTGGATAAGCTTGCTCAAAACTGCGTCTGATATTGGCGCTGAGGATGGGGGCAATGGTGATCAGACAGCCGATCTTTAGTGTTCCCCGCACATGATCTTGCAAATCTTCGGCAATCGACCCTAGATTCTGCACCCAGTTAAGAATCCCCTTGGCTTCTTCGACCAGTCGCCTGCCGCTTGTCGTTAGCGTCAAGCCCCGCGCATGGCGGCGCACAAACATCTGAACATTAAGGTCTTCTTCTAGTTGTGAGATGGCGGCAGATATAGATGGCGATGAGACATTGAGTTGAACGGATGCGGCAGTAATGCTGCCTAATTCACCAACCGCAACCAAATATTCTAGCTGGCGGATAGTAATGCGTTGATTAGTGATACGCCCTGAACCACGAATTGATCCACGAGTTGATCTGGCTTTGCTCAATATTTGATCCATGTGGTTTTCAGCGCGGTATATTTATCAAGCGCATGAAGCGATAAATCGCGCCCATAGCCGGATTGCTTAAAGCCGCCAAATGGCGTCATTGGGCTTAACGCATCGACCGTATTAACTGAAACCGTTCCTGCATGAAGCCGCTTTGACAGACGGTGCGCGCGAGACAGACTGCCTGTCCAGAGAGACGCGGCAAGACCATAAATACTGTCATTAGCCATCGCCATAGCCTCATCTTCGCTATCAAAAGGGATAACCGATAGAACAGGGCCGAATATTTCTTCTTTAGCGATCAGGCTATCGGGCGGCACATCATTAAATATCGTTGGCTGAACAAAATATCCCTTACCATTGACCTGCACCGCTTCACCGCCGACAACACAATCAGCATAGGTTTTGCCGTCCTCAATCATCGCCATAATGCGCTGATGCTGCTCTTTACTAACAATCGCGCCCATTTTCGCCGCAGGGTTAAGCGGATCGTCAGGCTGATGCGCGTTCGCTTGGCTAATCATTCGGTCGAGAAACTCTTGATGAATTGACCGCTCAACCAACAGCCGTGAGTTGGCAGAACACACCTCACCCTGATTGAAAAAGATGCCAAACGCCGCCATTGCTGCGGCGGCATCCAAATCATCCGTATCAGCAAAAATCAGGTTAGGGCTTTTGCCGCCAGTTTCGAGCCAAACTTGCTTCATATTGGATTGGCCAGCATATTGCTGAAACATTTTTCCAACCGGGGTTGAGCCAGTAAATGCCAGACAATCGACATCATTATGCATCCCTAATGCCTTGCCTGCGGTTTCGCCATATCCTGTCACCACATTAAAGACGCCTTCGGGCAGACCAGCTTCCATGGCTAATTCAGCCAGACGCAACGCCGAAAGCGGCGATTGCTCTGCCGGTTTCAAGACAACCGAATTACCCGACGCTAATGCTGCCGCCGCTTTCCATGTTGCCATATCCAGCGGAAAGTTCCACGGCACCACCGCACCAACAACGCCAAGCGGTTCTTTAGTGATGAGAGCTAGGTTGCCAGCGCCGGTCGGGGCAATCTCATCATAGATTTTGTCAATAGCCTCAGCATACCATTGAAAAAATGCGGCTGATCCAGGGACATCCACCGCCGCCGCATCTTCAACCAGCTTGCCCATATCCATACTGTCAAGGAGCGCTAGTTCTTCCAGATTATCTCTGATCAGATCAGCGAGTTTGAGCAATACAGCTTTGCGGTTTTGCGGCGTTTCTTCTGACCAGACGCCTTTATCAAAGGCCGCGCGCGCCGCCATTACAGCGCGATCAATATCTGCGCTATCGCCCTCAGCAACCTCAGCCAAGATAGCATTATTAGCAGGGTTCATAGAGGAAAAGCATTTGCCAGAGGCAGCATCCTCAAACCGGCCATTAATAAATAGCTGATGCCGCGGCTTCAGTTGACCAGCCAGATTCTGCCATTCCTGATAACTATGAAAAGATGTAGATGCTCCAGACATATGCCCCCCTATTTGACGGCGTCACGGATAGGCTCAGGCGATCACCTGAAACCGCCCATAGCTCCGCTTAGAATAAACTAATGCATCACCTTCTTCAGGGTGATGAATACTAACCACGCCGCCGATAAAGATATAATGTGTTCCGACACGCTCGACTTGATAGAGCTTACAATCAAATGACACCAAGGCATCGCTCAAGATCGGCACACCGGTTTCTAGTTTGTGCCAATTAAGATGACTAAACTTGCTTTCTGGCTCAGACAAGCGGCCAGCAAAAATATCAGAGATATGGGATTGATCAGACCTTAGCATGTTCACGGCAAAGGCCTTATTTTCCATGATCGCATCCGCGGCAGAGCTTTGGTGATGGATACAGATGAGCAAAGTAGGATCATCCATATCTGCCGAAACAGATGACATCGCCGACACAGTAACGCCATGCTGACCAGCGGTGCCATCAGTCGTTACCACATAGACGGTGGTTCCTGCCGCCGACATAGCCTTGATAAATTGGTCGCGGATTTCGTCCATATGTATATTCCCAATATAACGCCGCTTATTTTTAGGTGGCGGATATCTTATTCAGCGGCTAAATCTTTGCTGTCATCAAACCATTGTCTGACGGCTCTGTCACCTTTTTTACCTTCGGTTCCATCAAGGACACGATCAGATAAATCAGCGCCTTCTTTAACAAAGTTAAGCGCACCATCCCATTCATAATTTCGATACACCGCCCCAAGATGCGCGGTTGGCGGGCTTTGTGCAAAAAGCTGAAAGGTCAGACGGTGGCCAGCATAATCGGAGTTAAGCAAATCACGGGCATAGGCTAGTAACTTGCGGCGATCCTCAGCCAGCCATTTATCGTTAATGGTATAAAACTTTTCCATCCAGGGCCGTGTGTCTTCTGACTCGAATGAGGCAACATTAGGCGTCACACAAATCTGTCCGCCACATAGCTCACGGGTCAAATGCGTCATCGTTGGCAGGTTAGACATGGCATGATATCGGCCAGTCATCAACAGCGACTGATTAGGCATCAGCAAACCTGCGGGTGACGTTTCACCTAAGGCAATCGCCGCTGTCAAATGCGCATTAATGCCCTCACGCCAGACCGCCAGTTGCGATAGTTTTTCCTGAACTGCAGGGATTTTTTCAAGCCCTGTCTGGCGGATATTAAATAACGCCGTGCCGATCATCTGATCAGCTTGTTTTAATGTCCGCTGAACAAAGGCAAATGCCGAATAGCGGTGCAAGGTTGCGCGGATAAATGTGGCGGCCTTGGTGTGCCGATAGAACAGCACGTTTTCCCATGGCACCAGAACATTATCAAAAATGACCAAAGTATCAACTTCATCAAACTTGTTCGATAGCGGATAATCACGATGATCAGAGCGTGGGCAACCGCCCCGCGCACCAGCGAATCCTGTCCGGCAAATAAACTTCAGGTTAGGTGAGTTCAGATCACAGATAAAGCCAAGCGCATAATCAGACAGTTTGCTGTCACCCCAATTGGCGATGGTCGGCTTTGTGAACGCCTGATTAGCATAGGCGGCGGCGGTTTCATATTTGGCGCCTCTAACAACAATCCCCTCATCAGTTTCCTTTACCACATGGAGAAGCATATCAGGGTCTTGATCTTGCGGTGCTAATGACCGATCACCTTTTGGGTCAGTATTGGCAGACACATGAAACGGATCATTTTTCAGCACCTGAAAAATATGATTCTCAATATTTTTGGAAAATTGGGGGTCAACTTCGTTAAGCACATCTTGACCATCATAAAGCGACCACATCTCACCAACGGTTTCATCACCAACGCGCGTCACCACACCGCCAACATCCTCAAGCACAGCGTCAGTCGCCCGGCGCTTTGCCCACCAGTCATCCTGAGTGAAAGGCAGAGCATTACCGATAGCATTAATCTCACCCTGATCTTCGACTGTCATGACGTCCCTGGTGTCCGGATCATGCGCCATGTCGTAAATGCGGGCACGAATATCAATTAAGGGCTTGAACATCGGATGCGCCGTGACGTCTTTAACGCGCTGGCCATCCATGTAAACCTCACGATTGTCGCGGATGGAATCTTTATATTCTTCGCCAGTTCTAATCATGATGAAATCCTCATAAAAAATGCCTACCCTTATCATTTGATAAATATATCATTGATTAAACAAGCATCATTATTCAATTCATTGATTAGGATAAACCTAATTTACTTTAAATGAAAGTAGTTTTGAATGATGATAAGGATTGAGAACGATCTTGCCATGACGAATACATTTATGCACCATATNGTAATCATGGTTCATGATAAGGTTTAAACAAAAGTAGATGGGGAATTGTGATGGATAAAGCCAGTCAAGCCAATACCACCAAAACACATGCCATTGACATTTTATCAGTTACGAAAATCTATCCGCATCGGACGCATCCTGTAACCGCNTTAAACGATATCAGCTTTGCTATTGAGGATAATGAGTTCTTTACCNTGTTGGGGCCGTCGGGCTGTGGCAAGACAACCTTGCTCCGCATGATTGGCGGCTTTGAAGGGATTACCAAAGGTCAGATACAGCTTTATGGCGAAGATATCAGCACCTTACAGCCGAACCAACGGCCGATTAATACGGTCTTTCAGCAATATGCGCTGTTTCCGCATCTGACGGTTTTTGAAAATGTGGCTTTTGGGCTGAAACGCTTAGGCCGAGATAGAGCCTTTATTCACCAGCAGACTGAGGCCATGCTTGAGCTTATCCGAATGGCAGATTTCGCGCNTCGCAAACCTAATCAGCTCTCAGGCGGTCAGCAGCAGCGTGTTGCTTTGGCGCGCGCCCTCGCCCCTCAGCCCAAAGTTTTATTGCTGGATGAGCCCCTATCAGCTCTTGATCTTAAATTGCGGCAAGCCATGCGCGAAGAATTAAAGGATATTCAGAAAAAAACAGGCATTACCTTTATTTTTGTGACCCATGATCAAGAAGAAGCTTTGACCATGTCTGACCGCATCGCCGTCATGAGTAATGGTGAGGTTCAGCAAATTGGCACGGCAACAGATATCTATGATCATCCGGTTAATCATTTTGTCGCAACCTTTATTGGTGAGGCCAATATCCTTCGTGTCAAAGTGACCAAAACAAATCAGAACAGCATCACCGCCGCGCTTGCGGCTGGTGGGGGCAGTGTTAGCATCGCAACTGACCTCGCCATGACAAAAGGCCAGAATATCAGCCTTATGATCAGGCCTGAACGGGTCAAGATTGGTAAACCTGGCCGCGCTAAATCGGCACTTTCCGGGGTTNTCCAATCCATTTCCTACCTTGGCACCGACACNCAGCTGCATGTCAGCCTGAATGCNGCCAGAGGCGCCAAACAGGATAAAGTTGAGATGATTATTGCCAGACAGCAAAACCATGGTGATGGCGGCTCACCATTTCAAAAAGGTGATGCGGTTAGCGTCACCATTGCTGAAAACGCACTTCGCATTTTACAAGACTAGAATCTGACAAAACCAATAGGAGCTTCAGCAGAATAATGGCAGGGATTATCAATCAAACCAGCAAGACGACAGATGGCGCGCAGACATCTATTGTTGATGGCAAGCAACATATTTTACTGCTGCCAGCGTGGGTGATCATTGGCGTTCTTTTGGTCATCCCTGTGTTGCTGATGCTTGTTTATTCCTTCTTGACCCAAGATTTTCGTGGCGGCGTGATATGGGAGTTTTCGCTTGAAGCCTATGATCAGTTTTTCTTTGATCGCGGGCTTTTTGGAGATGAGCCACCAAGCCTGGAATGGACATATATCGGTATTTTCTNGCGNTCATTCCTGCAAGCGCTTTTTGCCATGATTTTTTGCTTTCTTATTGGCTTTCCGACCGCCTATTTCATTGCGACGCGGGCGCCACAATCACGGTCATTCTGGCTCTTTCTGGTCACTATTCCCTATTGGGTCAATCTGCTCATCCGGACGGTTTCGATGAAGTTTCTGATCCGAGATAACGGCCCGATTAACACATGGCTGTTATCGGGCGGCATCATTGATGAGCCGATTAGCATGATCAACACCAATTTTGCCATCCAGCTTGGCTTATTCTACTCATATCTGCCATTCATGGTTCTGCCCATTTATGCCTCAATAGAACGNTATAATTTCGCCTTGTCAGAAGCCGCAGCAGATTTGTATTCAAGCCGCTGGGTGACGCTATTCAAGATTGTCATTCCATCGGTAAAGCCCGGTATTATTGCCGGCTGTATATTGGTTTTCATCCCCAGTCTTGGGGCATTTCTGGCGCCTGACTTATTGGGCGGAGCCAAGAATTTCATGATCGGTTCACTGGTCGAGGAACAATTCAAAGGCCAAGCTGGTGACTGGCCATTTGGCGCCGCCGTATCAATGATCCTGTTGTCGATCATTATGGTCATCTTGCTGTTTTATGCACGCGCCCAGATCAGACAAAATGATGGTGGGCATTAACATGGCTAATGCTTCTGAACGTATCCGCTGGTATCCGGGCTTTCGCGGGATTGCGCTAATCTGCCTGGTGATTCTTTACGCGCCATTGATTATCGTCATGATTTATTCTTTTAATAACTCGCCCTCTATTACCATTTGGAAAGGCTTTAGCTTTGTCTGGTATGAGGAAGTGTTTTTTGGNCCTGAATCGGCAAAGTTCAAACAGGCAACAGTGAACTCCCTTATCATTGCCGTGCTTGCCGCCATTTCATCAACCACAATCGCCACAGCATCAGCATTAGCCATGATCCGTGGCCGCCGCTTTCGCGGACAGGCAATGACATTTGGGCTTATTAACTTGCCGCTAATGGTGCCTGAAATTGTCACCGCAGTAGCAACGCTGATCTTTTTTGCCTCAATCGGTTTTGATCGGGGGATATTAAGCATTCTGCTTGCCCATATCGTCTTTTGCATCCCTTTCGCCTATCTGCCGATAGCCGCGCGTCTGCAAGGCATTGCCAATGTCTATGAACAAGTGGCGCGTGATCTCTATGCCACGCCCGGGCAAGCCTTTCGGCTGGTTTTACTGCCCATGATGCTGCCGGGAATTCTATCAGGGTTTTTGCTGGCTTTTATCATTTCCCTCGATGATTTTATTATTACTAATTTTGTCAAAGGCGCAGGAGTTGAGNCGCTACCAACAGCCATATTTGGTGCGATCAAACAAGGCATAAAACCGAATATCATGGCAATCTCTACGCTGATGTTGGCGGCATCATTTATTCTTGTCTCAATTTCNTATTTCATCAGCCGCATNGGCAATCACGATAGATAGGAAAATCCTAATCAATGATTAACTAAATTCTCTTTTTTCAAANCCAACAATTAGATACTCTATTNNANNNANTNANCNNAGGAGGAAANAATGCGTAAGTTNACAACGATGNTNGGAGCAGTAGCCNTTAGCATGTCTTTTGCACAGAGTGCAATGGCAGAAAAGCTAACGATATATCATTGGTTTGAGTATATCCCACAAGAATTGCTGAATAAGTTTACCGCCGAAACAGGTATCGAAGTTGTCATGGATACTTATGATTCTANCGAAGCCTTGCTCGCCAACCTTAAAGCCACAGGCATGGGCAATTATGATGTTGCTGTACCAGGTGATTATATGGTCAATATCATGCGTGATGAGGGGATGCTTGATACCTTTACGCCATCTGAGCTAAGCAACTTTAGTAATATTCAAGACCAGTGGCTGAATGTCAGCTTTGATATGGGTCGCCAGAACTCCGTTCCTTATCAGTGGGGTTCAACCAGTTTCATGGTTGACCGTGAAGTCTATTCAGGGGACATCAGAACCGCTGATATCATCTTCAATCCGCCTGCTGAATTAAAGGGCAAGATTAATATTCTGGATACCGCAGGGGAAACGCTGGCTTTTGCTTCACTCTATATGGGTATTCCGCAATGCAGCAACGACAGAAGCGAGCTTAAAAAGCTGAGTGCTATGCTTCAGGACGCAAAGGTAAACTGGGCATCATTCAATTCAGATGGCGCCAAGGATGTTTTGGCATCTGGTGATGTCGCCGCCGGTATGATCTGGAATGGATTTGGTGCTAAAGCCAGAGCTGAACGGGCATCGCTTGAGTATTCCTATCCAAAAGAAGGTTATCTTGTTTGGGCAGATAGTGTTGTTCTGTTGAAAGATGCGCCAAACCGTGATGCGGCATTGAAATTTATGGATTTCTTGCTTGAGCCGGAAAATGCTGCCACCGTCACCAATTACGCACGTTATACGGCTGGCGTTAAAGGCGTGGAGGAGTTTCTTGACGCTGAGCTAGTGACTTCACCAGAAAACAACCCACCAGCAGATGCTCCTGCCGGAACATTTGTTGAAGTCTGTTCACCAGAAACCCAAGCGCTTTATGATGCGATCTGGACACAGCTGAAAAAATAATCATAAGCCGGCCACGTCGCATCAGATGTGGCCGCTTTTGCCCCCCTTGATCGTATCAAACATGCAAAAATCCTATCATCATTTATCAGGGATTGAGATTAGAGACGGTATCGCAAGCGGCAGATTTGATCCATGTCAAATCATGGAACACTGCCTGGCCAGATGTGATGAGGTTCAGCAAAAGCTTAACCCTTTCACCGATATTTATCATTCCGATGCCATGGCCGCCGCCCAGATAGTAGCTGAACGGCAAGCAGATGGTCTGCCCATGCGGCCAATGGAAGGCATCCCCGTTGCCATTAAAGAGTTCACCCCAATTAAGGGCAAGCGCACAACCCGTGGGTCGGCGGCGCTAGAGCATCACATCGCAGACAGGCAGCCCGTTATTGTTCAGCGATTGCTTGATGCTGGCGCGATTATTGTTGCCCGCACAACCACGCCTGAATTTGCTCATTCCAGTTTTACCCGCTCACCTCTATTTGGTCATACGCTAAACCCATTTGATCCATCCCGAACATCAGGCGGCTCATCTGGCGGGTCTGGAGTTGCGGTTGCGACTGGCTGTGTCCCGCTGGCCGAAGGCACGGATATGGGCGGGTCAGTTCGAATTCCAGCGGCGTTTTGCGGTGTTCTTGGCCTCAAGCCTAGCCATGGCCGTATCCCCATGGATATTCTGTCATCTGTATTTGATACCATCTCTCATTTCGGCCCACTCGCCCGCACCGTCGACGATATGACGCTATTCATGTCTTGCGTTGAAGGCGCTGATGATGCCGATATCATGAGCCAGATAGCGCCAATTCCCCTTGATAACATAAGCCATGATATGAATAGCAATATTAGCGGCTTACGGATTGCGGCAAGTGTTGATCTGGGATGCTTTCATGTTGATGCTGACGTTGCTGCCAATTTTGCCAAAAGCCTTGATACGCTAGCCAAGGCTGGCGCCATTATCACCCCTGTTGAGATTGCCTTTACGGCCGAGATGGTTGATGCGTGGTATGATTACTGGTGCGTTTATCTGGCCGCCGCCGCAGAAGATCTGCTGCCCGAATATCGAGAGGCGATGGACCCTGATTTTCTTGAGCTTGTGGATAGAGGATTAAGCCTAAGCGCGGTTGCTTATCGCCGCCTTGATGAGGTGCGAACGACTCAATGGCATGCCTTTATAGCGGCGATAGCTGATCATGATATGCTGGCTTGCCCGACCATGGCCTTGCCCGCGCCGCCCTATCAAGACAAAGAACTTGATTACACAAGCACCGATGCTGATGGTAAGCTACATGCGCTGGATATGACCTGCTTGTTTAATTCTATTGGTCAATGTCCGGCGCTGAGTGTGCCTAGCGGCTTAACCGCATCTGGACTGCCAACAGCAATTCAGCTCATTGGGCGGCGCTTTGATGACGCAACGCCCATGCGCGTTGCCCGAAGCCTGGAGCAAAATCAACCGTGGATTGATCACTTAAATGCCTGTGATCATGTACTATTAAATATGGAGGAATAGTGATGCCACTTGATCCAACATCCAAACAGAAAAGCCGATATGATATCTTGTTTGAGCCTTTAGCCATTGGCCCTGTTACGGCTAAAAACCGATTTTACCAAGTGCCGCATTGTAACGGTGGCGGCTATCGTGATCCGTCAGCCGTTGCTGAAATGCGCCGCGTTAAGGCAGAAGGCGGCTGGGGCGTTGTCTTTACCGAACAGGTAGAAATACACCAGACAAGCGAAATCTCACCATTTATCGAATTGCGGCTATGGGATGATAAAGACATGCCGATGCTGGCAAAAATGGCAGATGCTATCCATAGCCATGATGCGCTTGCCGGGATTGAGCTTACCTATTCAGGCATTAACGGCCCTAATCTCTATACCAAAGAGGTGCCGTTAGCGCCAACCGCTGGCCCTATCCTGACCTTTACCTCTGATCCGGTGAATGCCAGAGCCATGGATAAAGATGATATTCGTGATGTCCGCCGATGGTATGTAAATGCCGCCAAACGGTCAAAGGCCTGCGGCTTTGATCTCATCTGTCTTTATGGGGCGCATGGCTTTGGCGTTATTCAGCATTTCCTGTCACGGACAACCAATAAGCGCGATGATGAATATGGCGGCAGTCTGGAAAACCGCAGTCGCTTCATGAAAGAATTGGTGGAAGATATCCGTGATGCTGTCGGTGATACAATGGGCATTACCATTCGCTTATCGCTCGATGAAGCCTTTGATGAGTTGAGCTTTTCAAATAGTGAAATGCGCGAATGTATAGACATGCATAGTGATTTGCCTGATCTCTGGGATTTGGCGCATGGCACATGGGAAGATTGTTCAGCTACCTCACGCTTCAAAGACGAAGCCGCGCAAGAAGCCTTGATTAGCGGCATTAAGGATTTAACATCTCGGCCAGTGGTCGGGGTTGGCCGCTTCACCTCACCCGATACCATGGTCAGACAGATCAAATCAGGCCTGATTGATTTCATTGGTGCGGCACGGCCATCGATTGCTGATCCATTTCTGCCCAAGAAAGTTGCTGAAAATCGCTTTGAAGATATTCGAGAATGTATTGGCTGTAATATCTGCGTGACAGGCGATATGACCATGTCGATCTCGCGCTGTACGCAGAACCCAAGCTTCATGGAAGAATGGCGCAAAGGCTGGCATCCTGAACATATGCCCACGAAAGGCACGAGCCAGTCTGTTTTGATTGTTGGCTCTGGCCCTGCTGGACTGGAGGCAGCGCGAATGCTTGGCGGACGCGGCTATGATGTGGCGGTGGCGGAGGCATCATCTGATCTTGGCGGCAGGGTGGCGAAGGAACGATTGCTGCCTAACCTATCGGCATGGGGGCGCGTCATGGATTATCGGCTTGGCCAGATTGAACCTATGGCCAATGTGTCGATCTATCGCGAAAGCCACCTGACCGCCGATGATGTGTTAGGATTTGGCTTTGAGCATGTCTGCATAGCAACAGGCGCGCAGTGGCGGCGCGATGGAACAGCACGATTTGTGCTGATCCCCGTGGCCATTGATGCCGATATGCCGGTCTTCACCCCTGATGATATTATGTCAGGACAGATGCCATCAGGGCATGTCGTCATTTATGATGATGATCATTATTATATGGGCGGGGTATTGGCGGAAAAACTGCGCCAAAATGGCTGTACGGTAACGCTGGTCACGCCAGTCACTATGGTGTCAGAATGGACGGTAAACACGCTTGAGCAAGAGTTTATCCAAAAGGGGCTTTTGGATATGGGGGTTGAGATTATAACGACTCATAAAATCGCCTCTGTCGCGCGTGATCATGTTGATGTCTCATGCGTCTATTCAGGCCAGATCAAGTCTGTTGCCGCCGATGCCGTGCTGATGGTGACCGCCAGAGACGGCAATGACGGATTATGGCAAGAGCTGAAGCAAAGACAAGATGAATGGCAAGGCGCAGGCATTTCCTCAATCAAGATCATTGGAGATGCTGCTGCTCCTGCCCCAATCGCGTGGGCAACCTATGCTGGTCATGCCTATGCTATGGATATGGATGAACAGGCGGCAGGGGATGAGCCTGCTTTCCGGCGTGAGGTTGCGAGGCTAGACCCAACGCCAATTTCGAGCATAAGAAAGGCATAAATCATGGATATTATTTATACCGAGGATCATCGCTTACGGGCGGCGAAAACTGAGCTTTATGGGGGTGAGTTGGTGCCTCCATTTGAGTGTCCTGAACGTATGGATTTTATCCTGGAAGCCTTAAAAGAAAGACCTGTTGGCAGTATCAAAGCCCCCAATAATTATGGCAATGATATCATCAACCAAGTGCATGATGCGGGCTATCTGGCGTTTCTGGATACGGCTTGGGATGAGTGGCAGGCGTCAGGTATGAAGGGTGAGCCTATCCCCACCGTCTGGCCATCACGATCCATGCCAGCACCGCATATCCCAGCATTTATTGATGGCAAGATTGGCTATTACGCGCTGTCTAGCGAAACCTCAATCGCCAAAGGCACGGTTGAGGCCGTCCATGCATCCGCGCAAGTCGCGCTGACGGGCGCTGATCATATTGCATCGGGCAAAGCGCATCATATGTTTTCGCTTTGTCGGCCGCCCGGTCATCATGCGTCACGCGATCAATATGGCGGCTATTGCTTTATCAATAATGCGGCGGTAGCGGCTCAATATATGCGTCAAAACGGCGCTTATAAAGTTGCTATTCTTGATGTTGATTTCCATCATGGTAATGGCACGCAAGCGATTTTCTATGATCGTGATGATGTGATGTTTTTATCGCTTCATGGCGACCCTGTTGATGCCTTTCCTCATTTTCTGGGCTATGCTGATGAAACTGGCTATGGGCAAGGCGAAGGTTATAATATCAATTATCCGATGCCGCCAAACACCCCTTATGCGGCTTGGGTTGAGGCGTTGGATCAGGCGATTGCATCCATCCGCGCCTATGCTCCGGATAGTTTGATCGTGTCATTTGGTGCAGATACTTATGAGAATGATCCCATTAGTTTTTTCAAACTAAAGAGCGATGATTATTTTGATATGGGGGCGCGCATCAATGCTCTTGATCTGCCGACGCTGACGGTCATGGAAGGCGGCTATGCGGTCAAGGATATCGGCATAAACACGGTTAATTTCCTTATTGGATTGGAGCGCTAAAATGACCCGACTTGCTATCACACAAATGCCGTGTGGCTGGAATGTTGAGGATAATATCAATCAGGCTGAGGCGCTCGTTCGGCAGGCAGCAGATCAAGGCGCGCATATAGTTTTGCTTCAAGAATTATTCGCGACGGTGTATTTTTGCCCTGAGCAGAAAAAAGACTATTTCTCGTATGCTCATGAGGTCGATAGCCATCCATTTTTGCCAAGATTTAGGGTGCTTGCAAAAGAATGTGGTGTTGTCCTACCCATCAGTTTTTTTGAGAAAAGCAATAACGCCTATTTCAATTCCGTAATGATGATCGACGCTGATGGAAGCGATATGGGGCTTTACCGAAAAACCCATTTACCGCAAGGACCTGGCTATGAAGAAAAGTTTTATTTTAATCCCGGCGATTTGGGCTTTCGCGTCTGGGATACGGCATTTGGCCGGATCGGTGTGGCGATTTGCTGGGATCAATGGTTTCCAGAAGCCGCCCGTATCATGGCGCTTAAAGGCGCTGATATTTTGCTTTATCCGACGGCTATTGGCTCCGAGCCGGGTGATCCATCACTTGATTCAAGCGGCCATTGGCAGCGCGTGATGCAAGGCCATGCCGCCGCCAATATGGTCACTCTGGCGGCGAGTAACCGAATTGGCAATGAGAAGATTGGCGCCATCAATATGTCATTTTATGGCCAGTCATTTATCGCTGATCATACTGGCGCATTAATAGCCGAATGTCATGACGGCGTTAATCAGATTGCGGCCAGCGATATTGATATTGATGCCATGCGGGCGGAACGCGCAAGCTGGGGATTATTTAGAGATAGACGGCCAGAGAAATATCAGGACATAATGTCCTTATCTTAAACTTGGGTGTTAAATCTAATGTTTATAACAATTATCACGATGCCAAGCGATAAATTCTGGATGCGGATAATGGACAATGCGGTCGGGCTTAATCAATTGACCTGACGAATTGATCATAGATTTGATCGTGTCATAATCATTGGCCTGCCTAGATATTAAAATGTCTAGATTATCTGATAAACTTATTAATCCTCTATCAAACATCCAGTGCGCTGTACCCGTAAGGGCAATGCCATTACTAACGATATCAGGGCCATCATGTTCAACAGGTTTGATATGGGCGGCTTGTGCCTCTGCTCTGCCGCCACCATTAATAAGCCTAATCCCTGTGATGGCGCAGGTTTCTTTATACGCGGTGAGGACTATTTTACGAAAGTTTCGGTCACGCGCCGCTCTTGTCGTCCAACTTGTAATCATTTCTCTGGATGGATCGTCATAAAAAGGTGCGGGGTCTTCGGCAAATCCAGCCGGCATATCCGGGTTCTCTGGTGGCAAGATATCTGCTTCTAAGCCACGCGAGATAATGCGTTCAAAATCTTCTGATGACATTGGACGTATGGCAGCTTGCGCGCGTCCTGATAATTTTCCTTTTTCATTTAGCAATCCTCATTCGAGGTAATGACCGTCTTCTTTGAACTGTACATACTTGCCAAAATCAAGATAGCTGCCAGGTTCGATAAGGGCGAGATAAAAATCAGGCTGATTTGGCTCAGGAATAATGCGCTGCACCTTGGCAATGGCAAAGTATCCTCGCGTATCACGCATACGTGAGGGCTCTAAATACGCAATCCAATCATTGACGAACTTATCAGCACGCGACTTATACTGTTTAGGAAACCGATATTGCTTTGAAGGAATATCATCATATATGGAATCATGCTTATGCATAAAGACACCATAAGCCATAGCAAATTCCTCAAAAATATTTTCTACATATTGAACATAAGCAAAGAGGATTTGACGCTGCAATTAAAAATATGCTCCAGTACAAGAAAAATTGTATTTATGGGAAAACCGCAGTCCTGAAACCATGTTGCGATATTGATATTGATGCCAAGCGGGGCGGAACGCGCAAGCTGGGGATTATTTAGAGATAGACGGCCAGAGAAATATCAGGACATAATGTCCCTATCTTAAACTTGGGTGCTAAACTTGGGTGCTAAATCTGAGTCGTAAATTAATATCATGAAAAATATTATTGTCATCATATCGGATGAGCATCGCCGCGATGCCATGGGCTGCATGGGGCATGATATTGTCAAAACACCGCATCTCGATCAGCTGGCGAATGACGGCACGTTGTTCAAACGCGGCTATACCGCCTCACCCATGTGTGTGCCAACAAGGGCGGCACTGGCGACCGGAACTTATGTTCACCAGAACCGCTATTGGGATAGCGCGACCCCCTATGATGGTCAGCAGATCAGCTGGATGCATATGCTTCGCAGCCAAGGATATGACACGACATCAATTGGCAAACTGCATTTTCAGGCTGGCGTGGATCACGGCTTTAGCAAAGAAATTAAGCCTATGCATGTTCATGGAAAAGGCTGGCTAGTTGGATTAGTCCGTGATGAATTACCTGACTATCAAGGCGCCGCAGAACTAGCAACTGAGGTTGGCAGTGGCGAGAGCAGTTACACCAATTATGACCTTAGCATCACATCCGCCGCCGAAACATGGCTAGCTGAACCAGCGCGGCATGATGCGCCTTTTGCCGGATTTATATCTTTAGTCAGCCCGCATTATCCGCTTATTGCGCCAGATGAATATTATCGTATGTATGATCCTGATCAGATGCCTGTGCCAGAACCCTTCACGCATGATCATGCCGAAGTTCAGAATATGGCAGGGTTTTTTAACTATCATGATCATTTTGACGCTAAGCGCGCCCAGCAAGCTATCGCGTCATATTACGGCTTAACCAGTTTTATGGATGCTTGCATTGGCCGTATTCTAGCCGCCATTGATGCCGCCGGTTTGCGCGACGATACGCTGATTATTTATACATCTGATCATGGTGAGTTGCTTGGTGATCACGGGTTATGGACAAAGCAGTTTATGTTTGAAGCCTCCGCAGGGATACCTATGATCATATCAGGGCAGGATATCCCACAAGCCAAAATCAGCGATAGCGGCGTCCATTTACTTGATATTCCAGCCACTATTCTTAAGGTCGCTGGCATCACAAAACCGCCTGAATGGCCAGGCATTGATCTTGTGCAGCTTGCCCAAGCAGACAGTGATGATCTCACGCGGCCATGTTTTAGTGAGTATCACGATGGCGGCTCAACAACAGGGTCATTTATGGTGGCATGGGCGCAATGGAAACTGATCTGGTATGCTGGCATGTCGCCATTGCTATTTGATCTTGGCAATGATCCTGATGAGCGCCATGACCTGTCCGATAATCCTGCATATGCGCATATCCTGGCGCAAGGAAAATCGCATCTTTGGGATATTTGCGATCCTGAAAAAGTCTCACAATTAGCGCTCAGCGATCAAAAGCAGAAAATCGCGCAAATGGGCGGCGTTGATGCCTGCATTAACAGCTTTCAGTTCAACGCAACGCCAATCCCAGAGCTGTGATCACCGCAAAGCCGGATTATACTTTGCCAACAATATTTTCCTTGGCGCCAGCCTTTGCCGCCATCACACAAAGCCAATCATGGGCAATATTTGCCGCCGCCATCGCGGTGATATCCGCATGATCATAGGCTGGCGATACCTCAACCAAATCCATGCCAATCATATTCAATGGAGTTAAACCGCGGATCAGCTCAAGCGCTTGCCATGACGCCAGCCCGCCCGGAACAGGGGTTCCCGTCCCCGGAGCAAAAGCCGGATCAAGGCAATCAATATCAAAACTAATATAAGCCGGATGATCACCGACCCTTTCCATGATCGCATCGAGTGTTGCCGCAATGCCATTGCGATGCACCCACGGGCTCGTCAAAATCTCAAACCCATGATCAGATTGGTTCCATGTCCGCAAACCAACCTGAATAGACCGCGATGGATCAATAGCGCCTTCTTGATAGCCATGCAGGAACATAGAACCATGATTTAGCGTTGAGCCGCCATCATCCCAAGTATCGCAATGAGCATCAAATTGCACCAATGCGACCGGCCCATATTTTTCAGCATGCGCCCGAATAAGCGGCAAAGCCACAAAATGATCCCCGCCAAAGGTTAGCATTTTTGAGCCAGCCGCGATAATGCCTCGCGCATGATTTGTGATCGTCTCAGGGATCGTTTTTGGGTCATGCGGATCAAGCGCGCAATCACCATAATCAACAACAGCCAGTGTATCAAAGGGATCAAAGCCAAATGGAAAGGCAGTCAGACTAGCCAATTCCGTTGACGCCGCCCGAATAGCGCGTGGGCCAAAGCGGGTTCCCGGACGGTTCGTCACCGCCCCATCAAATGGAATACCGCTAATTGTGATATCCACATCTTTAAGATCACGACTATATTTTCGGCGCAAAAAACTTAACGCGCCGGCATAAGTCATCTCATGTTTAGTGCCTTTGATATTTTGCTTTAGAAACGCCTGATCAGAATCGACATAATCCATGCTTTCCCCCAAAATTACGATTTAGCGTGTTGATTTATCAGAGGCTCCCACTCAGGAGAGGTTTAGAGTATCCATTGCCGCATCAAGAGCTTTTCGCAAGATTGCCAGCGTTTCATCAATATCCGCCCGCTGATAGGTTAATGGCGGTGATAAGATCATCCCATCACGCACCGCTCTAATCATCATGCCCATGCTAATCGCATGATCACGAACAACAACCGCCGCATGACCTTGCTTGGCAAAATGCCGAGGCCCTTTATCGTCAGGCCCGGCTTTATTTTCCACCAACTCAATTGCTCCTAACAGACCGAAACTTCTGGCTTCACCGACCATCGGATGATCAGCCAGCGTCTGTATTGCTTTGGCCAGATAAGGGCCTGTATCATTTTTGACCCTTTCAATCAGCCCCTCATCCTCAATCAGTTTGAGGTTAGCCAGCGCGACTGCCGCCGCCACTGGATGCCCTGAATAGGTGAAGCCATGATAAAACTCACCGCCATCAGAGATCAGCTTTTCTGCCACTCTTTCCCCAACCAGAACCGCCGACATCGGCTGATAGCCTGAGGTCAGGCCTTTCGCTGTTGCCATCAGATCAGGCTTTAGGTTCATCGTTTGGCTAGCAAACCATTCCCCTGTGCGGCCGTAACCGGTGATAACCTCATCAGCAACAAAAAGAATATCATGGCGGCGGCAAATCGCTTGAATACGGTCAAAATAGCCTTTCGGCGGGATAATCACGCCGCCAGCGCCCTGGATCGGTTCGGCAATAAATGCGGCAACTTGATCTGCCCCTAGCTCTTGTATTTTATCTTCGAGCCAACCTGCGGAGACTTCGGCAAAGGTATCCTCATCCATATTGCCCTGATAAAGAAAGCCATAAGGCGGCTTGATATGCTCAAAATCAGGCAGACGGCAGGCTTGATCATGCATACCGCTCATCCCGCCCATACTGGCTGAGACCATAGTGCTGCCGTGATAGCCATATTCGCGGCTGATAATTTTTTGTTTCTGTGGCTTGCCTTCGAGGGCCCAGTAATGCCTGATCATGCGGACAATCGTATCATTGGCTTCAGAGCCTGAATTAGCATAAAAGACATGGCTAATGCCATCGGGGGCTATATCCATCAGCCGCTGAGATAATTCCGCCGCTGGCAAATTACTGGTTTTGAAAAATGTGTTGTAATAGGGCAGTTTGTTGAGCTGTTCGGTCGCCGCATTAATCAGCTCTTGGCGGCCATAACCCGCATTCACACACCAAAGACCTGCCATCGCGTCCAATATTTTATTGCCATCGCTGTCATAAATATAATGGCCTTTCGCATGGGTAATAATCCGCGTGCCTTCTTGCCGCATTTGCGCGTAATCCGTAAATGGATGCAGATGATGCGCAACATCACTGGCGACAAGAGGATCATTAAACGGATTTAAATGCTGAGTTTCCATCTTTTTTCCCATATGCTATTGGACATTAAGTTATTGTAAAATACAAGNNCAAACCNANTACCATAATTATTTGAGCCTATTCAACCGAAAGTATAATTATCATGGCACAATTGCTAAATATACTCACTAAAAATTTTCCCCATATGGAAACAATTACAGCCATGTTTGCTGACTCAAACGGCATCATGCGGGGCAAGCTTTTACCCGCTGATACCCTGCCAAAACTGATCAAAGAAGGCATTCTGTTACCAGCAAGTGTATTCGGCACCGATGCAACAGGTGAGTCTGTGGCAGAAACCGGATTAGTCTGGGATACTGGCGACCGCGATTATCCTTTTATACCTGTTGCTGATAGCTTTCATACGCTTGATGATGAGGGCAGAAATATCGCTTGTCTGATCCAAATGATGGAATCTGATGGCACCCCGCATCAGCTTGATCCACGCGGAATTTTAGAGACGGTTATCGCGCGCATTAACGGCATGGGGATTTATCCTGTTATCGCCCCGGAATTGGAGTTTTATCTGATTGACCGCAAGCTTAATGATGGCATGGGCCAATATGCCCCTATCCCGGTGACAGGTGAGGTACAGCCGACAAATCAGATTTATGGCATTGAAGCTTTTGATGAGTTTGCGGATGTGATTAATGATATTCACCGCACTTGTATCCATGCTGGGGTTAAGGCGGATACCGCCATTACCGAGTATGGCCGTGGCCAGTATGAGATCAATATTCTGCATAATAAAGATGCCTTGCGTGCCGCTGATGAAGCCGCGTTATTGCGCTATCACACGCGCCGAGTGGCTAGACGTCATGGCATTGATGCGACCTTTATGGGCAAGCCTTTTGCCGATGATACAGGCAGCGGCTTTCATCTCCATGTCAGTCTCTGGGATGATCAAGGCAATAATCTGATGGCCGAACAAGACGGCGCAGACCCTGTCTCTAATCCAGCCTTGCGCCATGCTGTTGGCGGTCTGGCACAGCATTTAGGGGATAGTTTTGCCGTGTTTTCACCAAATGCGAACGCTTGGCGACGGATCGCGCCCGGACATTATGCGCCTGTCGATAAAAGCTGGGGAGTCAATAATCGCACCGTCAACTTCCGTATTCCGGCTGGCAGTAAATCAGCAAGACGCATTGAACACCGAGCCGCTAGCGCTGATATCAACCCATATCTGACAACCGCGCTTATCCTTAGCGCTATGGTGGACGGGATCAGCAATAAAATCACACCGCCTGCGATGACAGAAAAAAATGCTTATGATGCGCCTAACCGTGCGGGCTTGCCGGCGACTTGGGCTGAGGCCAATGACATGTTTGCAAAGAGCGCATTTATCAAAGACTGGCTCGGTGCAGAATATGCGAAAGTCTATGTTGCCACCAAAGAATATGAACGCCTGACCTTTGATCAGACTATCACGCCTCTTGAATGGAAGTGGTACAGATAGCCCCACCCCTATTGCCCCAAAGCAATTTAGCTTGTAATATTTTCCTTATATAAGATTCTGAAGATTAAAGCCAAATACGCAACCGAATATGCGGCTAAATAAGAAGCCAAATAAGAATATAGTAAATCAGCAGGGAGATAGAGATGTCTTATGATGTTGCCATTATTGGCGCCGGACATAACGGATTAACCGCGGCAGGATATCTGGCCGCTAAAGGACTTAAGGTTGTCATGCTGGAACGCCGTGATGTAATTGGCGGGGCGGCGGTGACGACAGAGTTTAGCCCAGGCTACCGTAATTCGGAGTTTTCATACGTTGTTAGCCTGCTTGATCAACTTGTTATCCGCGACCTTGAGCTTTCCCAATTTGGTCTGGAAGTGATCACCCGCGAAGGCTCATCCATTACTGTTGATGGTAAAGACGCATTATGGATGCCAAGCAAGGCCGAAGATGCCGTCAAAGAAATCGCCAAGTTTTCCAAATCCGATGCTGAGCAGTATCAGCGGCTTGATGAGATTTTAGATGGGATATCCGAAGATGTCCGCAATCTGATGCGCTCCACCCCCTATAACCTGACGCAATCCTTGTTCAGCCAGATATCCGATATGTGGAAATCTGGCCGTATAATGTCAAAAATGCCGCTTGAATTAAGAGCGCATTTAGCTGAGCTGATGACCAAGTCGGTTGGTGATTATCTTAATGGCTGGTTTGAATCGGATATCCTCAAGGGGACAATGGCTTATAGCGGCAGTGTTGGCAATTTTGCCTCGCCTTATCACCCCAGCACAGCCTATGTCTTGCTGCATCACCATTTCGGCCAAGCTAATGGGAAAAACGGCGCATGGGGACATGCGAAGGGCGGTATGGGTGCGATCACGCAAGCCATGGCTAAATCCGCCCAAGCTCGCGGCGTTGATATTCGCACCGATGCTGAGGTCGATAGCGCCATTATTGATGGTGACCGTATTCGCGGCCTCAAGCTCCGCAATGGTGATGAGATTAAGGCCAAGGCTGTATTAGCGAATTGCCATCCGCAGATTCTGTTTGGGCGGATTATCAAGCATGAGCAATTGGCCGCAGATTTTAGCCGCCGGATCAAGGGCTATCGGTCGGAATCAGGCAGTTTCCGGATGAATGTTGCGCTCAAAGAATTGCCGCAATTTACCGCCCTTAAAAACAGCAAAACAGCACCAGAGCTGATGCTCAATGGGTCGGTTAACATCATGTCATCTATCCCTTATGTGGAACAGGCGTGGCGTGATGCCATGGATCATGGCTGGGCGCGTGAGCCGGTCATTGAAATGTGTATCCCGACGCTTCTTGATGACAGTCTGGCGCCATCAGGGCATCATGTGATGAGCCTGTTTTGTCAGCATTTCCGCCGCGAGCTACCTGATGGCAGAAGCTGGGATGACGCCCGTGATGAGGCAGCGGACACGGTTCTTGATACTGTGGAAAAACATGCTCCCGGCTTCCGCGCCAGCATCATTGATAATCAGATTAACTCACCCCTTGATATTGAACGTAAACTGAACATGATTGGCGGCGATATCTTCCATGGCTCGCTCCATGCTGATCAGCTTTATGCCATGCGGCCAGTTGCTGGGGCAGCCAATTATCGGATGCCGTTTAAGGGCTTATATCTTGGCGGCTCAGGCTCCCATCCCGGCGGCGGCGTATCAGGTTTACCGGGGCGCAACGCCGCGCTTGCCATGATCAAAGACCGCAAGCAATGGGCATCTTAAGCTGGGTAAATCTAACCCGATGAAATGACAGGCTCTACCCTGCCGCCATCAGGTCTTCGACCATTGCCGTCATGGCATGACCTAGCGCAATGTGGCTTTCCTGAATATGCATGGTAGACGGGCTGGGAACAGCGATCAAGATATCAGCATGGCTAGCCAATTTACCGCCACTCTCACCTGTCATGGCAATCGTTGTGATACCATGCGCCCTGGCATAGGCCATGGCCTTCTCAACATTAGCTGAATTCCCGCTAGTCGAAATGCCGATCAAGACATCCCCCGATTTGCCCAAGGCTTGTATCTGGCGTTCAAAAATACCCTCAAAGCCGAAATCGTTAGAATAAGCGGTGATGAATGAGGTATCAGTCGTCAGCGCCAACGCCGCCAGCCCTGGCCGCGGCTTTTGGTGATTGAGCGTGGCCACAAACTCAGCCGCTAAATGCTGCGCATCACCAGCCGAGCCGCCATTGCCGCAAAGCATCAGTTTCCCGCCTTGCTTGAGGCTATGGGCGATGGCATGCGCCGCCTCTGCTGCTGGCTTGGCGCAGTGTTCAGCAACGCCAAGCTTTACCTGTGCTGAGGCTTGCATATGCTGTTTTATGGCATCCGACATCGCTAATTACTCACGTCCCTTGATATTCATTCGACCAATATTAAACAGTTTAAGGTGATTCTTGGCCATTGACACCGGATCAAATATATTGCGTAAATCAACGACAATATCACTTGCCATGGCGCTGGCGAGTTGCGCCGGAGCAATCGCCCTGAACTCATTCCATTCGGTTAGAACAACAACAATATCTGCCCCTGTGACCGCTGTCATCGCATTATCACAATACGTCACCGCATCAGGTAATAACGGCTTAGCTTGATCCATAGCAGCCGGATCATAAGCTTGAATATTAGCGCCATGATTAATCAGAATAGGGATGATATCGAGAGCTGGACTTTCGCGCATATCATCTGTTTCGGGTTTGAATGATAACCCTAATATGCTGATGGTTTTGCCCGATATATCACCCCCTGCTGCGGCGATAATGCGATCTGCCATGGCCAGTTTGCGGGCTTTATTATAGGCCACAACATCCTCAACAATGGTAGCACTGGCATTGGCCTGCTCGGCCGTTCGCACTANGGCTTGGGTNTCTTTCGGAAAACATGAGCCGCCATAGCCGGGCCCCGGATGCANAAACTTGNTGCCAATCCGCTTATCCAGCCCCATGCCTTTNGCGACATCATGGACATCCGCGCCTAGCTTTTCGCACAAATCNGCCATTTGATTGATATAGGAAATCTTCACCGCCAAAAACGCATTCGCCGCATATTTNATCAGCTCNGAGGTTTCTAAATTGGTAAACAGTATNGGNGTTTCCAGCAAATATAGCGGCCGATATAATGTTGTCATGAGCTCTTTAGCACGATCAGTTTCTGCCCCAACGACAACGCGATCAGGGCGCATAAAATCCGTAATGGCAGAGCCTTCGCGCAAAAACTCAGGATTTGAGGCAACATCAACATCAGCATCTGGATTTGTGCTTTTGAGAATACGTTCCACTTCACGCCCGGTTCCAACAGGCACAGTCGATTTCGTCACAACAACGGTATAGCCTGTTAAATGCGGTGCAATTTCTGCTGCCGCCGCGTAAACAAAGCTCAAATCAGCATGACCATCGCCGCGCCGTTCAGGTGTTCCAACAGCAATAAATACAGCATCAGCATCGGCAACAGACTGCTCTAACGTAGTTGAAAATGTCAGCCGACCAGCCGCCATGTTGCGCGCCACCAGATCATCAAGCCCTGGCTCATATATCGGGATCTCGCCGTGCTTGAGGCGTTCTATTTTCACATCATCCTTATCAATGCAAGTGACGTTAAAGCCAAACTCAGAAAAACAAGTCCCTGAAACAAGCCCAACATATCCTGTGCCAATAACTGTAATATTCATTTCTATAACCTAAATGCTATGCAATGTTGTAAATGTCTTATAGCATATATCCATTAAACAGGTGATCAGTATCTGATCAAACCTAAACATATTTATGGATTTTAAATGAAATCGCCCTGGCTTATTGTGCTTTTATCAGCGTCGTTCCTTGTCACAATTGGCCTTGGAATTCGGCAATCTATGGGGCTGTTCCTTACCCCTATCAGTCTTGAGATGGATACTGGCAGAGAGGTGTTTTCCTTTGCCATTGCTATCCAAAATATTCTCTGGGGGCTGTCATCACCGTTCTTTGGCGCCATTAGCGACCGCATCGGCTGTTGGAAAGTCGCCGCCATGGGTGGCGGATTTTACCTTGCCGGATTGCTCACGATGGCAGGGTTTGTGACCCCCGGAGGTATGATATTCGGCAATGTGCTTTTTGGCTTGGGGCTTGGCAGTGCCGGCATGGCGGTAACGCTTGGCGCGGTTAGTAAAATTGTCCCTGATGATAAACGCACGCTAGCCATAGGGCTAGTTACGTCATTAGGCTCATTCGGGCAATTCGCGCTTGTGCCGATCACGCAATTACTGATCCTGGGCTATGGCTGGCAAGTCGCCATGATCAGCCTATCCATGGTTGGCGGCACTATCATTGCGGTTAGCTACGGTCTGAAAGCCGCCGATGACAGCACCACTGCCATGGTCGCCGAAAGCAGCCTTGGCAAAACGGTCATCCATGCGTTTCAGTCACGCGATTATATCTTGCTTGTCGCCGGGTTTTTTGTTTGCGGCCTTCATCTGGTCTTTATCACAACGCATCTGCCTGTGTTCTTGCAGGATAATGGTATTCATCCTTCGATTGCCTCATGGTCGTTGTCGCTTATCGGCTTGTTTAATATTGCCGGCGCGATATTTTTTGGTTGGATTGGCGGTAAGATGCCAAAGAAAATCCCGCTTGCGCTGATTTATCTGGCGCGGACAATTATTATCTTTGCCTTTGTTAGCATGCCGATCACCCCCGCAAGTGCGATTATCTTTGGGGCGGCGATGGGCTTTATCTGGCTTGGCACTATTCCGTTAACCAGTGGTCTGGTGGTGACATTTTTTGGTCCTCGTTATCTGGCAACGCTCTATGGGGTTGTCTTTCTCTCACATCAGCTTGGATCATTTATCGGCGCATGGCTTGGCGGCCGTATTTATGACCTGACTGGCAGTTATGATCTCATGTGGAATATTAATCTAGCGGCGGGCTTGGGGGCATTTCTTATCCATCTGATTATCCGTGAGAAGCCTATCCCCTTCCCCACCCCGAAAATGGCATGAAACATTTAGATCATTGCTATTAGGTGCATTAAATTCTACGATAAAATAAATAACAAAAAGGAGCGCATATGATCGCCATCATTTTTGAAGTTTACCCCAAAGACGGCAAGATGGATGAGTATCTCGATATTGCCGCCAGGATNCGCCCGATAGCCGAGGCGACTGAGGGATTTATCAGCGTTGAGCGGTTTCAGAGCCTGACTAACCCGGAAAAATATCTTTCCATTTCTTATTTCGAGGATGAAGCGGCGGTTGATCGCTGGCGCAATGTCGCCGAACATAGAAAAGCGCAAATCCGTGGCCGCAGAGATATCTTTTATGATTACCGCATTCGTGTTGTTGGCATTTTGNGCGACTATGGCATGAACGACCGATCAGGTGTCCCGACAGACAGTATTGACGCCCATAAAGGCTAAATCCGTTATTCGCGCCAACCGCCAATAGCGATAAAGCCGGGATTGCGCCAATCGGGCTTACCATAGCNGAAATCGCTACCGTCAATATGCTTTACCGTGCCGCCAGCCGCCCTTAACACCGCNTCACCTGCGGCGGTATCCCATTCCATTGTTGGGCCAAAACGCGGATAGACATCGGCGGCGGCAGAAGCGAGNAGCCCGAACTTCAAGGATGAGCCAACCGAAACCGTCTCATTAATGCCATGCCCTGATAACCAGTCATCGGTTGCCGCATCGCGGTGAGATGCGCTGGCTACGGCAACGGCGCCTGTTATCGGCACGTCTCTTGTGCTAATGGGGCGCATTTCATCATTTTCCCGCAACATCGCGCCATCGCCAACAACCCCGATATAAAGCTGGCCTCGCGCTGGCGCCAGCACCAATCCCATAATAGGCCGAGACTGATAGATCAAACCAATATTGACGGTAAATGCCCCATTATCATCCNCCTTGATAAACTCTTTTGTGCCGTCAAGNGGGTCAACCAGAAAATAGGCCTCACTTGGCTCTAAGTCATGGCTAGCGGCATTTTCTTCGGAAATNATGGGGATATCTGGCGCGGTTTGCGCTAACGCTGGCAGGATAATCGCCTCNGCCCTGGCATCNGCAATNGTAACCGGGCTACCATCTGATTTTTGCTCAGCGGCAATAGATAGATTAGCATTAGCATTAGCATTAGCGCTCTGGCTAGCGGCTTTGACCGCCATAATGGCATCACCAGCGGCATCAACAACAGGGNTTAAATGTTCCGNCAAGCTTCGCAAAGCATTAGGTGACTGGCAATCTGTTAAGGTAAAAAACTGTNTCATTCCTCNCACCTTATGCTGAGTTACCAGCCAAGACAATGCCCTAATTGCGTGTACTGATGTGATAGTCNGCTTTGGCTAGCCANTCGGGATTAATTTCAACCCCCCANCCCGGCGCATCACTGACCGTGACCTTGCCATCCTCAACCGTNTAAGGATCATGCGTGTAAAGCCCATATTGCCATGGATAATAGTCTGCGCCCTCAATCGACAGCTCCAGATATTTTCCGGGATGTGGCAATGCCCGCATCAGGTGCATGGTGAATAATGTGACAAGCGATAAATTAGCGCAATGCGGGGTAACTGGCAAAGCCGCAGGTTTAGCCATCTNAACCACCTGCATCGTCCGGCACATGCCGCCTAGATACAAAATATCTGGCTGAATGATATCAACCGCCGGCATGGTGATGATCCGCTTCCATTGATTAAGATCATAATCCTGCTCACCGCCAGTCACCGCGATATCCAGCTTGCGCGTCACTTCTGCTGTTTGCTCCAGCTCCCAATACGGGCAAGGTTCTTCAAAATGCTCAAAGCCAGCATCGCTCATCATCTGACCAATTGCGATAGCACGGTCAGGCGAAAACCCTGAATTAGCNTCTGCCAATAACGCGACATGATCTCCCATAGCCTTTCGCATATATGGGATCATCGCCTCACTGCGGCCTGGCCATTCATCAATATCTCTGCCGCATTCAGCACCAACCCTGATCTTAAAGGCATCAAATCCAAACTGGCCACTAAGCGCTTTAAGCCGCTCTGCTTCGTCTTCGGGCGTGATATCTCGCCGCATGGATGAGGCATAGGCTCGCAAATCACCAGCGCTACCGCCAAGCAATGCCGCCACTGGCTTGCCTGCCATCTTGCCGCGNAAATCCCAAACCGCCGTATCAAGCCCTGCCATGGCTCGGCATAGATATGTCCCCGGATATTTATGTTCACGCAAAGGGATCAGATCAATGACCTGCTCAAGCGCATCAATCCCGCGGCCTAGCATCCAAGGCGCGACTTGCCTATGCAGCACCTGACAAGACAGATCGCTGTTATACGTCGATACTTGCCCCCAACCAGTCTGACCATTTTCAGCCGTCACCCGAACAAAGCCAATCAACGGCGTGGTAAAGGTTTCAATACTGGTAATGCGGACATCCTGATCCTCGCTGCCTGCATCATAGTAATCGGCCATNGCNCCAGAAGCAGAATATTGTGCAGCGGAATATTGTGCGGCTGAATAAACTGTGGTCATTTTCGGCTCTCCATNATCAGTTGCGCCGCCCGCCACGCCAGCATCATCGTAGGCGCATTCGTGTTTGCCGATGTGATATTGGGAAAGACAGAGGCATCAACAACACGCAATCCATCAACTCCAAAGACGCGCAATTCATGATCAACAACAGCCGTTTTCGCATTTGCCCCCATCCGGCAGGTNCCNACAGGATGNAANACNGTGCCACATCTTTTACGAAAATCATCAAGCATATCATCTTCACTCATCTGAGACACATCCTCACCAAAAGGCGTATCAATCAGCTGCTTTATGCTCTCTGTATTGGCAAAAGCGCGGCATAATTTTGCCCCATCTATGACCATCTGACAATCCTGATTTGTGGCTAGGGAGTTTGGCTGGATAAGCGGTTTAGCCGCCGCGTCTGCATGGCTGATTTGCACCTGCCCCCGGCTCGTTGGGCGGGCTGGCGAAAAGCCGATGATAAATCCGGGGAAGGGATCGGTATTAATGATCGTGCGCGTGCCTTTAAGCGTTGTTGTATAGGTGACAGGGTTGAAATAGACCTGTTGATCTGGCCTGTCTAAATCAGGTCGGCTGCGAAAATAGCCGCCGCATTGATTGACCGAAAGNGCCATTGGCCCGCGCCTTGCTAGCGCATATTGCAANGCAAGTTTGATCCGTCCAGACCAGGAATGAAGAACATTATTTAGCGTTGGCTGATTGGCCTTGAAGAAATAATTAAGCCCTAAATGATCTTGCATATGGGCGCCAACATTGGGATTATCGACCACAGGCGTGATCCCATGGGGGCTAAGCTTGTTGCCATCACCAATTCCCGAACGCTGCAAAATCATTGGGCTAGCAACCGCACCTGCGGATAAAATAATCTCATCCCTCGCCCTCACCATATGGGTCTTGCCGCGCCACTGAAATGAAACAGCAACCGCGCGATTATCTTCAAAATGGATACGATCAACCAAGGCGTTGACACGCAAATCCAGATTTTTACGGCGCAGAGCTGGTTTCAAAAACGCTCTCGAGGACGCATTCCGGCGACCATTTTTGGTATTAATGCGATAGCTAATAGCGCCTTCAAATGGCGCCTTATTATAATCATCTTGGCGGGGATAATTAAGCTCATCCGCGGCTTCAAAAAAATACTTTGTCGTTGGGTGAATTTGATCTGAAATATCCTGTACCGTCATCAGGCCAGACCCTGTTTTCGTGCCATCAGGGGTGATCTGTGTTTCCATCGCCTCAAATGCAGAAAACACCGTATCCGCGTTCCAGCCCATCGCCCCCGCATCTTGCCAGTCATCAAAATCATGGGGCAAGCCGCGCGCATAGATCATGGCATTAATTGCCCCCGAGCCGCCAACCACCTTACCGCGTGGCCAATATATTTTGCGGTCATGGAGCATTGGCTCAGCCTGGGTTTCATATTGCCAGTTGAGGCCTGGATGAAAAAAGGTTTTGCCATAGCCAATGGGGATATGTAGCCAGGGTGAGGTATCCTTACCGCCAGCCTCCAGCACCAGAATGCGCTTGGATTGATTAGCACTTAATTGCCCGGCTAACACGCATCCCGCTGAGCCAGCACCAATAATTATCTTGTCAAAAACTTCCATTAGAACATCACATAAAAGATATCAACTTTCCGAATTATCGTCATATTTATGTAATATTGTCGATAGTGATTTAGAATTTTTTGTGTTTTAATGAATTATTCTGCTGACATAGCCTGAAACTGGGCTGCTGTCATCCAGCATGACAGGTAATAGGTTCCGTTGGATATTTTCTGACCCAAGGCTGTTTTGCTAATCGGCTGATCATTCGCTGGCAAGGCCTTGATACCGTTACTGTCGAGCAAGCCGCTTAAAACATTTGCCTTAATCCCAAAATTGGTATTTTCCGGAATATCGCCAAAATGTTCCATGAGATATTCGGCATCTAATTTAGCCACTGCCACGCCAACAAGGTTGCCGTAATCATCCAGAATAGGGCCGCCGCTATTACCGCTTTGCAGAGCAGCATCAATCTGAATATTGGAATAGTCGTTGCCGATACCTGTCAGCGAGCTGATAATGCCTTTGGTGACCTTAACAGATGAGCTAATCTCATGCCCAAATGGATAGCCCGCAACGTAAATATCTTGCAACAATTGAGGACGTTTATCGGTTAAGGCAAATACCGCTTTAGGTTCAAAATCTGCTTTCAGCAAAGCCAGATCATTTTTTGGATCAAAGGTGATAATGGTAAGCGGATATTCCCAGCCCTGGTCATGCAGAACAACTTCCTGGCATCCTTCAATGACATGAAAATTGGTTACTAAATGCCCGTCATCAGATACCGCAAAGCCACTACCTGAGGCGGCGAATTGCAATTTATCATCTGAGCTTGCTGAAGGGGTATCTAATGCTGGCGGAAGTTGCGCTGCATCATCGCTATCTTGTTCATTCTGATCTGGCGACGGCACACCGCCAAATTGCGCCGGGTCTTGCCATTCATCATCAAGCCACTGCCCGGATTCAACACTCGCATCAGGGTAAGTCGCAATAGCATAGCCATTAAGCCGGTCATCGCTAAACATGCCAACATCAATGCGGCCATCAGTCCAGATATAAGTGCCGACGCCTTTGAAGTCACTATCGCTATTCATGCCGGCATAGATATCACCAGCAGAATTGGTTCCCTCACCATAAATATAGACCCCAAAACCATCACGAAAGCCATCGCGGAAATCGCCAACATATCGGCTGCCATTGTCATAAATATAGGTGCCAAAGCAATCACTGGAATAGGCAACAGGATCACCTAAACAGGCTGGCAGAACGCCCGAATTACTCTGGCTGAAAATGGTTTTGCGTGAGGCTATGAGTTCATCATCTTGCCACACCCCTTCGTCTATTGTGCCGTCTGTGTAAACAACAATAGCATCACCATTTAGGACGCCATCAGCAAACTCACCCATATCAATGCGGCCATCTGACCAGACATAGGCGCCAATTCCAGACCGAATGTCACTCTTGAAATCGCCAATATACATATCGCCATTGTCGAATATATAGACACCATGGCCTTCAAATTTGCCCTTACGGAAGCGGCCAATAAACATATCACCGCCTGTAAACTTATAGACGCCGTGGCCATCACGCTTACCTTCACGATGCGCCCCAATATAACGGTGGCCATACCATTCTGATTTGGGGCCATAAATATAAGTGCCATGACCATGCCAGCCATTGTTCTGAACCTCACCAATATATTGGTCACCTGCAAACTCGGAGTCTGCGCCAAAGGTAAATGTTAGAAAGCATTTATCATAAGGCGGGCCAGATGTGATTGAACAATCGGGCAAGGCAGATGCTATCGCAGCTGTCGGCAGAAACCAGACCCAGATCAAGAAAACTAATAACAACCTATACATAAACATAAGGTATGCTACCATTGCTTTTATCTTATGTGAATAGATGGCAAACAGAAATTATATTAGAACAGGGTAATTTAGGGTCATGGATGCACGAAA
>NZIT01000078.1 GCA_002691725.1 SAR116 cluster bacterium | reverse complement strand
CGGCACATCAGGATGTTTAGCGCGAAACTGGCTCGCCATATTAAGCACTTTATCCATGGTAATGCCGGCCTTGATCGCGCGAAGTGAGGCGGCTTGAATAACCGGCCCATCAGCCATCGGATCAGAAAACGGCATGCCTAGTTCAACAAAATCAGCACCAGCATCTGGCAGTCCAAGCAACAGCTCGGTTGATGTCGTCAGGTCAGGATCACCAGCTGAGATAAAAATGCCCAAGGCGGCGCGATTATCGGCTTGGCAAGTGGAAAAACAGGACTCAATACGGTCAAGAGCCATTAGAGCTTCCCCTGCTTCTCAAGGATGGGTAGCACCGCGCCAAGGTCTTTATCGCCTCTGCCGCACATATTCATCACGACAATCTGATCTTTATCCATATCGCCGATCATGGTGGCAATAAAGGCAATGGCATGCGCGGGTTCCAGGGCTGGAATAATGCCTTCAAGGCGTGAGCAAAGAGCAAAATATTCTAGCGCTTCCTGGTCGGTGGCGCTGACATAATTGACCCTGCCAATTTCATGAAGCCATGAATGTTCAGGGCCAATGCCGGGGTAATCAAGCCCGGCTGAAATCGAATAGGCATCTTTAATCTGGCCATCATCATCTTGCAATAAATAGGTGCGATTGCCATGCAATATGCCGGGCTTGCCGCCATTTAATGAGGCCGCGTGTTCACCAGTCTCGATCCCGTGTCCAGCAGCTTCGACCCCGTAAATGGTAACATCCTGATCATCAAGAAAGGGATGAAACAGCCCTAATGCGTTTGACCCACCACCAATACAAGCAACGATTGCATCGGGCAGACGGCCTTCGGCTTCGTGCAATTGGGCCTTTGCCTCAATTCCAATGATCGATTGAAAATCACGCACCATGGCTGGATAAGGATGCGGGCCTGCCGCCGTGCCAATAATATAGAAATGGGTTTCGGCATTCGTCACCCAATATCGGAGCGCCTCATTCATGGCATCTTTGAGCGTTCCTGCCCCTGATGTTACGGGATGAACCTTTGCCCCTAACAGCCGCATACGGTCAACATTAGGCCGCTGTCTTTCGACGTCTTCCGCCCCCATAAAGACTTCACATTCCATGCCAAATAAAGCACATGCGGTGGCAGAGGCAACGCCATGCTGGCCAGCACCAGTTTCAGCAATAATCCTGGTTTTGCCCATGCGTTTAGCGAGCAGAGCCTGACCCAGCACATTATTAATTTTATGCGCGCCAGTGTGATTTAGCTCATCCCGTTTCATATACAGCTTTGCCCCACCGAAATATTCGGTCAGCCGTTTGGCAAAGAATAAGGGCGAAGGTCTGCCAATATAATGCTTGCGGTAATATTCCATTTCCTCCGCAAAATCAGGATCAGATTTAGACTCTTTCCAGGCGGCTTCGACTTGCAGAATTAAGGGCATAAGGGTTTCGGCAACAAAGCGCCCGCCATGGATGCCAAATTTTCCATGCTCATCAGGCTGGTTACGCAGCGAGTTTGCTAATTGTTCGTTCATAATAACCTGGTATCCTTCTTTTCAGCCTATCTGGTTAATCTATCTGGTTAATTTGTTTATTCAATCTATCTGGTCAATTTGCTTGTTCAATCTGTTTGTTCAATTTGTTTGGCAGCTTCAACAAATGCCGTTATAGCCTTATGGTCTTTTATCCCGGCGGATTTTTCAACCCCTGATGATACATCGAGATGTTTTGTCCCACTTGCCTTAACCGCATCATGAATGGTATCCGCCGTCAGTCCACCTGCCAACAGCCAAGGTGTCTTTCCCATATAGGATCGCATTAATGTCCAGTCAAAACTATGGCCTGTTCCACCAGGCAAGATAGCATCAACGGGGGCAGAATCAAAAAGCATCCAATCCGCCACTTCATCATAGCGTAGCGCCGCTTGAATATCCATCAGATTAGCAATCCGAACAGCTTTCATAACAGGCCGTTTATAGCGCGACTTAATGGCCAGAATACGGTCAGGGCTTTCATCCCCATGACATTGTATCATCCCCGGATTAAGCGCCTCAACGATGGCATCAAGGGCGCTGTTTTCAGCATTAACGACTAACGCAACCCGCATGATAGTGAGATGTAATCGGTCTGCGGCGATGGCAATATCAGCCGCATCAGACAGCGTGATATGGCGAGGCGATTTTGGGTAAAAGACAAAACCGCCCCATCTTGCGCCCGCCGCATCAGCCTGTTTCAGATCAGCCAGATTTGCCAAGCCACAAATCTTGCAATCAATCATGGCTTTTATCTTTCACTGCTGTTGGCTGGGCAGAGGAGGCTGTCAGCGAAGGCGTTTGCTCATGCTGGGGCAGGTTATTAAAGTCCTCAGCTAAATCAGCTAAATCTGTCTCCAGACGCTGAATACGGCGATTGCTCTGATGATTGCGTAATCGGCTCATCAACAGTTTTGGCCATAAAATAATCCCGCCAATAATTAATCCAGCAGAAAATGATCCAAGCACAATCATCCATAGCGGTATTATGGCTATCAGCCCAAATGGCCAAAAATAAATAGCAGTGTCATGGCTATTAGAAATGGAAATATTGGCTACAAGAGAAAGGATCACCAAACCAAGTAGCCAGCCCAAAATGGTTTTTAGGACGTGCATATCATTACTCTGCCAGGGCTTATATTGCTGAAGCGCTTAAAGTACTTATGACTGATTAAGACGTTCTAGCATGGACTTGCCCATTTTGAAAAAAGGCACTTTCTTTTCATCAACGTCCACCGCTTCGCCTGTCCGTGGATTGCGCCCCAGACGAGCATCACGTTGGCGAACAGAAAAGGCACCAAATCCGCGTAATTCTACACGTTTACCTTNGGCTAAAGCCTCAGTGATTGTATCAAAAAAACAATTAACAATGCGCTCAACATCCCGATGATAAAGATTGGGGTTAAGCTCCGCCAAACGTAAAATTAACTCTGATTTAGTCATACTCACCTCTTATAACTCGATAACTATGCAGATGGTTTATAAATTTGTCAATGCGATCAATCTGTTATTAAGAAGATTTGTTTGCCAATCTTGTAATAAAGGCTCCTTACAAAAAGGAGCCTTTAGAATTTATGTTTGTGAATATTAGATAATGATTAATTATCATCACCTTCATTAGATGCAGTGTTGCGCTTGGCCAATGCCGCACCAAGGATATCACCAAGGCTGGCGCCCGAATCAGATGAGCCATAATCAGCCATAGCTTTCTTTTCTTCGGTCATCTCACGCGCTTTGATCGAAAGCGACAACTTACGCGCTTTGCCATCAACCATGGTGACTTGAGCATCGACTTTTTCATCAACAGCAAAGCGTTCTGGGCGTTGCTCGTCCCGATCACGCGACAGGTCACTGCGGCGGATAAAGCCGGTGACGTTATCGCTGACGCTGACTTCTAATCCGCCATCGGTAATCTTGCTAATGGTACAGGTGACGATGTCGCCCTTTTTGATATTGGCAAGAGTTTCCCCAACCGTATCATCAGTCAATTGCTTGATGCCAAGTGATACGCGCTCTTTGGTCACGTCAACTTCAAGTACCTTGGCTTTGATGCTTTCACCCTTTTTGAAGGATTGGATGGCTTCGTCACCCTGAACATCCCAAGAAATATCAGTCAGGTGAACAAGGCCATCGATATCATCATTCAGCCCAATGAACAGCCCAAATTCAGTGATGTTGCGAATCTCGCCTTCAATCTCATCACCAGCCTTAACCGTATTGGCAAAGTCCTCCCAAGGATTAGCAACACATTGCTTGATCCCAAGTGAAATCCGGCGCTTTTCCATATCGATATCAAGCACCATGACATCAACTTCCTGACTGGAGGAAACGATCTTACCCGGATGAACATTCTTTTTCGTCCAGCTCATTTCAGAGACATGGACAAGNCCTTCNACACCATCAGCNAATTCAATGAAAGCGCCGTANTCAGTNATATTGGTGACNCNNCCTTTGACAATNGANCCAATNGTGAAATTGGCTTTTGCGGCTTCCCANGGGTCTTCCTGAAGCTGTTTCATGCCTAGAGAGATNCGCTGNGTATCGGTGTTAAAGCGAATCACTTTAACTTCGACNCTTTCCCCAACCGACAGAACCTCAGATGGGTGATTAATCCGGCGCCATGCAATATCCGTCACATGCAACAGACCATCAACGCCGCCCAGATCAACAAAGGCGCCATATTCGGTCAAGTTCTTAACGATACCTGTCAGCACCTGGCCTTCGGATAGATTTGAGACAAGCTCTGATCTCGCTTCGGCACGTGATTCTTCCAAAACAGCACGCCGAGAGACAACGATATTGCCGCGCTTGCGGTCAATTTTAAGAATCTGAAACGGCTGCGGCGTACCCATCAATGGGCCTAAATCACGGACAGGNCGGATATCGACCTGACTTCCGGGCAAAAAGGCTGTTGCGCCATCAAGATCAACGGTAAAGCCGCCCTTGACCTTGCCAAAGATAACACCGGTTACACGTTCTTGATTGTTGTGTGCGGTTTCAAGCGCTGCCCATGCTTCTTCACGGCGCGCTTTATCCCGACTTAGTAAGGCTTGACCATTACGATCTTCTAAACGCTCAACGTAAACTTCGACCTGATCGCCNATATTAACGCTAGCCTGTTGCCCCGGTGTCATAAATTCTTTAATCGAAACCCGACCTTCGGATTTCAGGCCAACATCGACAATGACGGCCTCTTTTTCGACTGAAATGACAGTTCCTAAGACGACACTGCCTTCGATATTCATGTCTTCGTTAAAGCTCTCTGCCAATAAATCAGCAAAATTTTCGCTCATAGCCTGTTCTAGGCCTGTGTTGGTTGTTGACAAAAGTGATCTCCGTTAAGTCTTGTAACAACTGGTAAAACCAGATCCCGGCTGGATAGGGATAGCCGTGACGGGTTAAGGCAAAGCATCGTCACGAGGTTACAAGATGGTTTCCAGCCACTTGGTTAAGTTAAAAATACCAACATAGCCTTATCATATGTTGGCGCTCATATTTAAACGATCAGATATATATTAAACTATATAAGTTATCGCTTGCTTCACCATCTGATCAATCGACATAAGTCCTGTATTAATCATGATAGCGTCTTGTGCTGGTTTGAGAGGAGCAATCGGTCTTCTCATATCCCGATCATCTCTTGCCGCAAGACCAGCTTTAATGTCGGCATACTTAGCCGATTCTCCACGCGAAATCAACTCTTGATAACGTCTATCGGCACGAATCTCAATATCCGCATCACAAAAGAACTTTATATCCGCATCGGGCAGGACAACCGTGCCAATATCACGGCCATCAACAATGCTGCCAGCTTTGTCATGAGGGGGGGTTTTGGCAAAATCCTGCTGATAGGTGAGCAAAGCTTGCCTGACGGCTGGAATACCAGCAACTTTTGAGGCCATGGCGGAGGTNCTCTCAAGCCGCAAATCAGGATCATTGAGATCATCCAAGGTCAAGAGCTGGGCTTCGCTGGCGGCTAAATCAGGGCTAGTATCAGCATCTTCTGAACGCCGCAATAGCCGCAAAGCAACGCCGCGATACAAGGCACCTGTATCAAGATAAGCGAGATTGAAATACTCGGCTAGCCGTTTGGCTAATGTCCCCTTGCCTGATGCGGCGGTGCCATCAACCGCAATGATCATATGCTATCCCCATTTTGGCTAATCTCATTTTTGATATCAGCGCCAATAGATTGCATCAGTTCAGCNAATTCAGGAAAGCTGGTATTGATCGTCTCACATCCTGACACCGTGACCGGCCTAGCGCTGGCCAGACCAAAGATCAGACAAGACATAGCGATACGGTGATCATGCTGGGCATCAATTGTCATGCCGCCATCTTGAGTGCTGGCTCCTGTTACGGTCATGCTGTCATGGGTGCTGGTAACAGCCGCCCCACCTTTACGCAAACACTCCTCCATTAATGCGATACGGTCAGTTTCTTTGACGCGCAATTCTTCTATTCCAGGCATATGGGTTTCCCCCTCGGCATAGGCGGCGGCAACGGATAAGACGGGATATTCATCAATCATGGATGCGGCACGGCTAGCCGGAACCGTAATGCCTTTAAGTCTGGAGGATTTGCAGATCAGATCAGCCACCGGCTCACCGCCTTCAACCCGTTGATTGCTAATCGTAATATCAGCGCCCATATCTATAAGCGTTTGATATAACCCAAACCGATAAGGATTAATGCTGACGCCTGTGACAGTTATAGCGCTGTTTTTTGTGATTAATGCGGCGACGACTGGAAATGCTGCCGATGATGGATCAGATGGCACGATAATATCGGCGGCGGTGAGGCTAGCTTCGCCGACAATGCTGGCGGTGTAGCTGTTATCACTATGCGTTGTGGTTTCAACATCTACCNCGAAATGCCTTAGCATCAGCTCTGTGTGATCGCGAGATGCCACGGGTTCAGTCACGCTGGTCTTGCCGCGCGCCGTTAAGCCAGCCAGCAGCACAGCAGATTTCACCTGGGCGGAAGCGTGCGGGCTTTGCCAATCAAGGCTGAGAGGCGCGCGCGTCCCGCTGACGGTGAGGGGGAGCTTATCACCATCACGCGCCGTAAACTCAGCCCCCATCCGGCCAAGAGGGGTCATAATGCGCTGCATAGGGCGTTTTGATAGCGACGCATCGCCAGTAAAGACCGCCGATATTCCAGACCCTGCAATCACGCCCATTAGCAATCTTGCGCCCGTTCCTGAATTGCCGAGATCAAGAGGCGCGGCAGGCTCAGCAAAGGCCCCTAATCCAACGCCGGTAACCGCCGCTATATACTGACCTTTGGCATTGCGCTCAGGTTCTGAAATAGTCACCCCTAACTGCCGCAAGGCTGAGGCTGTGGATAGGACATCATCACCTGTCAGTAATCCTGTAATTGTGGTTTTGCCTTTAGCGAGAGCCCCAAAAATAAGTGATCGATGTGAGACGGATTTATCTCCCGGGCAGATAATCTTGCCGGCAAGGGCGGTTGAGGCGGTGGCTGTCAGTTGCGTCATAACGAATCTTTTCCTTCAAAAGGAGTAAAGTTTTATCATAAATACATGCTTTACCCTTGATTATTGCAAGGATATAGCGAAAATCCTCACTCAGGTCAGTTTTTTTATTGACCTAGCGAGTTTTTTGAGTGAAATGCCATGCAAAGATGTGAACAATATTGAGGAAGTATGATGACGTCACTGGGAACTAAACGAACATGCCAGTCTTGTAGTGCCAAATATTATGATTTTAACAAAGAAAAAATTGTCTGTCCTGAATGTGGCGAAACCTTTGATCCAGAAGTTTCACTGAAAAGCAGACGAATAAAGCCAGTTGCGGCAGCTAAGCCTGAAGTCCAGTTGGATACCGATAAAATTGAAAATGAAGTTGCCATTGATGAAGGCCTTCAAGAAGCTGCCATNGATGAGGATAGCATTGATGATGACGATGATGACGGCCTGATTAAATTGGCAAAATCGGACGAAGAAGACGAAAACCTTGATGCTGAGCCGCCAATCGTCGAAGACTTCCTCGATTCTGAAGATGACGAAGAAAAGTGAAAAACTACTTGCCAATACCAACACTCTGATTGTAGGTATAAGCACAATGGGTTAGGGGCTATAGCTCAGCTGGGAGAGCGCTACAATGGCATTGTAGAGGTCAGCGGTTCGATCCCGCTTAGCTCCACCAACCCATCTTATTAATCATTTTCTCCCAAACATATTTTACGCCAAGATATTTTACGCTAAAATAATTAAAGCCAGAATTTCGCATACAGAATCTCGCATACAGAATCCGGGAAACCAATATCAGCCTTTAAGGCGCATCTGCTATTGTTGTCATCATGCGTACCTGCCTATAATAGAGGCGGTATTGACGTCATGATTGGGTGATGAAGGCAGCATATGATGACAGATAAAAACAGCAACCGATCCAGAATTCTACCTTATGATAAGCCTGTCATAGCCCTTGGCGGCAGTCATGTTGATGACATGCACATATCGGCTCTGCTCAATCATTTTCCGCTTATCGCTGCTGATAGTGGCGCTAATACGGCGGTAGATATGGGCGTTATGCCTGATTATATCATTGGTGATTTTGACTCCATTACGGATCAATCCCAATTTCCGCCTGACCGGCTCATCCATATCGCTGAACAAGACAGCACAGACCTTGAAAAAACACTATCCTGTCTGTCAGCACCACTATGTCTGGGCTTTGGCTTCCTTGGCCGCCGCTTTGATCATTCGCTGGCGGCTCTCCATGCTATCGCGCAGAGCCAGGTTCCCGTTATCTTGATCGGCCGTCATGATGCGCTGATCTATTGTTCGGCTGATTTCACAGGCGATTTGCCAGCAGGTGAAAGGCTTTCTATATGGCCACTTGCCCAGCATCAGTTCAAGGCGTCAACAGGGCTGGAATGGCCATTAAATGGCCTCATGATGGAAGCGGGGAAAACCATCGGAACATCAAACCGAATTGATCAGATATCGGGTAAAAAGATAACTTGTGTCGATATTTCATCAGCAGGCGGGGCAGGATATTTTATCATGCTTCCCAGCGTATTCTGGATTTATTTAGCGGCGGCAATCACGCAAGATAACACTTGGCTGGATTGGGGCTAATCATCGCGTTTTAAGTGCTACTATCCAGACCATAAGTAATATTTCTTAAATATTCTGTCATCTCATTACGGTTATTAAATTGCCGGAGGACGTTGTTTGAGATTGGCTTTCTAATCGTGACATTGATCTGCTGCCCCATCAGCCGGCAAATTTCTCTAAACATCAACGAATAGCCAAGCGTCTGGCTGAGCCGCCGCGCCATCATATAGCTAATGCTATTTTGACCGTCAAAGAATACAGGCAGAATAGTCGTATCCTCGATCTGCGCTAGTTTTGCAACAAAAGTTTTCCATTGCGTATCACGCGCCGTACCAATAATCCGTGGCGCTAATGAGATAGCACCAGAGGGAAAGAGAATAAGCGCGCCATTATGTTTCAACTGTTTCATGGCATCATGGCGGGTTTGCATATTAGTGGCCAGGGCTTCTGCCGTTTCAGAAAAATTGATAGGCAAAATCTGATGCATAACAGCAGGGGCCTGGCGCAAGACTTCATGCGTGATGATCTTATAATCTGATCTGATCTTGGATAATTCAGAGCACAGCACAAGCCCGTCAACAACACCAAAAGGATGATTGGCAATAACAAGCAGCCGACCTGATGGCGGAATATATGCCGCGTCATCGTATTTCACATTGACAGAAATATTGAGCCGATCAACAGCATCTTGCCAAAACAGACTATCAGGCCGGTCATCATTGATATAATCGAGATAAATCTTCCTTATGAGCGGTTGACCTGTAAAACGCTCAAGGCTGCGAATAACTCGACTGGCTATTGGTCCTAGTTCACCATCGGCAAAAGAAAAAATAGGGACAGTTTGTGGGGTATCTGTTAGGCGCATCAAAAAGAATTCCGTCAACTACTAGCATTTTATCATACCTTGTTTACGCATAGGGTGACAAGGCGGTTTAATACTACGTTTTTGTTACACGAATAGACCATATCCAGCCAATTTGTAGCCAATATGTAGGCAATATTACATCTGCTCTGGCTGCCAAACTATCTAAAAGACTTGCCAAACTGATTCTTAAGGAGCAAGGTAACTATTATATTTGTCCTTACCCAAAGTAGTTTTGAGTTGGATGGTATTATGCGGGTAGCAGATTTAGAATACCTAAAAGCGATGAATATCCCGACAACAGCTCAGAGTTATTTTCTGAGTTATGAAGGCGTGTTGTCTGAAGATGTTCTAGATCTATATGGTTACAAATTACGCCAATATATGCGCGGCATACCGCTCCCCCAAAAGCAACAACTTCAGGCGTTTTCGCTTTATGTTGAAATGATGCAGAATATGATCAGGCATAGCAGTGAAGAGGTTCATCAGTCAGATTTTAATGGCAACAATCCTACCCATGGGATACTAGGCATTAGCCATGAAAATGATTGAATTAGCATTGTCTGCGGCAATTATATCAACCACCAGCTGGCGGAGTTGTTACGCCAGCGGCTCGAAATGTTGTCAGCCTTAACGCCAGATGAATTACGCCAACTATTCAAGAAAACCATTCGTCAACCCTTAGATGCCTCAAGTAAAGGGGCTAATCTTGGCTTGATACAAATGATGCGGCGATCTTCATCACCACCTCAATACCAGTTCAACCCTACTGAAAACGGAGCAATGTATTTCACAATCATGATAACAGTATATTAGTGAGAATTGTTATGACAGATTTTTTTATTCGTGAAGCAACATTAAGAACACCCCGTATTGAGCTAAATCCTGATACCCAAACTCTTTTAATTGAAGGGGAGTCTTATCCCGAAGATGTTAACCGCTTTTATGATCCCGTATTTGAAGCATTGGATCACTATTTTAGTCAACCGCGATGCAAGTTGCGCTGCACCTTTAATTTAAGTTACTTCAATTCCAGCTCAGCCCGTCAGCTTTTGGAAGTGGTAAACAGGCTTGAGGCGCAAGTCAATAAAGGGCATGAAATCCATGTAGAATGGCGCTGTCTTTCGGATGATGACATTATGCAAGAGTTTGCTGAGGATATTGCCGAAGAGGTCACTACATTGCCATTTCATATCAGGATTATCGAAAGGGATGATACCTAAGCCAGCATATGATCAGGTCGCGTTAGCTATCATAAGGCGGTTATGAATATGGTCTGGGTTGAAACATGATCAGCAAAACATCATCGCGGCGGGTTTCCGGACCTTGCCATTCCCCTAATTGACGCATGATACATTTGGCTATGCTGGCAGGAGAAGTTGCTTTTGTTTGATTTAACGTATTGACAAAACGCTGATAACCAAACCCTATCGCTTTTTCGCTGCCTGGCTGTGATAGTAAGCCATCAGTTGTTAAGGCAAAAATATGACCCGGATCAATATCAAATTTGTGATTTTGTAAAGATGGAAGCACGGTGCTGCCATAGCCCAAAGAGAATTTATCGCCCTTATGGCGTTGCGCTAATCCATCAGGAGAAATACTAAACATATCCATATGCGCACCAGCAAACTCTAGCTCTTGGCGATCATCAGCCATAACAATAACTCCTGCATCAATGCCATTTAGCTTATGGTTAAATTTGCTTTGATGAAGCAGCCGATAAACCGAGTCATGAAGCAAATGTAATATACGGGTTGCGATTGGTTCAGGTTTTCCCTTATTAACAAGTGCATCTTGATGTGATTGGATTTGTTCAAGCGCGGAATGGGCAATCATGGTCATTAATACCCCGGAAACACCATGACCAGTGCAATCCATAGCAACCAAAACCTGTTTGGTGCCAATCTGTCCAGACCAGTAGTAATCACCACCGACGACGTCTTTTGGCTGCCAAATAACAGCAACTTCACCAATTTGCTCATCGAGCAGATGCAGTGTTGGCAGCAGATTGCGCTGAAGCAGGCTAGCATAATCAATGGATTCAGATATGGCTTTGCTCGCTTGCCGAAGCTTTTTTGTACGCACATCAACAACCATTTCTAGCCCTCTATTGGTGGCAATGATTTGTTCATGTAATGTTTGGGTTTCTCTGGTTCTCCGAAATATATTTATAAACAGAAAGACGATAACCAGGACCAGAATGACTATGATGATCAAAAAACCAGTAAAGGGAAGAGTATCAACCTGAAATAAAACCATATCCTATTACTCTTTTCCCATAAAACTCCTTCAAAAAAAACAGTTTGATTATAGCATAAGCGAGATAAATAACGCAAATACCAGCGCGGTAAATTCAGATGAAAAACAGAAATGAGACCCCCCCCAAAAAAAAACCGGCCTGACAAGCAGACCGGTTAATATCAAGTGCATATAATGAGGCTAGATGAGATGCACTGGATGAGAATTATCATTCACGGGCGTTAAATGGTCGACCGGCTCATCAGTATGACATAAACCGAGTTCAGAAAACGCATCTTCGTTATTTAAGACTTCTGCTTCGCCACTTTTTTCAATGATTTCGAGTAATTTATCTTCGGCGGAAATGGAATTGTCATGCATGATTGTGACGGCGACAAGGGCGGCTATCGTGCTTGTCTTGGTAAGATGGTCATCGTTGTTAGGATGGCGAAAAGGAATGACTTTACCGTCTTCCCGAAGGGGTTCAATGATATGGCTCATTGATATTCTCCTCTGATGCGAATGAATATTTGATGATCTGCCGACGCCGTATATGCAAGGCATGACGTGAAATTATCGTGAAAATAGTGTGACGTATTTGCTCTAGCACCAACTTTGATGCCTACCAGATATGGTGAAATGGTTTGCTCTGGATACAACATACTGAAAAAAACTACACATGAAATGCGAATCGGTGTCAATGCAAATATGAGCCGATTCGCAAAAAAACATGAAATAAATAAAAAACAGCCAAAAGCGGCTGTTTTAATTTCTAATATGATTGCGCTAGATTAGCTGCCAACGCGGCGAACGTTAATCGAACCGCTCGGCTTATTATTAACGTTTTTGACGGTATTGCTTGGCTGGCTGTAAATCAGCGTCTCAACACCAAAGGTATCAACGACGCTTGCCTTTGCCCTAATTTGAAGCCCAACATGCGACTGATTAAGCGCAATTTGGTTAAAGTTGGAGCCATCAATCGCTCGCCACGTGCGGCCATCATTTGATGCTTCCCAGCTTACTGAGAGGCTGGCAATTCCGTCTTCATCAGAAACGCCAGATGTTGTGACCGACAATGCCGAACCTTCAAGGGCTTTACCGACAATAATGACTTCGCCTTCAACAGGGTCGTCAACATTGGCAACCGTTTCCGACGGGTTGGAAATCAGGATCTCTCGCGTGCCTTGATTATCCATGTAAGTAATCACCGAACGGTAGGAAAACCCAACATGCGACTGCGTTAGGCGCAGCACTTCGCTGGTTGCATTTGGAAATGTTTGCCAATTCGTTTTTGTTGATGATCTTTGCCAGATGACTTCATATGAGCCAATTCCATCTTCGTCTGAAATGGTGCTTGTATCGACAACCAGAGCGTCTTCTTCAAACGGGTTTCCAAGCAGAATAGGGGCGCCAGTTGGCTTGTCATTGACATTTTTCACTTCGCTCGAACTAGGGCTGATCAAAGTTTCCAGATTACCCTGTCCATCAACATATGTGATGACCACGCGCAAACGATGACTAACATGGATTTGCCGAGGGGTGAAAGATTGCTGGGTCGCGCCTGTCAAATTCATCCAGCCGCCGTCCTTGGACAGCATTTGCCACTGAACCGATACCTCTCCCATACCGTCATCATCCATAATGGCGGTGGCATCAACGATTAGCGGATCGTCTTCAATGGCGTCAAAACCATCTTCGTCTTCGTTATTATCATCGTTACTCGCGCCAGCGGCTTCAGACGTTGCGCTAGTTTCAGGCACATCACTAACAGATGAAGACCCGGCGCTCAGAGGTGAGCTCGTATCATTCGTATCTGAAGAAGCGTCAGCTGAGGTTATCGCGTTGCTTGTATTTTCCAGTGAGGTGCTGTTATCTTCAATTGGAAGGCCGCCAGCAAATACCGATGTGGCCATCATGCAAGATACAGTAGTAATGATGAAACGCATTTTGCTAATCATTTCAGAGCCCTAATTCTACCGCTATCAATAAAAATACTTGTTAATTAATAATAATGAAAATTAACATAACTTAAATCAACAAAAAATAATACTTTTTTTAATAAATTATTAATTAAAGTATTAATGGCTGATCTTTTGCGTAGGTTTTTATTGCAGTTCAGTGATTTTGGGACGTCCAGTTTGCAAGAATGTCTTTGGCTTTAATGTTATTTGGATGCAAATGATCATCATGCCCTGGTTTTTTGGCGGTTAATTCGACCACATATCCGTTCGGGTCTCTGAAATAAATCGAATCAATAAAGCCATGATCTGAAATACCGCGTGTGTCTATGCCTGCTTGTTTGCCTTTCTCGAACATATGATGCAAATCGTCAGGGGTAACTTCTAAAGCCAGATGAAGATCGTAATCATGGTGATCTGTGAACGTGAATGGCCGATCTGGTGCTTCAAAAAATGCGATGAATGAGCCATCATCCATGCGGTAGAAACTATGCAGAACCTTGGTATTACGTCCGGTTTTCGTTTCTTCGATTTCTAATGCACCAGCAAGCGAAAGCCCCAGAAAGTCTTCATAAAACTGTCTCGTTTCTTCGCTGTTTCTGCACCGATAAGCTTTGTGATGTAGCCCTTTGATCATGAGTCTCTCCTTTTATATGCCACTTAGAATAGGGCATAATCTCTTGCCTGCAATTTATTTAGGTAATTTTTTGTCAAAATAAAGCCTTACCACAGAAAGAATCACAGAAAGAAGCATGGAAATCGTTACGCTATTTTTCTCATATGGGCTACTGGGATGATGATGTGTTTTGCGGCTCATTTTGCTCACGCTGACGCGAGATGCGCTCACGATGCATGAGATACATTCCTGACCCAATAATAATGATGATGCCAATCAGCGTTTGCTGATCAGGGAGATCAGAAAAGATGAAATAGCCTAAGATAGTTGCGCCAATAATTTCCAGATATTGAAGTGGCGCCAGCAAGCTGGCATTGGCATGGCGAACAGCATTAACAAGGAAGATATGGCCAATAGTGGCAAAAATCCCAAGCCCAATAACCATCCACAGGGTTTCTACACCTGGCAAAGATGGCATTAAAACGTCAATGTCAAATTGATAGCCTGCGGATAAGGCGATTGCCATGACGATAGCGGCCATCAGCCCAGCGGTGAATTGCATGGGATAGACGCCAACCAGACCGCTGATCTGGCGCGTCAAAACCACATATAGAGCAAAACAAACCGCGGCACAAAGCGGCCAGATCGCTGACCAGCCAAATATCTCAAAACTGGGGCGGATGATAATAATCGCCCCGATAAACCCAATTATAATGGCAATGATGCGGCGATAGCGGATGACTTCACCTAATAATAGAGACGATAATATCGTTAAAATCATAGGCTCAACAAAGAAAATGGATATGCTTTCTGCCATTGGCATATATTTCAGAGCTGAGAAGAAAAATAATGTGGCCAGGGCGATTAAAACCCCGCGCATGAATTGTATCAGCGGCCTGATGCGTAACGATAACATCAGCTCTTTACGATAGAGAACGACAGGAAGCATAATACTGGCCTGAAACAAAAACCGATAAAAGACAATCTGGCCAGCTGACATATCTTTGCTAAGCAATTTAGCAAAGGCATCAAGCCCGGGTAATAACATCATCGCAATAACCATAAAAAAAACGGCTTTACCATGCTGGTGATGATGGTCATCGAGAAGTGTTGTCATATGTCAGATTTCAATACTGTGCTGATGTGTGTAGGGCAATTGCATACATCATCTTATCCCCTATTGCCTAGATGATACTGCATTTTTTGACATAAAATTACGTTTCCGCGATATAATTATGGGGTTATCGCAGGAGCAGATATCTTTACCTGATGATCTTAATAAGATATGCTATTTTTATAGGGGATATCAGTATCAGTTGACGTCTAACGGGTGAAGAAAAATCACCTGTCACAATTAAATGAGTGATGCTGTATGGGGAAAGGTCCTCGATAAAATTGCCGATATAGCGCAAGATGCTGGCAAAGCTTTTATTGTTGGCAAAGCATTTATCAGGGCAAACCCCATCATATAAGCCAGCGTTGGTCGTCCCAGTATTAATAATCCCAGTATTAGTAATCCTAGCATTAGTTGTCCCAGTATTAGTAATCCCAGCATTAGTCGTCCCAATATTAGTCATTATAGATGGTTTTTTGGACACAGAGTTTGAGGCAGAGTGACCCTCTGGCGGGGCAGATAAATGATCTGCTCTGAAAGGTTAAGATTTTCATTTGGTTCTTATAAAAATACGGAGAAAATGATGAATAANATGAAANANTTTTTTAGTAACCCACTGATGGAAACAGATCNNGANNTGTTTTCTGCCATTGATCNTGAGTTAACTCGTCAGCGTGATGGTATTGAACTGATTGCTTCTGAGAATATTGTCAGTCAGGCAGTGCTAGAAGCGCAAGGGTCGGTTCTGACCAATAAATATGCCGAAGGCTATCCCGGTCGCCGTTATTATGGCGGCTGTGAGTTTGTTGATGTGGTCGAACAGCTCGCTATCGACAGAGCCAAGGAGTTATTTAATTGTGCTTGGGCAAATGTTCAGCCGCATTCCGGCGCGCAAGCCAATCAAGGCGTGTTTTTAGCTCTGCTTAAACCCGGTGATACCATTTTAGGCATGTCGCTTGCCGCAGGTGGGCATCTGACGCATGGTTCAGCGCCTAATCTGTCTGGCAAATGGTTTAATGCGGTGCAATACGGCGTTCGTCCCGAAGATGGTCAGATTGATTATGAAGAGCTTCAGAAACTCGCTGATGAACATAAGCCAAAGATGATTATCGCTGGCGGTTCGGCCTATCCGCGCGTCATTGATTTTAAGCGCTTTAGGGAAATTGCCGATAGCTGCGGCGGCTATTTCTTGGTTGATATGGCGCATATCTCTGGCCTTGTTGCGACTGGTGCGCATCCAAGCCCAATCGAACATGCTCATGTTGTGACCTCGACCACGCATAAGACTTTGCGTTGCTCACGGGGCGGCATTATCCTTAGCAATGATGTTGATCTGGGGAAGAAAATTAATTCAGCCATGTTCCCCGGTCTCCAGGGTGGACCGTTGATGCATGCCATTGCTGGTAAAGCCGCAGGGTTTGGGGAAGCTTTGAAGCCTGAGTTCAAGACCTATATCAAAAACGTCGTTGATAATGCAAAAGTCCTTTCTGATACTTTGCTTGATTGCGGATTTGATATTGTTTCAGGCGGCACTGATAATCATATCGTGCTAGTTGATTTGCGTCCGAAAAAGCTGACTGGTGATATCTCCGAAGTGGCTTTGGAACGGGCGGAAATCACCTGTAATAAAAATGGTGTGCCATTTGACCCTGAAAAGCCAATGGTGACATCAGGTATTCGGCTTGGCACTCCGGCGGCAACAACGCGCGGCTTTGGCGCGGCTGAGTTTAAGCAGGTTGGTCATATGATTGGTGAAGTGCTTGATGGGCTGGCCAGCAACCGCAATGATAACAGCGCGATTGAGGAAGCCGTGAAGGCAAAAGTACATAAGCTTTGCCAAGCCTTCCCAATTTACTAGATTTTGTGTATAAAAAGGGCATTCATCAATAACTTGTAGGTTAAGCCTATGGATTGCCCTTTTTGTAATCACCANGATACCCAAGTNAAAGACTCACGCCCTTGTGAGGATGGTGCCGCCATTCGCCGCCGTCGGCAATGTGCATCATGCGAAGCGCGCTTCACGACGTTTGAGCGTGTGCAACTGCGTGAACTCATGGTGATTAAGCGCAATAATAAACGCTCACCGTTTGATCGTGATAAATTGGAACGGTCGATGAATATTGCACTTCGCAAGCGCAATATTGATCCAGATATGGTGCAACAACGGATTAATAATATTGTTCGTAAATTGGAATCACAAGGCGATGGTGAAACCAACACTCAAGATATTGGCCGTCTGGTTATGGAAGAATTATCCCAGATTGATAAGGTCGCTTATGTGCGCTATGCGTCTGTGTATCGAAATTTCCGCGAAGCCAAGGATTTTGGTAATTTCGTCAAGNATGAACTTGATTGAGCCTGTCTGATGGTTTCCCCTTCCTCATCGGATGATCAGAAATGGATGCGGTCGGCATTAGTTTTGGCCAGCAAAGGCGATGGCCTGTCCGCGCCTAATCCTGCCGTTGGCTGTGTTATTGTTAAAAATAATGGTCTGATTGGCTCTGGCGTTACTGCCATTGGTGGTCGCCCACATGCTGAAACGCTAGCGCTGGCTGATGCGGGCAAGGCGGCAAAGGGCGCAACCGCCTATGTCACGTTAGAGCCTTGCGCCCATACTGGCAAAACACCGCCTTGTGCTGATGCCCTCATCAAAGCTGGGGTGAGACGTGTCGTCATTGGCGTGATTGACCCTGATGATCGGGTCGCTGGTAAGGGCTTAACTATGCTGAAAGCGGCTGGTATTGAGGTGGCGTCAGGTGTTCTTGGGGCTGAGATAAGCCGTCAGCTGGCTGGATATTTGATGGTGCGGCGGCAAGGGCGGCCATATGTGACGGTCAAGATCGCCTCATCTCAAGATGGCAGAATTGCGCTCAAAGATGGAACATCACAATGGATTACTGGTGCTGATGCGCGGCGATATGTGCATGAATTGCGGTCTCGCCATGATGTGATTATGACGGGCATGGGAACAGTGAGAGCAGATAATCCCATGCTTAACTGTCGGTTAAATGGCGTCAATCATCACCCCGTAAGAGTGATTATGGCCTCACATCCTGAGTTTGATCCAAACGCGAACATAGCGCAGTCTTTGGCTGATATTCCGACCATTTGCATAACTGGCCGCGTAACCAGTCAAAGTGAACATATTAAAGCCGATAAAGCCCGCCATTTAGCCGCCATGAAAATCATCACCGTGGCAGGCGATAAGGACGGCAGGCCAGATGTCATGAATGCCTTGTCAGTTTTAGCAAAGCAAGGTATGACCAGTGTTCTGGTTGAGGCTGGAGGCACATTGCTGGCATCTTTGATGCGTCAGGGCTTAGTTGATCGGCTTATCTGGATAAAGGCGCCAATGATCATTGGTGGAGAAGGGATAGCCGCCATTGATGCGCTTGATCTGTCTTCGCTAGATGAAGGTCGAGGCTTTACTTCTGTCAAGAGGCAGCAGTTAGGTGACGATATGGTTGATATTTTTGAACGCAATACATGATGTCTATTTAGGTGATAAGGATAAATATGTTTACAGGTATAATAACAGGCTTGGGTTCAATTGCTGCCATGAATAGAAAACCTGATGGTGGGGCAAGATTACATATTGATACGCCATGGGATTGCACGCAAATCCCCGTTGGCGCGTCGATCGCATGTAATGGCATTTGCCTGACCTTGGTCGATGCTAGTGACAATCAATTTGTTGTTGATGCGTCTGATGAAACGATTGATGTCACGACTATGGCGCATTGGTCTGAGGGCGCGCGGATTAATTTGGAAAGAGCGCTGGCGCTTGGGGATGAGCTAGGCGGTCATATGGTGTCAGGTCATGTTGACGGTAAAGCTGTTGTGACGCGGATAGAGCAAGAGGGTGATAGCTATTTACTGGCGTTTGATGTGCCTGATCACCTGGCCCCATTTATTGCCGCCAAAGGATCAGTAGCCCTTGATGGAATATCGCTGACTGTGAATAGAGTTAACGGCACCGAGTTTGAGATTATGGTTATTCCGCACACCTGGGCGAATACAACACTGGCTGATGCCGATATCGGAACTGAGATTAATTTAGAAGTCGATATGCTGGCAAGATATGTGGCCAGAATGACTGAATTTAAAAATGACTGGGTTTAAAATGACTGAGTTTATGAGAGGTCAGTCCACATGAATGCTGAGATGCGAGACCAACTAGCCATATCATCGATAGACAGCTTACTGGAGAATGCCAGGGCTGGGAAGATGTTTATTCTCATGGACGACCATGAGGGTGAGACAACGGGTGATCTGTGTATTTTGGCAGAGCATTGTAATGATAGTGCGATCAACGCCATGCTTAAACATGCCCGTGGGCTGATCTGTTTGGCGATGGATAAGGAAAGAGCCACAACCCTTGGTCTGAATTATAGTGAACGCTTATTTGATTCGCCGCGCCGATCTGCGGTCACTATATCAATCGAAGCGCGATCAGGCATAACGTCAGGGGTTTCGGCCAAAGATAGAACGCAAAGTATTAAAGTTGCTGCTGATCCTGATTATGGGGCATCTGACATTGTCTCACCGGGGCATTTATTCCCGTTAATTGCTGTTGAGGGCGGAACGCTGGTGCGTGCGGGCAGAACCGAAGCGGTTGTTGATCTGGCTAAAGCGGCTGGCAGCTGGCCGGCTGGGGTTATTTGCCAGATCATGAACGAAGAAGGCTCATTAGCTGATCGGGATTTCCTCGAAGCATTTGCCAAAACCCATCAGATCAGCATCGGCACGATTGCTGACTTGATCGCGTGGAAAAGGCGCCGCCAAAGCATCATCAAACGTAGTGGTGAGATTATTTTCAATTCATCCATTGGCGGTAAATGGCGCATGATAGTTTATGTCAATACTGTCAGTTATGCGGAACATATTGCCCTTATTAAGGGCGATTTATCCTCACCTGAGCCAGTTTTAGTGCGTATGCATGCGATCAATATCATGACAGATGTTTTGGGTGAGCAATTATCTGGTCGGACAGGCAATGAGATACAGCTAGCCATGCAGATGATCGCTGATGAGGGGCGTGGATTGATTGTGATGTTGCGTGAGCCTAGCCCGACAACAATATCAGATCTCGTCCAGCGTAAGGCTGCAGGCGATGAGACGAGCCGTAATGAAATTCGTAATTATGGTGTTGGCGCGCAAATCCTCAATGACTTGGGCGTGAAAAATATGATACTACTCTCAAATGTTCAGCGGAGTATTGTTGGATTAGATGGATATGGGCTGACAATCGACGGCTACCGTTCGTTTGAACAAGGAAAAAACAATCATGTCTGATCCGGACTTTGCCCTTAGTGATGAAGATACGTTGCGGCCAGCATCTATTCGGCGCCGCGCGGCGGCTCGAATTGCTGCTATTCAGACGCTGTATCAATTCTGGGCAGGTGATCAGGATTTGCCGAATACCGTCGCCAGCTTTCAAACGCATTATATGACCAGACTATGCGATGATTTCAAAATACCGCATCTCAATGAGAGCCATTATACCAAATTGGTGTTTGGGGTTGAGGAAGCTCGTGACAGCATGGATGCGATGATCATCCCCTTGCTGGGTGAGGGCTGGACGATTGACCGATTAAACCAGATTGAGCGCGATATTCTGCGCGCCGCTATTGCTGAGTTTACGCATTCGCCAGATATTCCTGCCCGCACAATTATATCAGAATATTCAGCAATTGCTGATTGTTGGGAGATTGATACCAGCTTCATTACAGCCATTCTGGACAAGCTGGCACATCAGCTCAGACAGGCTGAATTGATGGCGTCATCATAAATAATAAAGAAGAAACCTGTTTTCTGCGGTTTTTCATTGCACAGAGTGGCGGCTTTTATTATAAAACAGCAAATTTTAACATCTTTTGTTGTTTATCTGGTCTATTCTTTGATTGGTTCAGATGAATAACGGTTTAAAAGGGTCAATACGATTTTCAATCAGTTGATGCAATTGGGGGTTCATCTGATTTCTTTTCCTCCCCATTAAAAATAGGGCTAATCCATTATGTCATATGAATTCTTCGTCTACATGGCCATTGCATGCGGAGTGCTGGGCCTCGTATATGGTGTCTGGGCCTCTCAAAGCATTCTTGCCGCAAGCGCTGGCAATGAACGCATGCAAGAGATTGCCGGTGCCATTCAGGAGGGTGCTCGTGCGTACCTCAATCGTCAGTATACGACCATTGGTCTGGTTGGGATTGTCGTTGCCATTATTCTGGTTTTCACACTGGGTACTTATGTTGCTGTTGGCTTTGTCATTGGTGCTGTGCTGTCAGGTATCGCTGGATATATTGGCATGAATGTATCTGTTCGTGCCAATGTGCGGACAACAGAGGCGGCGAGACGCTCACTAGGTGAAGCGCTTTCCATTTCATTCAAGTCAGGTGCTATTACCGGTATGTTGGTTGTTAGCCTTGGCCTGTTGGGTGTTGCTGGTTACTACATGTATCTTGAACAGCAAAGTCTTGATATTCACAAAAAGATGGAAGCTCTTGTTGCTCTGTCATTTGGGGCGTCGCTGATTTCCATCTTTGCTCGTCTTGGTGGCGGCATCTTTACCAAAGGCGCGGATGTTGGTGCTGACCTGGTGGGTAAGGTAGAAGCAGGAATTCCTGAAGATGATCCCAGAAACCCTGCGGTTATCGCCGATAACGTGGGTGACAATGTTGGTGACTGCGCGGGAATGGCAGCAGACCTTTTTGAAACCTATGCGGTGACAATCGTGGCGACAATGTTGCTTGCCACTATTCAGTTGCCGGGTGATATGAACGCCATGTTGCTGCCACTTGGTATTGGTGCTGTTTGTATTGTTGCCTCTATTATTGGAACATTCTTTGTTCGTCTTGGTGCCTCCAACAATATTATGGGCGCGCTTTATAAGGGCTTTATTGCAACGGCTGTGCTGTCTGCGATTGCGATTTATTTCTTAATAGACCATGTTTTCGCTGGCAGTGATGTCGGCATGGATTATTTCATCTGTGCCATGGTTGGCCTGGTTGTAACGGGATTAATGGTTTGGATTACTGAATATTATACATCCACATCTTTCCGTCCGGTTAAGGTTGTCGCTAAAGCCTCAGAAACTGGTCACGGCACAAACGTTATTTCTGGTCTCGCTATGTCCATGGAAGCAACGGCAATTCCTGCCATTATTATTTCAGCAGGTATCATTGTATCGTTTGTCTATGCTGATATTTATGGCATTGGTATTGCGGCTACGACAATGCTGGCGCTGGCGGGAATGGTTGTTGCCCTTGACGCATATGGCCCGGTGACTGATAACGCTGGCGGTATTGCGGAAATGGCGGAGCTGGATGATTCTGTTCGTGAAGTCACGGATGCTCTTGATGCAGTTGGTAACACAACAAAAGCGGTTACTAAAGGTTATGCCATTGGTTCTGCGGCGCTGGCAGCTCTCGTGCTGTTTGCTGCTTATATCGCTGACCTTGAGCGCTATTTCCCACAGCTTGACGTAGAGTTTAGTCTGACTGATCCTTATGTTGTTGTTGGCTTGTTGATCGGCGGTATGCTGCCTTATCTCTTTGCCTCAATGGGGATGCAGGCTGTTGGTCGTGCGGGTGGTGCGGTTGTTGAAGAAGTTCGCCGCCAATTCCGTGAGATCAAAGGCATTATGGAAGGCAAGGCAAAGCCAGATTACAGCACGGCTGTTGATTTGCTTACCCGTGCCGCTATCCGTGAAATGATCATTCCTTCATTGCTGCCTGTTCTGGCACCTCTTGTTGTCTATATGATCATCAATGTTACAGTTGGCCAGGAAGCGGCGTTTACCGCGGTTGGTGCTATGTTGCTTGGGACTATTGTGACTGGTCTTTATGTTGCTATTTCCATGACTGCTGGTGGTGGTGCTTGGGATAATGCCAAGAAATACATCGAAGACGGGCATCATGGCGGCAAAGGCTCTGAGGCGCATAAAGCGGCTGTCACTGGTGATACGGTTGGTGATCCCTACAAAGACACATCAGGGCCAGCGGTGAATCCAATGATTAAGATCATTAACATTGTGGCTCTGTTGATGCTTGCTGGATTGGCCAGCTAATCCACAAGGCTTAAAAACCTGACTATAATAAACCCCCTTGCGGCATGTCCCAAGGGGGTTTTTATTATCAATATATTGAAATGATATAAACTTATTGAGGGGTAGGTGGTGTTCCCAGATTACTCAAAATCTGTTGAATAAATCCATAATTTTGACCAGGTGTAGGGGTAACACTATCAATATAAAAAACGGTTCTGCCTATGTTTTCGTCTTGAAATTCAATAGATTCCAGGATTCTGTTATCATCAAAGGTAAAGATAACGATAACTCGGTTTAGCAACTCCGCTTTTTGACCAGGTGCTATTTCCATCTGCTGTGAGATATAATATATCCGACCAGAGTTAAAAGCCCCACGGGTTGACGGCCTGCCGAACATAGCCTCAACCTCAATTTGTTTTGTTGATCCTATGGTGAGTTTATCAAGCGCCGTTGGATCAAGGCTGTTACCATGATGGGTAACTCGGCTTTCGCAAGCCGATAAGATGGTCATCACGCAAATTGCTAAAGTTAAATAAATCGGTTTTTTCATTTACATCTTCATGATAATAATTCACTAACAAATAAGCCAATTATAATTCTATTGCAAGTGTTGGCTACCACCTTGCATCTTGTTTGATACCTTAGCGCCCTTACATGATAAAGGCGTATTTATATGAAAGGCGCGAATAGATGTTGCAATGGTTAAGACAAAAAGTCCTTGATTGGTCAAGACCTGCCAGTGTTGAGGCAGAAACGCTTTACAGACACATTGCTGAGGCGGCACGCAATCCTGATATTTATAAAAAATACCAAATTGAAGATAGTTTTGATGGGCGCTTTGATACTGTCTGTCTATTGACTGCGCTGGTTGTCCACAGGCTTACCAAAATTGACGGCGAAGGCAAGGGCAGAGCGCAAGAGCTAACCGACACCATGTTTGCTGATATGGATTTGAGCCTTCATGAAATTGGCGTCAGTGAGAATAAAGTTGGCAAGAAGGTCAAAGTCATGGCGACGGCATTTGTTGGCCGTCTGAAAGCATATAGCAAGGCTTTTGATGAAAATGACGCCGAAGCATTGGCGGCGGCTTTAATCCGTAATCTTTATCGTGACCGCGATATGGGCGGGATCGAAAGCCGACTGGCAAAGACTGTTCTAAAGGCGGCAAAACGGCTTAAAAGCCTAACGGATCAATCGCTCATGCTTGGGCAGATTGAACCGGCGCTTGATCTGGATAAGTAAGCTGATGATTGATCTTATAATTGCATTCGATAAAATTGATGAGAATAAACCGCTGACGCTCAGCTTTGATGCTGATGCTTTGATATGTCAGGCCTTGGCCGAGCGGTTTGGCTGGCTCCACATTAATCACATTAAGGGTGAGGTCACATTATCTCGTCTTGCCGGTCACGCATGCTATATGAAAGGCAAGGCTAGTGCTGATATTACACAAGCTTGTGTCGTCACCGAAGCTCCGGTTCGGCAAAAACTGGATTTCCATATTGATGAGCGATTTGCCATCATGGATACGCCGAAAGAGGAGGAGCTGATTGACCCGATGAGTGTGCAGACGGAGCCGATGTTCAACCGCATGGTGCCTATTGGCGAGACGATTGCTCAATTATTGGCATTAGAGGCGCCTGAATGGCCGCGAGCCGATGATCTGGCACCAGTTGAGGTTAAAGATGACAGTTTTGACAGGTCAGGGCCTTTTGGAAAACTTGCTGATTTAAAGAAAACAAGATAAATTATAATAATATAATTGGGGTTTATATTGATTTTTCCACAAAAAATTACGTTAGCGATTGATGCTATGGGGGGTGATGATGCGCCTCAGGCCATCATTACTGGCACCGAAATAGCGATTAGCCTTGATCCATCTATCACGCCTATTCTGGTTGGTGATGAGGAGAAAATACGCCCCTTTATCAACGCAAACTCACCGCTTAGGGATGTTCGTATTCATCATACCGCCGATATGGTGGCATCAGATGATGTTCCGTCACAGGCGCTACGTTCGGGCAAGAATTCATCCATGCGGCTAGCTATTGATATGGTCAAAGATGGGGAGGCAGATGCTGTTGTATCTGCTGGAAATTCCGGCGCCTTAATGATTAAGGCATTAATGGTTCTGCGGACTATTGAAGGCATAGACCGACCAGCGCTCGCAGCTTTTTTCCCGACAATGCATGGGCGTTGCTGCATGCTTGATCTTGGTGCAAATATTGAATGTTCTGCCACTAATCTGGTTCAGTTTGCGGTTATGGGTGAAGCATTTTTTCGCGTCACCGCAGATTCTGATCTGGCAGCATCTTATAAACCCAGCATTGGTCTGTTGAATATTGGCGAAGAAGAACAAAAGGGCAGTGCTTCAATCCGAGATGCTGCCGCCATTTTATCTAATCCTGAGATTAATATGAATTATCACGGCTTTGTTGAGGGTAGTGATTTTCCTATGGGTGTGGTTGATATTGTCGTTAGTGATGGCTTTAGCGGTAATATTGCGCTGAAAACAGCTGAGGGAACATCACGCCTTATCGGAACGCTGATCAGACAGTCTTTTCAAGCCACAGTATTTGCCAAACTTGGCTATATGTTTGCTAGCCAGTCGTTTAAAAACTTGCGTAACAAGATGAACCCACAAAATTATAATGGCGCGGTGCTTTTGGGCTTAAATGGTATTGTTGTCAAATCTCACGGCAGTACAAATCCAAAAGGCTTTGCTAATGCTATCAAGGTTGCTAGTGACATGCATCGTAATCGGTTTATGGATGACGTAAAAGAAGGCATAGCTCGGTCATTAAAAGCCATTAACATGACGCAAGAGCAAAAAAACAAGATATCATAGAAAGTTTACAGAATATGACCGCTAGTACCTCTGCAACATCTCAATTTCCATCAGTGCTTGTGACGGCGTCAGGATCATATTTACCTGAAAAAATTCTCACTAATGATGATCTTAGCAAGATGATGGATACGAGTGATGAATGGATTCGCCAGCGTTCAGGGATAAGACAGCGTCATATTATCGGAGATGATGAATTAACATCTGACATGGCGGTCAATGCGGCACGCAACGCGCTGGATATGGCAGGGCTATCAGTAGATGCTATTGATGGGATCATTGTTGCAACAACGACACCTGACGATACGTTTCCTTCAACCGCCTCAACTGTGCAGAAAAAATTAGGCGCATTTAATGCCTTTGCTTTTGATATTCAGGCGGTTTGCGCGGGGTTTGTTTATGCTCTGGATACAGCAGATGCGATGATTAAAGCTGGTAAAGCCCGAAAAATGCTGATCATTGGGGCAGAGGCATTTAGCCGAATCCTTGATTGGACAGACCGAGGCACGGCGGTTTTGTTTGGTGATGGTGCTGGTGCGGTTGTGCTTGAGGCTGATGATAATGCTCCGGATTGGGGGATTCTCTCATCGGTTATTTTCACAGATGGCCGTTTCCGCGATATTCTTTATGTTGATGGTGGCCCGTCGCGTGGTCATGTCGGGACTGTCAAGATGAGCGGTCAGGATGTGTTCAAGCACGCGGTTGAAAAATTAGCGCATTGCTTAGATGCCGCGATTGAGGCATCAGGAAAATCTGTTTCAGAAATTGACTGGCTTGTCCCACATCAGGCAAACCTTAGAATAATCAATATGTTACAGAAGAAACTTAATATGCCAGATGAGCGTGTAGTGCGGACAGTTGATCGTCATGCAAACACATCTGCCGCATCGATCCCTTTAGCCTTTGATGAAGTCATGCGGAAAGATATGATTTCTGCTGGTGATATTGTTGCTTTTGAGGGCATTGGCGGCGGCCTGGCTTGGGGGGCTGCTATTGCTCGCATTGGCAAACCTTGAATAAAAAATGATATTTGCATTTGACTAGTCTGAATTTGTTTACTATTTTTTAACTATGAAACGTTCTCTTATACGCGCTGATCTCGCTGAAGCCATTTATCAAAAGATTGGCCTATCTCGTAATGAATCTGCTGACATTGTTGGCACTATCCTTGATGAAATTTCTGATAAACTAGAATCAGGCACTAACGTTAAGATCACCTCATTTGGTAGTTTTACCGTCAGAAATAAAAATCAAAGGATGGGCCGTAATCCAAAAACTGGTCAAGAAGTGCCAATTACACCTCGACGGGTGTTGTCTTTCCGGCCTTCACATATCTTGCGTGATAAGGTTAATAACTCTGATTAATTCATCAGTTTGATTAACAGGGGAGCATGACATGGTTAACAAAACCCCTGAAGCTTTTCGTAATATTACAGAAGTTTCATCTATGCTGAACATCCCGACCCATGTCTTGCGGTTCTGGGAAACCCGCTTTAGTCAGCTCAAGCCGATTAAGCGCAATGGCGGGAGACGCTATTATCGCCCCGAAGATATTATCTTGCTAAAACGTATACAAGAGCTGCTATATGATGAGGGCTATACCATCAAAGGCGCTCAACAAGTCCTGAAAAGCTATACTAAGCCCAAAGCAGGTGAGGCGGTTGCCGTTTTATCTGTTGCTAATGGAACAAAGACAGAGCCTATGCCAGAAGCGGCGCAGAATAGGGATGATGGGATGCCGTCAGTGGATCAACATCTCTCACAAAATATATCCAAGGCTATTACAATCTTAAAAACGGCTAAGTCACGATTAAAACAGCTTGGCTAGCTTTCTATCCCTCTCACATATCTTATCAAGCTGTATCAAGCTGCCGGTTATAGTGGTTTTGTTATGAGTTGTGTGAGGGCTTTGTGGGTTTTGCGAATCAAAAAAACACTAACATGGCCATTATTTTTGCCTTAACCTTATAGTTTGATATTTACGGAGACGGAATAAGGCGGCCATTTGGAATAACATTTGAGATAACGGGTGAGGGGAAGGATAGCGGATTACCTGTTTTCAGATAACGGTATCGTTCAAACTCGTTTGACATTGGCTATTCCTTGGGCTAAGAATCCATTCATATGAGTGGTTTTTTTCTTGTTTTATTTGCCCCCAAAATAAGCAAGTCTACTTTCATTGGAAAAATAAAAGTTGTTATTTATCATTACCTTAAAGTTTGAATGTGTAACGGAGTGTAGCGCAGCCTGGTAGCGCACCATACTGGGGGTGTGGGGGTCGTGGGTTCAAATCCCGCCACTCCGACCATTCAATGACATCAAGCCAATTACCAAGATTACCTAACCCTTTACACCTAACCCTTTCTTAGAAAATAAAAGTTACGCCAATGAAGCCTTTTGACTATTTTCTGTATGGCATGACGGCTTTTGCGTGGTCGACGAGCTGGTTGCCCCTAAGATGGCAATTAGGGGTTGTTGCACCCGAAGTATCGTTATTTTGGCGATTTCTCATAGCCGGGATATTGATGATGACATTCACAGCGTTAAGCGGCGGTACGCTTCGCTTGCCTTTAGCGATCCATCTGCGGGTCGCTATTTTAAGTCTGTTTTTATTTTGCGCTAACTTTACCTTATTTTATTATGGGGCGTTTAACTTATCGTCTGGTTTGCTGGCAGTGGTGTTTTCCACCGCCTCATTAATGGTGCTGACTATCAAATCTGCTATTGATCGGGAATGGCCACAATTACAGCTAATGATTGCGGTTGTCTTTGGTATTTTAGGTGTTGGTCTTATCTTTTTACCCGAACTTGAAAATGGCCATGCGCCGCTCATCAGCCTTGCGCTATGTTTTGGCGGCACGTTGATCTTTAGTTTGGGGAATATATTGTCTGGTCGGCTTCAATCCAAAAATATTTCAGTGATCAGTGCCAATAGCTGGGGCATGCTATACGGCTCTGCGTTTCTTGCTATGATTAGTCTTATGCGCGGGCATAGCTTCATTATTGAACCGACATGGAAATATCTGGGTGGTTTAGCGTGGCTATCGACAATCTCGTCGGTTATCGCCTTTACCTGCTATTTAACGCTAATTGGCCGCATTGGGCCTGGGCGTGCCAGTTATATTACCGTCATCTTCCCTGTCTTGGCATTATTGATCTCGCAAAGAGCAGAAGCGTTTGAGTGGACGATATTCGCTATCTTTGGTCTGATATTAGTGATTGCTGGCAATACCCTTATGGCGAGATCAGTGCCTCGGCAATAATCCTGAACAACACCTCTAAACAGGCAATCTTACAGCCACAATAGTGAGTGAAATGACAGCTGTCAGGGTCAATCCATGACGCAGACGGCTATACCATGCCGGCAAAGCCGTATTGAGATAAAACATCATATCAACACCCCAACATATGATAAGTAAACCGATCACAATGAGGAGGCTTGAAGCAGGCTCGATAAAAAATACCAGCGTAGCTATCAGGGCAGGGGTGACTGACCATAAATAGCGCAGAGATGAGCTATAACTTTGATCAGTCATAGCTATCCCCCAATGAATTGACCCCAGAAAGATGACTATTGCTAACCCATAGCGGCTGGCAAGCTCAGCACTCAAAAAGATCACTGCTGGATCATTGGTGAAGCTCATCAAAGCCGAGCCGACAAAAGGGATTGCCCCAAGCCATCCTAAGCAGACGGCTATTTTGTGTGATTTTGATCGCATATAGACCGCCTTATCAATGATTATCCCGCATCTGCCGTTAATCCAGCGGCGTTAATGCCAGCAATGGCGGCGCTTTCATCATTATCTGATGTATCACCTGAAATGCCAACCGCACCAATCGTATTGCCATCGCTATCTTTGACCAGAACGCCGCCCGGAACAGGAATAATATTGCCCTTGCCAAGCCCGTTAACTGCATCGACGAAATAGGCCTGTTGTTCGGCGCGCATCATCAATGCTCTGGTTCCCATTCCTAATTGAATAGCAGCATTGGCCTTGGCTTTGGCAATGTCTGAACGCATTATGCAAACCCCGTCTTCGGATTGAATGGAAATGGTGGCGGCGCGGTGGTCTAAAACAACAACACTAATCGGCTTCAGGTTCATTTTTCTGGCTTCTGCCAAAGCTGCCGTGGAAATAGTATTGGCATTATTGAGGGTTAACATTGGTGTCTCCTTGAAAGTTATTTATGGAAGGTTGTTTATGCAATCTTTGCATCGCTGATTGTTTACCGTTTTAGATTTGAACAAATGGAAAATCAATAATACTTCTACTATTTTTAGTTTTATTTAGCTATCATGTAACCATGGTAAGATAGCTGAAAAATCTTTGCCTTTGCCAGTCGTTTTAACAAACTCATCATAGATTTGTTTGGCATGAGCGCCGATCTGTGGATGCACGCCAGCTTGATCAGCCGCTTCCAAAGCCAGCCCCAAATCTTTCAGCATAAGATCAGCTGAAAAACCAGGTTTATAATCATTATCAGCAGGGCTGGTGGGGCCAATTCCAGGTGCTGGGCAATAGGCATTCATCGACCAGCTATACCCAGATGACGTACTAACAACATCAAACATTTTTTGTCTGTCCAGCCCCAGACGATCGGCCAGATCAAAGGCTTCACAAGTCACGATCATGGTCGCCCCCAAGATCATGTTGTTACAAATCTTGGCAATTTGCCCGGCGCCGATATCGCCGCAATGGACGGCTTTATTCCCCATAATATCAAATAGCGGTATGGCTTTTGCCATATCAACCGCACTGCCGCCAACCATGAAGGTCAGGCTTGCCGCTGATGCGCCGGTAATGCCGCCAGATACAGGCGCATCAAGAAACCCAATGCCAGCCTTAACGGCCTTGGCGCCAACCGACTGGGCCGTTGCAACATCAATCGTTGAGCAATCAATCAGCAATGTATCTTGGCGCATGTGAGGCAGGATTTGCTCGGCAACATCATTGCTCGCGGCGCCGTCTGGTAGCATGGTGATGATAATATCTGCTTGTTGCGCTAGCGCGTTGATACTATTGGCGACAGGGACATCAATATCTGATGCTAAATTAATGTCATAACCAATAACCTGATAGCTAGCTGAATTGAGATTACTGGCCATGGGGGCGCCCATTTGTCCTAATCCAATAAATCCTATGATCGTGTTCGGCATGATTGCACCTGTATGATTGCACCTGTTGGACATGGCTTAATTAAATTTTCTCCCCCACCTCAATATAAATGCTGTTAGCAGGGGGTTCAAATCATTTGCCAATGGTAGAGTTGTTATTCATATTTAGAAAGATAATTTTGCGCGCTGTGAACAGGCTATGGAAAGTGATGATGCGATGAAACTGGTGTTTAAGATTTGCCTATATTCGGAATGGCAAGAAGCTGTTAATAAAGGCGTATATACTGGCTCAGCCCTTGATTTAAGAGATGGCTTTATTCATTTATCAAGCTCTGATCAGGTCATAGAAACGGCACAGCTTCATTTTATGAATATCAGCGACTTGCTGCTTGTTGCGGTTGATCCGGCAGGGCTTGATATCAGATATGAAGAATCGCGAAATGGTCAGATGTTTCCGCATTTATTTTCTGATCTGCCTGTATCGGCGGCGGTTAACGTGCAGCCTATATCTATGGATGCTGACGGCGTTCCGATTATCACAGCAGACATGTTAGCAGCCGCATCAGCCTAGCGATAACAATCATCATATTAGTGATCATTGGTCTTGCGTCTACATTCAGCTTTGTATAAAAGGATATCTGTTGCGGCTGTGGTGAAATTGGTAGACACGCCAGATTTAGGTTCTGGTGGCGAGAGCCGTGGGGGTTCAAGTCCCTCCAGCCGCACCATCCAACAACGCTAACGCCATTAACCCAATAGGCATATATGTGGTCTGAATATTGGCTAAGCTTTCATTGAAAGCGATGCCATCATGGTGTAAATGATCTTTTCAATATCCGAACAGAATTTAAGTTGAGTCCGTGATAAGACTCAAACATAACCGATTACATAACTCTGATAATAGTAAGGCTAATAGATGAGAGATTTCTTTTCCCCCGGACGTTCTGACGTTATGTCTAATCAGGCGATGATTACAACCTCGCATCCTCTGGCGACAAGCATTGGGCTCAAATGTCTACATAATGGCGGTAATGCTGTTGATGCTGCGATTGCGGCGGCGGCGGTATTAACCCTTGCTGAACCACATATGACGTCAATCGGCGGTGATTGTTTTGCTCTTGTTGCGCCGCATGGAGATAGCCGTATCCATGCTATTAATGGCTCTGGTCGTGCGCCTGCTGGCATAGATGTTGAGCAGTTGCGGAAAGACTATCCTGATGGAGAGATTCCCCGTGATCAGTGCCATGCCGTGACCATACCGGGTGCCATTGATGCGTGGTATTTGATGCATCAGAAATGGGGGCGGGCATCCTGGCGTAGTCTGATAGAGCCGGCATCGCATTATGCCCGTGCTGGTATTCCTGTTCATCAGAGGGTGGCGTTTGACTGGGTTGATGATATGGAAAATATCAATGATCCAGACGCCAAACGGTTTTATTTAGATGATGGAAACCCCTATAAGGCAGGCCAGATATTTGCCTTGCCAGCATTAGCCGAAGCATTCGATTTAATTGCTGAATATGGCAGAGAAGGGTTTTATCAAGGGCCAGTTGCAGATGATATTTTATCAAAATTAAAAAGCCTCGGCGGTTATCATGACGCCGCTGATTTTGCCGTTATTCAAGCGCAAGAAGTTCAGCCCATTCATTCCACCTATCGCGGCAAAACGATTTGGGAGTGTCCGCCAAACGGCCAAGGTATCACCACGCTAATCATGGCGCGGTTATGTGAACGCTATGACCTGACGGCTTTGAGTGATGCCGATTTTATTCACTTGCTGGCTGAGATTAGTAAGCAGGCCTATGGTTTGCGCGACCATTATCTAGCCGATCCAGAACATGCTCGCGTGTCTGTTGATTGGTTATTGTCAGATGCGGTGATTGATAAAGCGGCGGCACAGATTGATATGGCGAAAGCCTCAGCCTTTCAGGTCAGTGATTTTCCAACGCATCCAGATACGGTTTATCTGTCGGTCATTGATAAGGATGGCATGGCGGCATCGTTCATTTATTCTATCTTTGATGGCTTTGGGTCAGGCATTGCATCACCTGAATATGGTATCATCTTGCAATCGCGAGGCCGTGGTTTTCGCCTTGATGCTAATCATCCCAATGTCATTGCCCCGAATAAACGTCCGTTTCATACAATTATCCCTGCGATGATGACCGAGGGTGATAAGCTCACCGGTGTATTTGGTGTGATGGGTGGTCAGTATCAGGCTGTTGGTCAGATGAGCTTTCTGATCAATCACTTGGATTTTGGCATGACGCCGCAGCAAGCACTTGATGCGCCGCGCAGTTTTGCCTTTGATGGGGAATTGCAGCTAGAGACAAGAATCAATTCAGCCATTGCTGATGATCTATCGGCACGCGGGCACAAGATAAAGATTGCCGATAGCCCTATTGGTGGCGGTCAGGCAATTTGTCGCAATCTGGAAACAGGGGTATTAGTTGCCGGTTCTGACCCAAGAAAAGATGGGTTTGCCGCTGGATATTAGGTATTGTTTCGTGTAATGTTTAATTCAATTAAAATTAATTTTAATAAAACTTCAAATAATTGACGCTTTCCTATGGACTTTTTCAAAGTTCATTACATAATCAGAAAATTAAAATATTGTTCAGGAGGTTTCGTAATGAAACAATTTTCACTTAAAGCATTAACAGCTGTCGCAGCTGTTTCAACTACTCTGGCTATGGGTGGTAATGCTATTGCCAAGGTTGAGGGTGATACCATCATTCTTGGTTCTTCAATCTCATTGACTGGTAAATATGCAACAAATGGTCTGCATACTCAGCGCGGCTATGATTATGCCGTAAATATGATCAATGATAATGGTGGCGTCATGGTTGGCGGTAAGTCATATAAGCTTGCTGTTAAATATTATGATGACGAATCNACACCNNCNCGTGCGTGCNCAGCTGNCTGANNGNNTGATCCAGCAGGATGGCGTTGAATATATGCTTGGCCCATATTCATCAGGCATGACNAAGGCGATTGCGCCTGTTTCTGAAAAGTTTGGTGTGCCAATGGTTGAAGCCGAAGGCGCTTCACGTTCACTGTTCACCCAAGGCTATAAGTATCTGTTTGCTGTTCTATCAACATCTGAGCAGTATCTGGCCTCTGCCATTGATATGGCCGCAGCCAAATCCGGTGACCCAAGCAAGGTTCGTGTAGCCATGGCATTTGAGGGCGATCCGTTCTCAATGGATGTTCGCGCTGGTGTNGTTGATAAGATCGAAGAATATGGTATGNAGGTCGTCATTGATGATCAGCTTCCTGCTGATCTGTCAGACATGTCCACTACCTTGACCAAGGTGAAGGCACTTCGTCCGGACATTCTGGTTATTTCCGGTCACTCCAAAGGTGCTGCTACTGCTGCTCGTCAAATTGATGAGATGAAGGTAAATGTAGATATGATTGCCTTGACGCATTGCGAAGCTGCTAAGGTACAGGAAAAGTTTCCTAAAGCATCAAACGGGTTCCTTTGCCCAACTCAGTGGGTTGAATCAATTAATAAGTCTGATGCAATTTTCGGAAGCGCAGCAGATTGGAACGAAGGCTTCAAAGCAGCATATCCTTCCTATACATCTGTTCCTTATCAGTCGGCACAGGCATCAGCAGCAGTTTATGTCTGGAAAGAAGCATTCGAAGCAGCTAACAGCTTTGATAAGGATGCGGTCAGAGATGCGATTGCCGCAACTGAGCTTGAAACATTCTATGGCGATATCAAGTTTTCTGATGCCGGTAATAACATTGCCAAGCCAATGTTCATGCGTCAGATTGATGCCANCGGTTCTTACATTCTAGTAGAAAATGCTGGTCAATTGACTTACCCACGGAACGTTAAGTACTAATCCGTTTTAATCTATCAAGAAGGAGAGATTTCTCTCCTTCTTTTTTTAAGGATTTCCGATGTTAAGCAACCTTGAACTGCTCTTTTATTGGGCACCAGTTATTAATGTTCAAATCATATTAGAGGGTATCTTTGTTGGTGCCGTCTTTGCGTTAAGCGCTTATGGATTGGCTTTAGTCTGGGGTGTGATGAATATCAAAAATCTTGCACAGGGTGATTTTGTCATCATGGGCGGTTATATGGCATTCTCATTACACTCTATGCATGTTCCTCTGCCATTGATTATGATTGTTGTCATGATGACTATGTTTGTCTTTGGCTGGTTGATATATATCACCATGATCAGGCGAATCATTGACCAAGATATGTTTGTCTCATTGCTGGCGACATTTGGCTTATCCTTATTAGTACAACAGGTCATGAATATCATTTATGGGCCTGAAGTTCAGACAGTTGACATGGAATTGCCAATTTATGATGCCTTTGGCGGCATGGTAACAATCCCATCTTCAAAAATAATATCACTGATTTTTGCGGGAATTATTGCGACTGGCGTGGTTATCTTTATGAAAAAATCTCGTCTTGGTCAGGCTATTCGGGCGACATCACAAGACCCGCGCGCGGCGCGTGTTCTGGGTATTAATACTGACCGCGTATATGCCTTTACTTTTGCCTTCAATGCGGCCTTATGTGGTGCTGCTGGTGTTTTGGTTTCCATCATCTGGGTTATTCAGCCTTTTTACGGCATTACCTATTCGGTGCGATCTTTTGCCATTGTGACAGCCGCCGGATTGGGCAATTTGCCCGGTGTGATTAGTGCGGGTTTTGGTATTGGTTTATTTGAAAAATATGTTGGCGTTATTGTTGGTACAGCGTATGANGTGGCAGCACCTGTTAGCATACTTCTGCTGGTTCTGATTATTCGCCAGATTTCAATGAAAAGAAATAGACAGGTTGTGAAATGAGTTCANNACAGAAAAAANTTATNCCTTATATCCTNNTAGGAGCATTGGGGATTTTTGGACCGATCCTNTTTCCACAATATACGCTTCAGATTGNNTATTTATGGATGATGGTTCTCATGGCCTCAACATGGGATCTTCTTGGTGGCCAGATGGGCTACAACTCACTTGGTAATATTACCTTTTTTGGTATTGGCATGTATGTGTCGGCGATTGTCCAAGTATCCTTCTTTTACGAAGGCGGGGTTGGTGAGTACACCTCCGCCATGGGATCAATTAAGCCAGAGTTTACCGAATATGAATATTATATGGGGTTATTTTGGGGCGTCCTTGCCGCTGGATTTGTCTCATTACTGTTTTGTTTGGTGTTTTCCACATTCATGTTTGGATTGCGCGGGCCGTATTTTGCCATCGGCTCATTAGGATTAGCGATTGCGACTGCCGAATTAACCATCACCATTGATTATGTTGGTGGGGCGTCTGGGATATCAATGCCGCTCTTCCCCGGTGATATTGAATTCCGATCGACGTTTTTCTACATGATTTGTTTTGGCACAACGATTATCGCGCATTTCTTATTGCGGTGGATGTATTCAACGCAATTTGGCTTAGCGATTAATGCTATTCGTGATGACGAAGATAAAGCCGAAGCTATGGGTATTCCCACGCTCAAATATAAAATGATTGGCTGGTGTATCGCCGCTATCTTTATGGGATGTATTGGCGCGGTTGCTGGTAATATGGCAGGCTTCATTGATAAAGAAGTGGCCTATCCGATCCCAACATTTGGTATTTTCATGGTGGCGATGGCATTGCTTGGCGGTAAGGGAACCTTATGGGGGCCAGTTATTGGCGCGATCCTTTTCCATGTCGTCAAGGAAACGACCTGGACATATCTGCTAAACCTTCAATGGGTAGCTCTTGGGCTGATTCTTATTATCAATATCGTTTATTTCCAGGAAGGCATAATGGGGTGGCTGCAGCGCAAATACCCTGAGTTTTTTGGAATTGTTGTTGATACATCAACTCGTGACACTAAAGAAGAGGCGTAAGGAATGTCAGATAATATTATCGAAGTGAATAATGTCTCTAAATCTTATGGCGGTGTCCATGCGAATGTAGATATAACGATGGCCGTTAAGCAAGGGTCGATAACAGGTATTATTGGCCCTAATGGCTGTGGCAAGACGACATTGTTTAACTCTATTGTCGGCTATCATCCTATTGATAATGGCTCAATTCGTTTTGACGGCCAGGAAATATCAAAATTGCTGGTTGGACCTATTGCTCGTCTGGGTATGTTGCGGACATTTCAGCAAACGCGCATCTATTCAAAAATGGATTGCATAGATAATATGCAAATATCAGTGTCGCATCGTAAAGATGCTAAGGATGGCATTTTCGCTAATCGAAAAGGTGAGATTAGAGACAGGGCAGAGCATTTGCTTGAGTTTGTTGGTCTCTATTCCAAACGTAACCTTATTTCTGGCGATTTATCGTTTGGTCAGCAAAAATTGCTTGAGTTTGCTATGGCGCTGATGAATGAGCCGAAAGCGTTATTGTTAGATGAGCCAACGGCCGGTATTAATCCAACCTTGATTAATGGGTTGATTGACCGTTTGCGCCGCGCCAATGAAGAACTCGGGATCACTTTATGCGTGATTGAGCATAATATGCGTGTCATCATGAACTTGGCTGAGCATATTTATTGCCTGTCTAATGGACGTATGCTTGCTGATGGCAAGCCAGAAGATTTACAAGAAGACCAGCGCGTTATTGACGCCTATCTTGGAGGGCACTAATGGCTACGAAACCCACAGGAACTAAGGCACCAGCCAAAAAAGCACCTGCTAAAACAACAACAGCGAAAAAAGCGCCTGCTAAGACAGCGGCTAAAGCGTCCACTGCCAAGAAGGTTGTCAAAAAAGCACCTGCTAGTAAGGCGAAAACCGCGCAGAAGAAAAATATATCAGGTTACGGAGTAGGCGGTGTTGATGTTGTCATGTCGGTTGATCAGGTGGCGAAAGAAGCCGCTAGTATCGCCGCCTCTGGCCCTACCAAAGCGCATCTTGAGGAACTTGCCAATAATGATGCCTTTCTTGTTATCGAAGATTTGCGGGCAGGATATGGCAAAATGGAAATCCTTCATGATTTCTCGCTTCGTATTGGTAAGGGTCAGGCGCTCTGCTTGATTGGGCCAAACGGTGCTGGTAAATCGACGGTGCTTCACTCAATTTTTGGTTTCACGAACATTTTTTCGGGCTCAATCACTGTTGATGGCAAGAATGTCACGGCCTTAAAACCATCTGAGAAACTGTCATCGGCTGGAATTGCGTATATTCTGCAAGATAAGTCAGTTTTCCCGCAGATGACGGTTGAAGAAAACCTGTTGATGGGCGGGTTTTTGAAAAACAAGCCTGCTGAAGCTAAATTAGCGGCTGAACGAGTATTTGATAAATATAGTCGTCTGGCTGATCGCCGTAATAAACCTGCTGGCGTTCTATCGGGTGGTGAACGCCGTCTGCTTGAGATTTCTCGAGCATTAGTCATGGAGCCAGATATTCTCTTGGTGGATGAGCCATCTATTGGTCTTGAGCCGCGCTTTATTGATATGGTGTTTGAAATCCTTGACGATCTGCAAAAGGTTGATGGTAAGACGATTGTCATGGTTGAGCAGAATGCCAAAAAAGGCTTGGCCTTTGCCGATATAGGCTATGTCCTTGTGTCTGGCGAAACAGCGTTAGCTGACCCTGGCAATGCCTTGCTTGAAAACCCTGATGTTGGACGTCTCTTCCTTGGTGGATAATATCTGGCGTTATGCGATCAAAACGCGGCGGCGTTAATACATCACGTTATTGATCAGGCTTAAGGTAATGCCGCCCAATAATGCGAATAAAAAAGCTGTTACCAGATTTTGACTAAGCGCCAGTTTGGTGCTTCTAACTTGGTATAGTCGGGCGCATGTGATGACGGATAATGAGGCGACTGAGCTCATTGTCCCGGCTCCCCAGCCGATCAAATGGCTCTGCATTAATAAGGCAGGATGCACGGCCGCTCCGCCATTACTGAAAATCGCCAGCATAACCGTGCTTGAAATCACAGGATGTATACCTACCACAGATGCCAGCATCATGACAACTGGTGTTGCGATCAAGGCTAGCCAGCCCGGATATATGCTATGCGCGCCAACTAGCCCAATCTGCTCAAGGCCATTAGTATTAATGGCGATATAGCCGATTACCATAGCCATGCTGATAATCACTAAGTCATCAGATGTTTGCGCCAGCCCATCGCGCGATGTTTTAATTATCCTGATCATGTTTTGCGGATAACGCATAAACTGGATCGCTACTAATAACGGCATGGCGATGACGACGGCTGATAATGCGGTCAGGTTAAAGCAGATCGCAAAGCTCAATACACTGGCTAAAACAATCACCACACGCCAAGCGATTGGGCGCAGGCAGGCGAGGGATGTTCTGATTGTTTGCAGGCTAAACTCGGCACTAAACCAGTATGAACAGGCCAAGGTGAAGATAAATGCTGTTCCTAAACCAAACGCCATGGCCAGCCACGCATTGGCAGTCCCAACAAAGCCTTCACCAACCGCGAAACCAACAAAAAATGGTGACCAAACCGCCGAAGTTACCATGCCGCGTAAGGCAGCACCGGCTGCGAGTTTGCGCCGATATTCATCACTGTTATTGGGCAAGGCCGCTGATAGGATAGCAAAGGTTCCGGTGTTGATAATGCCGCCAAAAACATGACCTGCGATTTGTAACCCTGAAGATGAGTTCTCAGGGCTAAGCCGAGCCAGATTATCTTGTGTCCGCCGCACAGACGGCATGGTAGCGGCTGTTGCCTTGGATAAGGTCATTGTTGCAATCAATGCAACAAAAATTAAAACAAAGCGGCCGCTTGAAAACATCAAATCAAGACTCATCTGACCATCAACCAGAACCCAGCCCATGATGGTTAGCATGGCGATAATCAGTAAGCTGTCCCATTTCAGTGTTGGCAAAACCAGAATAAAGAATAAGCCGAGGGCAATCGTGGCGAAATTGCTGAATAGCATCACCTCAGCCCCAAATATGACCTGTAAAATTGCCGCTAGCCAAGCAAGGGCAAGCAGACCAACACGCAGGGATATTATCAAACCTCTCATGAGCCCAGCAATACCATGACAATTGATAAGGTTAATAAGAGAATGGCAATGATTTCAATGCGATTAGATTTTTCTTTAAACCAAAGCATAGAAATCGCAAGGGTGATCAATAATTCGACTTGTCCAACCGCACGAACAGATGCCACAGTCTGAAGCATAAAGGCGGTGAACCAACCAATAGTTGCCACCGCCCCAAAAAATCCAGCGCCTATTGATCCTCGCCAGTTAACAAAACATGCGACAAATTGCTGGCGCGTAAAGATAAGCATCCATGCACCCATCGCCAGCACTTGAATAGTGGTGGCTATGCCGCCTGTATAGACCGCGCGCATAAACAGATCATCGCTGATAAGCGATACCGCCGCCGCCTTATAACAAACCGTTGCAAGACCAAGAAAAGTGCCGCTAGCCAACCCTATGGCAGAGGTTTTGGAAAAGCATGATTTCAATATTTCATTGCGGGTAAGGGCTGATTTGGCAAAGGCCAGTATAACCACGGCAACAACGCCAAAAATAATGCCTAAGCCCGTCAATAGCGATACCATGACCCCTAATATAATCGTTTCCAATATTGCCGCTTGCAGAACTTCTGTTTTTGAAAACGCTGTGCCAGCGGCAAAGCTTCGCCGCGAGAAAATCCGGATCAGCAGAACGGTAAAGATGATCTGCGTCACACTAGCTAATAAAACCCATATCCAGAACCATAGCGTCGTTGTGGGTATTTCTATATCGGTCATCTGTTGATAGGTGATAACAACCAGCCAAGCAAAGGGCAGGGCATAGAGAAAACGGATATAACTTGCGCCATCATCACCCAAAACAGGTTTCATTTGGCGCTGAACAGCACTTCGTAAGGTTTGTGTTAAAGCGGCTATTATGGTGGCGATAACCCACCATTCAAGAATGATCATGTCATGACTCGGACTTGAGGGAATAAGTCATTTAGTTTATTCCAGTAGCCGAATAATACAACCTATTTGCTTTTTCTTCATGTTATTACATGCCAGTGTGGCCTCATCAGGCAGCATGGGGATTGTAGTAATACGATAAAATACTTCGCCATTATCGCCAGTAGGTTCTTCGATTTGCAAAATAACAGGTGGGGCAATGTCTGCCAAAATATCTTCAAAATGTATCATCCCTCTTTCCGCATGATTGCGTTTTATATAGGCAGCAATTTGAATAATCATTGCCTTTGGTGATGATGATTGCGTCGCTGTTGGGGGCGCCTGTGCCTGATTAGTGACATCAGCATCGGCATCGGCATTGGCATCAGCATCGGCATCGGCATTGGCATCAGCATCGGCACTGGCATTGGCACTGGCATCAGCATCAGCATCAGCATTGGGGTCTTCACTCACATCAGGCTTATCACTCTCCTCATCCTGTCTTGTGTTAATCATGCCATTACCCCATTTATTCTCGGTCATGATGGTCAATGGTGAGCCCGGCTCTACGACCCCTTTAGCTTCTGCGAATTGCAAATCAATTTTGTCATAAAGCGGCGGGCAAAATGACATGACATATTGCTTGACCGTATGTTGTTGGGAGGCATTAACAACGCCATAGCCTTCAGGATCAGGGAAAAAGATATGATGAGACAACCACGTTGCCTTACTGTCGATAATATAGCGAATATCGATTTCTAATACAGATTGATTGGAATGATTGATCAAATGTTGCCTCAGCTCATCGGATAGCATGATCTGACGCTGACGCCAAATATCACGGATTTTAAGCTCAATGATGGTTACATTTTCCATCATCGAAGCATAAGCTGAGCAAATGGCTAATTGTTCACCAATCTGGCCTTTATTGATGGTTGGATGGATAGTCGTAGGATAGGTCTGATCATCTGATTGCGCGTATAGAGATGCTGACGACAAAGCCAAAATACATGCCGAAACCACCCTTAAAAGCACTGCCCTTAAAAACCAAGACAAAACACACCTATTAACAACACCCAAAATCAGTCCTCTGGCATTTCGACTGCTTCGGCAGCAGCTCTGATCACTGCCATCGCTTTATTTTCACATTCCTGATATTCATTTTCATCGATACTGTCATAAACGACACCAGCGCCAGCTTGTATATAGAGCATGTCATTTTTAACGAGAGCCGTTCTTAAAACAATGCATGTATCCATATCGCCGTTACCCGAAATATATCCCGCAGCACCGCCATAAGGCCCCCGGCGAGTGGGTTCCAGCTCATCAATAATTTCCATGGCACGTATCTTAGGAGCGCCCGTCAGAGTGCCTGCCGGAAAGCCAGCCTTTAAGGCATCAATAGCATCTAGCTCAGACCTTATTTGACCTTGTACTTCTGATGCGATATGCATGACATGGCTATAGCGTTCGATATGAAAATGATCGATCACTTTCACTGATCCGGGTTTTGATACGCGGCCAACATCATTTCTGCCAAGATCAAGCAGCATCAAATGTTCGGCACGTTCTTTGGCATCATCCAATAAATCTATGGCTAATTCCTGATCTTCTTCAGGGGTTTTGCCACGCGGCCTTGTGCCGGCGATTGGCCTGATGGTCACTTTGCTATCACGCAGACGCACCAGAATTTCAGGGCTTGACCCAACCAGAGAATAGCCACCCATATTAAAATAGATCAAAAATGGAGATGGATTTAATCGTCTTAGCGACCGGTAAAGTGTGAACGGTTTTTTGAAAAAAGGCACCGAATACCGCTGCGATAACACAACCTGAAAAATATCACCTGCTTTAATATATTCAATGGCCTTTTTGACCATGCCCAAATAGGTTGATTTTGGCATATTGGTGGTCACATCTGGCAATGGCGCATGATCGCTGGGCTTCTGCTGTGATGATGTTGATTTGTTAAGCTTTTCAATAATTGCATGGAGGCGCTGATGCCCCAGGCTAATAGCGTCATCAATAGCGGTTTTATCAATCTGATCAAGGCGGATAGGGGTAATGATACGCAAGCTGTCTTTCAGCCGATCAATAATCACCACTACTGACGGCCGCATAAGACAAGCATCAGGTGTTCCAAGCTCATCGGGATTAGTGCTTGGAATATTTTCCATATACTGGATCATCTCATAGCCAAAATAGCCAAATAACCCGGTCGACATTGGCGGCAAATCTTTAGGGATATCGACCGCAGTATCAGCCATTAATCGCCGCAGTGAGTCAAAGGCTGAGCCTTTTTCGGTGGCTATAATCTGACCTTTACCATCTTCAATCGTGATATCCTCACCACGGACAGTCCAGATCAAATCTGGATTGAGGGCAATCACTGAAAATCGGCCACGAACATCACCGCCTTCAACTGATTCAAGCAAACAGTGATACGGCTCATCAATGCCGAGTTTCAGCATGATCGAAACAGGCGTTTCCAGATCAGCGACAAGCTCTGTATGCAACAAAACCGTCTTGCCCTCAGTAAGCTGAGCTTTTATATCACTTTCATTTGGCAGAATATGCATTAATTTGTCGATCCTATCAGCAATCTGATAGCGGCATTAGGATTGGCGTTAACGCTGTGAATAGACTGCAATCCAGACGCGATAGCGGCTTCACTATCAGCGGCGATATGACTTGTAAATTCAGTCAGAATTTGCTCAGTGCGAAGGGCAATAGCTTCCTCGTCACCGTCAATCACAGCATCCATTTTCAGCACGATGACCTTATCACCGCCAGTTTCAACAATCGTCCGATCACCAGCATTTATGGCAAAGCTGGCAGAGGCGATAAGGCTTGCTGCTTCGTGATCAAGGCCACTGCCGTTTTGCAGAAACTCAGGTGAGGCTATCAATTCAACACCAAGATCAGCGATTGCCTGTTCATACTGTGAGGCGGCAATGATCGCTTCGGCGCTTTGTCGCGCCTCTGATATGGCTTGCTCGCGTCTCCATGCGGCAATGGCGGCTTCTCTTACTTCATATAAATCACGCGATCTGGTATCGGTTTCACTATCAACACGCAAGGCGAAAAATGTAATATTCTCATCCGTGATCAACAGGCTAGGCACGCCAATTTCCTGCTGCCATGCGGTTGATCGAAACGCTGTGCTGGATGAGATGCCTTCCAGCCACTGGCCATCGCTATCACGCCCTGTTTTGGTGAGGGCAGGGATTGTTAAAACCTCTGCCCCTGCGTCCATAGCGGCTTCTTCTAATGTTGCGCCAGCCGCTTGTGCCGCCTCAAAAAGCTGGAGCCGATCATAAACCATATTAATCGCGGTTTCGGTTTTGATCTCATCAGCAAGAGCGGTCTTGATATCCGCTAATTGCGGTACTTCTGCGGGCACGATATCGGTCACCATAAAGAGATAAATTCCAAACGGCGTTGCGGCAGGCATCGTCAGTTGATCTTGCGTTGCAGCAAACACAATATCGGCCAAATCTTCGGGCAAATCATCACGGGCAATATTGGTGAATGTAATATCATCTGCGCTATCACCGAGCATATCATTAGCAACAGCAGGTAAATTTTCACCGCCAGTAATCCGATCATAAGCGGCATTAGCTTGTGCGCTATCAGCAAACACAATTTGATAAAAATTGCGCCGTTCAGGAACCGATAAAGTGTCTTTTCTTGCTTCATAAATGCTATTAATTTCATCATCTGATATATTGATTTCATTTATAAAAATATCAGGCGATAAGACAGCCGTAGTAACGCTCCTAATTGCTGGTGCATCAAATGTGCTGGCGTTTTCAGAATACCAGGTCGCTAATGCGCTATCATTTGGATCAGCGATATTATCCGGGTTTATGATTAACTCAGCATAAGATATCTGGCGTTTCTGCGCTAGCCACTGCGCCATGCTTTTCGCCAGCGCAGGAGAATAATCAGCCCCTGACGCAATCGCCGCGATAATCTGATTGCGGCGTTCTGAATAGGCAATACTGGCCACTAATTCAGTTTCTGTCATGCCACGGCTGGCCAGAATATCCCTGAATAAAAGCGGATCAAACTGCCCTGCATCATCAAGAAACATGGGGTTTCTGCGAATAGCGTCTTTGGCCATTTCACGAGTAACGGTGATGCCAAGGCGTGAGGCTTCGGCATCAAAGAGCGCTCGTTCAGCCATCTCAGCAATAATCTGATTCATCAACCCGACAGAGATTGCCTCATTATTATTGAGGTTCGGGTAATAGAATCTCCGCGTTTGATCAAAATAGACAGCAACCTCTTGCGCTGAAATAGTAACATCACCAACCGTAATAGCATCCTCATCAGAAGGGCTGGAGCGGAAAATATCGCCTATGCCCCACATGCCAAACCCAACGACCAGAACCATCAGGAACGCCCGCATTAAGTTAGATTTTGTACCGTCACGAAGGATTTGCAACATGAGATTCACCTTATGTAAGATCGTTATATTTCTGCCTAGCATGAGAAACCGCCAATGTCACGGCTCTGTTACGCTTTTCGGTTGCGTCATGATATCAAATCAGACTAAAAAATACATGATTAAACCAACTGTTTTCGAACACTGCTGGTTCGCGCTCTGGGTTTATACTCATGGTTTAGACCAGTAGCTAACTCGATTTGTAGTGAACTCTATTTGTCTATATGGAGGCGGCAAGAATATTCTATGATCATTGCCTGTAACTGGAAAATGAATATGAATAGCACCGCTGCGCATGATCTGATATCGGCCATGATATCTTGTGGGATATCTTGTGGGATATCAGACGGGCTATCGGCTAAGGGCGGCAATCATGTCCAGCGCATTGTGTTTCCGCCATTTCCCTTGCTTTCTGCCGTTCATTCGGTTGCTAGCGCGTCCAATATTGCTGTTGGTGGTCAAGATTGTCATAGGGAAAGCGGCGGCGCATTTACCGGCGATGTATCGGCGGCAATGCTAAGTGATGCTGGCT
>NZIT01000077.1 GCA_002691725.1 SAR116 cluster bacterium | reverse complement strand
AGCGGCCAGCCAGAATATCTTCAGCCAATGGATTCTGAACCTTATTCTGGATCACGCGCTTGAGTGGTCGGGCGCCATATTTTGGATCATATCCGGTATCAGCAAGCCAGTTCTTTGCCGCCTCCGTGATATCAAGCGTGATATGACGATCAGCCAGACGGCTTGCCAGACGCGCCAATTGCAGATCAACAATATGCGCCATATCTGCCCGATCAAGCCGCCGAAACAGCAGGATAGAGTCAATCCGGTTGAGAAACTCCGGACGGAATAAAGACTGCACCTCTGCCATCACAGGCTGACGTGCCGCCTCACTACTCTCACCATCATCAAGTTCCAGCAAATGATCAGCACCAATATTTGACGTCATTAGGATAATCGTATTGCGGAAATCGACTTTATGGCCTTGCCCATCGGTCAATTTACCCTCATCAAGCACTTGCAGTAGAATATTGAAGATATCAGGATGGGCTTTTTCGATCTCATCAAACAGCACCACTTGATATGGCCTGCGCCGTACCGCTTCGGTCAAACTGCCGCCTTCCTCATAGCCGACATAGCCCGGAGGCGCCCCTAACAGCCGCGAGACAGTATGCTTTTCCATATATTCGGACATATCAATCCGCAGCACCGCCGTTTCATCATCAAACAGAAACTCAGCCAAGGCTTTTGATAATTCGGTTTTGCCGACACCTGTTGGGCCTAGCATCATGAAACTGCCAATAGGCTGATTAGGGTCAGAAATTCCTGCCCGCGCCCGCCGTGTCGCATTAGCCACCGCTTTAATGGCTTCGTGCTGGCCAATGACACGGCTTTCTAATATGCTTTCCATGGACAGCATTTTCTCTTGCTCACCTTCAAGCATTTTATCGACCGGAATACCTGTCCATGTGCTGATCACACGGGCAATATGCGTGGCTTCCACCTCATCATTAAACATATCAGAAGACGCCACTAAGTCTTTGGCCTCGGTCAGCTCAGATATGAGTCGCGGCAAAATGCTGTAACTAATCTCCGCCGCATCCTCAAGCCGCCCATCACGCTGTGCGGATTTAAGATTATTGCGCTCTTTATCAATTTGCTGTTGGAGCAATTTAACCTCTTCGATACGCGCTTTGACATCTTCCCATTGTCTGGTCAAATCAGCTGATTGCTCTTCCAGCCCTTCAAGATCATTAGCAATATCATCAAGGCGCTTTTGATGCCGCTTAGGCGCTTCCTTTTTTAATGCCGCTTCCTCAATTTTGAGCTGCATGATCTGGCGATCAATACTATCCAGTAAAGGCGGCTTACTGTCTGATTGCACCCGCAATAAACTAGCGGCCTCATCCATCACATCAATCGCTTTATCGGGCAGAAACCGATCATTGATATAGCGGCTAGATAATTTTGCCGCCGCCACCAAGGCTTCATCAGAAATCCGAACAGCGTGATGCAGCTCATATTTTTCTTTCAGCCCTCGAAGCACAAAAATCGTGTCATCAATGCTTGGCTCATTGACATAGATCGGCTGAAAACGGCGTGCCAAGGCCGAATCTTTTTCAACATATTGCCGATATTCGTCAAGAGTTGTGGCTCCGATACAATGCAATTCTCCACGCGCCAGAGCAGGCTTTAGCAAATTGGACGCATCCATCGCGCCATCGGTTTTGCCAGCACCAACAAGCTGATGCATCTCATCAATAAAGAGGATAATATCACCCTCTTGCGCCTGCACTTCTTTCAATACAGATTTTAGCCGTTCTTCAAACTCACCACGATATTTTGCCCCCGCAATAAGCGCGCCCATATCCAGAACAAGCAAGGTTTTGCCCGCCAGCACACCAGGGACTTCGTTATTAACGATACGCTGTGCCAAGCCTTCAACAATAGCGGTTTTACCGACCCCAGGCTCACCGATGAGAACAGGGTTATTCTTGGTCCGGCGCGACAATATCTGAATGGCGCGGCGAATTTCCTGATCTCTGCCAATGACCGGGTCTAGCTTGCCTTTGCGTGCCGCATCTGTCAGGTCAGTCGCATATTTGCCAAGCGCTTCAAATTGATCTTCGGCTGCATCACTATCAATGGTTTTACCGCCTCTGGTTTTAGCCGATGCGGCTTTTAGATTTGCTGCCGTTACCCCTGCCGCTTTGAACAGCTTACTGATATCACCAGCCGTCTCGACCATCGCTATTAATATGGTATCGGCGGCAACAAACTGATCGCCAGCGGCTTTTGAGGCTTTTTCAGCAACCGCAAAGATCCGCGCCAGATGACCATCAAGATGAAGCTGAGCATTACTGCCAACAGCTGACGGCATTTTCTGTAATGCTGAAGCGGTTAATGACGCGAGTTTATCCGCATCACCACCTGCACGGTTAATCAGCATCACCGCCAGCGAATCCTGAGTTTCCAATAAAGTTGCTAATATATGTTCAGCTGTCAGCTGAGGATGACCAGCGGCAAGGGCGGTGTTTTGTGCCTCACCAATGGCATTGCGCATTAACGCCGTATAATGATCAAGTTGCATAACATTCTCCATAATCCAAACCGTCATCCCTGATCAGGCAATGGCGGTGAGTATGATGCCGTCTGCCCAACCTTTGGCGCAGACCGGAAACGGCTCAATGTTGACACCGTTGTCATTATTTAGATAGGAACTGCAGCCTCAGATACAATAGTTTTGCTTCAGATTAGCCATTATCTCGCATTAGGGAAAAACAGCTGATTGCCGTGGCGGAAATACTTGGCAATGCTGTCTTGACCTTTATCAGATAACAGCCATTCCGCCACCTTAATTGAGGACGTCAGATGTGTATCAGGACATTTATCAGGGCTTACCGGAATAATGCCATATTGATTAAATAATGGCGGATCACCTTCAAAGACAATGTGGTGATTTTGTTTATTACCAAAAGCAATCCATGTGCTTCGATCNGCTATCGTATAAGCGCCCAGCTCAATAGCAATTGATAATGTTGCCCCCATACCAGCCCCTGCCTCACGATAATTGGCCAATGTGGTGGGATCAATATCAATCCGCTGCCAGAGCATAATCTCAGCTTTATGAGTGCCGCTATCATCACCGCGAGAGACAAATATCGCCTCATTATTGGCAATTTGGCTAAGCGCTTCGTCAATCGTTTTGGATTGCCCAACGGACGCCTCATCAGCGTTCGAGCCAATAAGGACATAGTCATTATACATCAGATTTTCTCTGTAAAGCCCGTAGCCATTGTCAACAAACTGCATTTCATCATTGATAGAATGAACAAGCAGGAGATCACCATCACAATTTTTGGCNTTGTTAATCGCCTGACCAGTGCCAACAGCCACTACATGAACAGAAACGCCCGTATCCGCTTTTATCAATGGNAACAGAAATTCATAAAGCCCTGAATGTTGGGTAGATGTTGTCGATTGCAATATAATTCTTTCCTCATCTGCCAGCGCTATGGATGAAACAATAAGCCACAAAACAGAGATGAGTAAGATGCGCATTATAAGCTTGTTCTAGGAAAGATTATTGTTTTTAAACAGATACGAGTTGACTATAATAACAGGCAAAAGGCCTGTCAATACGATCATCAGAGCAGGTAATGCGGCGAGTTCTATCAGCTCATCATGAGCATATTGATAGGTAATAATCGCCAACGTATTAAAATCAAATGGCCGCAATAATAGCGTCATTGGTAGCTCTTTCATGATATCGACAAAAACCAGTAATCCGCCTGCCAGAATGGCCGGGCTAATCAATGGCAACACAATCTTGCCCATGGATGGCAAAAACCCATATCCCATGACCCGGCTTGCCGGTACAAGCGAGGATGGCATACGTTCCAACGCCGCCCGCACAGCACCAAGGCCAACCGCCTGAAAGCGGATTAGATAGGCAAAGATTAGCATTACCAAGCCGCCACCCAGAACGCCGCGCCATGTTGCCCCAAAGACGTTATACCCTACCCAGCTCCAGCCATTATCAATGAAGCTGACCGTTGCCAGCACACCCAAGGCTAGCACCGTCCCCGGGAAGGCATATCCTGTTGCCGAGATACTGGCTAATGACCGCGCAACAGGTGATGGAATATAAAACGTGATAATCGCAATCATCAGCGCCGTTGCCATTATCACAACAACACCCAAGCCAGCGGCTATGACCGTATGTGAGATTGCGGAGGCAACCGCCGGCAGATGATCAAAGCCCTGGCTAAAGCTATGCTCTATCAATATGCCAACAGGCAGAAAAAAACCCAACGTCACTGGCACCATGCAGATGACAGGAAGAAGCCACCGCCAATGCCCTGTGGCATGGCGTCTTGGCACCCCGTTGATGCTTCGGTTTGTAATCGAAAACTGGCTTTTTTGGCGACCATATCTTTCCCATGCCAACAGGATAAACACCAATGCAAAGGCCAGTAAGGCCAGCTGAGCAGCGGTCGTGATATTATTCATCCCAAGCCAGACATTATATATGCCTAAGCTTAATGTCTCGACGGCAAAAAAATCGACCGTGCCGAAATCAGCAACAACTTCCATCAAGACAAGCGCTAGCCCCGCCATAATAGCTGGCCGCCCTAGCGGCAACGCTACATGCCAGAACAGGCTTCGCCCCGTTATTAACGTCACTTCAAATAATCGTGCTGGCAGTTGGCTAAATCCGCTTCGTGACATCAGATAAACATAAGGATAAAGCACAACACCCATGACAAAAATAGCCCCGCCAGTGCTTCGGATTTCAGGGAACCAGTATTCGCTCATATTGGCAAAGCCAAAACTTGACCTGATCGCGGATTGCACAGGGCCCGCATATTCAAAAAAACTCGTATAGACATAGGCAATAATATAGGACGGAATGGCCGCCGGAAGTAACAGCATCCAGCCAATCAAGCGCCGACCGGGAAACTCATAACGGCTGATAATCCATGCTGTCGTGATGCCAAAGAGCAACGTCAACACACCAACACCAAGCATCAGCACAACTGTGTTTTTGAGATAACGAAGCAACACCGTATCCATCAGGTGAAAGATCAACCCCTCACCATTACCCATGGCGGTAAGTGCCAGCGATAACATGGGCAAAATGATCAATATACAAAGCCCGATCACGGCACCCAAAAACCATGATTGCCGCGCCCATGACGTTCGGCTTTTACTTGCCATACCGTTATAAGGCTTGGCATTTAGATATCGGCTCGGATTTTCAGTCATGGTCTCGCTATCACCGGATTAATGCGAGGGGCATCCTATCACTCACGCCATGAAATGCAATGTTAATGAGAATGAGTTGCAAAAAGGTCGCAAGATGCTCTCAGCCATGACCATAATGATGATATAAGGATCAGTCTTTTTTCAGCTTACGGCCAAATAATTCCAAGCGATGCCCAACCAGATCAAACCCCATATCATGGGCAATTTTTTCTTTGAGAGCCTCTAATTCGGCGTGAAAAAACTCATGTATCTCGCCGCTATCAATATCAACCAGATGTTCATGATGGCCGCGTGCCAGCTCATATCTGGCCTTGCCATCACCCACTTCAATTTTTTCAATAAGATCAGCTTGTTCAAGAAGGCTAACCGTCCGATAGATAGTCGCAAGTGAGATCGTATCATCAATATCAATGGCTCGCCGGTAAATGGTATCAACATCAGGGTGATCATCGGCGCTATCAATAAGCTCAATAATAATTCGGCGTTGATTGGTAATTCGGAGACCTGCTTCTAGACATTTGTCGATGATGTTCGTCATATTGCTTTCCAGTTTTGAATGTTTCTATACTAGCGCGATCATCACATGACTTCAAGTCACGTCGTAACCAGCCTATTTATCGACAGAAACACCATCGCCAGTTGTAATCATACCGCCAGTTTTGACACGGCAACAGACACCGCCACGCCATGCAGGCGTTAGCGCTTGGCGCAATCCCTGGCTGATTGCATCCATCATCTCACATGGCTCGGTTTCTTCCGTCACTTCAAGCTCAACCGCGCCAATGCGAATAATCTCACCTATGGCTTGTGGTGACCGACAGCCCGATACATAAAGATTAGCACGACGTTTCATCCAGTCATGACTTTCGCCAATCTCAGCGCAAGCATCTTGCCAATCATCTTCAAACAGAACGCTGACCTGACGTGATCTTTTCTTGCCACGCGCATCACCTGTGATCCCTTCTGCAATGGTAACCTCGGCCTCGTCTCGCGCTTCCATTGGGGCAAGCAGTTTAGGAGTGATAGCAATTCCAGTCAGCGTTGGCATGATGATGTTCCTTTCGATCATTCACATGAGAGATTATATGACAGCCATTTCAAGATAGGGGCGGTTTTCGATAATGCGCTCTACTCCCAATGGGCTTAAATCCAGACTTTCATATTTTCCATGCAAAATCAATTCTGCGACGCCTCTGCCCATAGCTGGTGATTGCTGCAAGCCATGGCCTGAAAACCCATTTACAAAGATGAAGTTATCGCAATCGGGATGCAGCCCTACAATTGCGTTCTGATCAAGCGTATTATATGAATAATGACCGGGCCAAACATTAATCAGCTTCACTCTCTCAAAGGCCGGTATCCGAGTTGCCAGTATTGGCCAGACATGATTTTCCCAATAGCCATGATCCATAACAAAATCATCATGCGCGCGGGGGTAATCATCTTCAGGCGGTGAGCCGACCATATAATGACTGCCATATGTGCGATAATGAATACCTGTTGGATCAATCGTTAATGGCAAATCCTGATCGAGAGGGTCAGCCGCCTCAATGATGTAGGTATAGCGCAGTCGCGGCTCAACTGGCAAAGCATCAAAGCCTGCAAGTTCTGCTGTTTTTGATGCTCTTGTGCCTGAGGCATTGATGATTGTGCCAGCCTTGATAGTCTCCCCTGTGGCCAGGGTAACGCTGTTCACCTTGCGGCCTGTTCGGTCAATCGCCGTGACTTCATTTTCGATATATTCAACACCGGCATGTCTGGCGCTTCGCCTGAACCACTCAAAAATAGTACTGCCTTCGAAATAGCCTTCATCCTTGGTGTTAAGCGAGCCAAGAATAATCCCGTCAAGATTATAAAACGGATAGCGGGCGGCAATCTCATCTGGGGTCAGAACTTGTGTTCCTGCACCAAGATCAGCTTGAATAGCTTGTAGCTTTTTTAGGATCTCTGCTTTTGCCGGATCATCGGTGAGATAAATATATCCAAAGTTCTGGATACGCAATTCCGGGACATCTGGCTCAGGCGCCATATATGTTTTGAAATCCTTAATAAACTCTGCCGTGAATTGCGATATACGGACATTAAGCTCATTAGAAAATTGTTGCCTGACGCATGAATTGGTATGCGACGTTGACGCCCATTCATAACTCAAATCACGGTCAATCACGAGAACCGAGCCATTAAACCCATAATGTTTTTTAAGAAACCACGCACAAGATGAGCCAATCATAGCACCGCCTATAATCACCACATCATAACCGCTGTTAAGACTGCTTACCCGTTGAGAACACATATTAATCACCATCGCCTTTTTGTAAACCCGGGAAGATTCAAACACAAAACTTACCCAAAAAGGGCGGTTATTATGACGATACGTTCCCTGACACCTACTCTTGTATTATGAGCCTTACCTCATAAGAAAACTTATATCATTCACGATTGCAAGCTAAAAGGATTGCATTTGCGCATCACGCCGAAAGGGCAACGGAGTTTTGTTCATCAGGCGACACGCACGGGCATCAGGGTTTATGAACCCATCGGTAATGCCGACCACATGAGCGTCGATGAAGCCCGTAAGATCGCCAAGCGCAAGCGCAATGCCCATGCCCATGCCGTATCACCGGAGAAGGTCTGCCCCGATCAAGGCTGATGCCTCTTTTGAGGCGGGATTATCGTGATGGCCATTTGCATATTAAAAATAGAGAAGGTTGTATATAATTCCCATTTTTATAATGTTCAACGTTTCCGCGGTGGGGTTTTTCGTTCATCCGCCGGGGGTTTTGGCGCGGCATCATAACGGGTATCCAGAATACGGCGGGCGTCGCCCTCAGGGTCACGATATTGATCCGAGCGCACCGTCCACACACAAAACCCAAGCCCGATTAACCCAAGCATGAGCGACACCGGTATCAACAGCAACAGCACGTTCATGTGTCTTCCCTCGGCAAGCGCAACGCATTAAGCGACACCGTCAGCGACGACGCCGACATCGCCAACGCCGCCAGCAATGGCGTCGCCAACCCAGCAAAGGCCAGCGGAACCGCGATCAGATTATACGCCGCCGCCAAGCCAAAATTTTGAAGCATCCGCCGCCGCGCCAACCGCGACACCCGTAACACATACGGCAACACCTGAAGCGAGAGCGTATCCGCCGCCTGCCCCCCAATACCCTGTCTCCCAATACCCTGTCCCCCCATGCTATCCTTTTCCATGCCATCCTTTGCCATGCCAAGCACCACAACATCCGCCGCCGCCCGGGTCGCGTCATTGGCACTAGCCGGAGCAAGCGACAGCCCTGCGCCAACCCCTGCCCCAGCCATCGCCGGCGCATCATTAAGCCCATCGCCGACCATCATCACCGCCTCACCCTGGGCAACACGCGCCGCCACCAGAGCGGCTTTGGCCTCTGGCGTCATGGCGGTATGAACCTCATCAAAGCCTAGCGTTGCCGCGATCTCGCGGCCGGCAGTATCCTGATCCCCCGTCACTAAGGCACGCCGATACCCTGCCTGATCCAGCCGCGTCAGCATCGCCGCGGTGCCGGGCCTGATCTCTTCCTCAACAGGCAGAAAGACAGACGCCCCCTTACCCATACGAAAGGCAAGGCCGCGTTGCCATGCCACCGGAGCGGTCTGATCTATATGAGCCGCCGCATCCACCCAATCAGGCCGGCCCAGACGAATGATGGTGCGGCCTTGTTTGGCTTCCACCCCCTTGCCAGGGTAGTGGGTGACGGCGTCAAACTCTGGTACAGTAAGCGTGCCTAACTGGGGGTGCATGGCCGCCACCACCGCCTTTGTATAAGGATGATGCGAGGCTGAAGCCAAAGCATATAGCATGGCGCGTTGCCTGGCGGGCAAAGGCATCAGATGCGGCAGGGCAAACCGCCCACTGGTCAAGGTGCCAGTCTTATCAAAGAGGATCATATCCACCCCAGCCAGCCGTTCCAGCGCAGTAGCAGATTTGAGCAAAACCCCCTGAGCAAACAGTCTGGCATTCGCCACAGTCATCACCACCGGCACCGCCAACCCCAAGGCGCAGGGGCAGGTAATGATCAGCACCGCAATAGCGGTATTTAGCGCCATGCGCGGGTCTGCCCCCATCAGCAACCAGAACCCAAAGGCCGCCGCCGCCGTCAGATGCACCATAGGAGCATAAATCGCCGCCGCGCGATCAGCGATAGCGGTATAGCGGTTGCGCCCCTGTTCAGCCTGTTCCACCAGCATAATGATATGCTGCAAAAGGCTGTCTTGGCTGGGTTTAGTGACCATGATATCCATCTGTCCTGTCAGGTTGCTTTCCCCGGCAAAAACCGCCTCCCCCTTGGTTAGGGGGATAGGCACAGATTCCCCTGTGATAAAGGCGCGGTCCGATACGCTCTCACCTCGGCTGACCACCCCATCGGCAGGGATCACATCGCCCGACAAAATGCGGATCACATCGCCTATGACCAGTTGATCAACCGCAACGCGTTCGGCGATACCATGGGTGATTTTGGTGGCTATGTTGACTTGCAATTTTGCTAATCCTGCGGCGGCGGATTTTGCCCTGCCTTGCGCCTTCAGGTCTAAATAACGGCCTGCCAACAAGAAAAATGTCAATGCCAACGCGGCATCAAAATAGGCCTCTGCCTCACCGGTTAGGGCGGCATAGAGCGAATTACCCGCGGCCAAAAGAATCGCCAGCGATATCGGTACATCCATGTTCAGCCGCCACACCCGCAACGCTTGAACCGCATGGATAAAAAACGGCTGGGCGGAAAATATCAGTACCGGTAAAGCAATCGCGCCGTTATTGGCAATTCCATTGGTGTTTCAAATAAACAGGCGCAAGCCGAGGAGTTTTTGTCGTCATCGCTGGGGCTTAATATGACCTATCGGCTCAACAATCAGAGCCAAAGTCAGGTTAATATGCGGCTCATTCAAAACTGGCGTGATTATAGCCATTATAATGATGGGGATTTATCTTCGACCAACGCCATTATTGGTATTATCCACGATTTTCAGTCTTTTCGCCTGGGGGCATCGGTGAATAGCAATCATATCGCGATTAATGAAAGCCCTTATCTGAATATTTATGGCGGTGAGATCAATCTCACGCACAGGCTTGCCAGCGAGCTGAGCGGCACCTTTACGACAGCATTATCACGGCATGTCTATAAAGGCCGGCAAGTCAATGCAACCCTGCCGACGGGCTATAATTATATGGCACGATACCGAATAGCAAAAACCTATAATATTGCGCGGCTTGGCGGCTATTTCAGCACCGCTTATAGTGACGCGACCGCGCCTTGGCACAGATATGCAACGCACCGCATTGGCGCCGATATCTCAACTGATATTCTGCCTGGAATTACCACCCTTGCGGCTAGTTACAGCCAGCGCCATCATGACAATCTCAACCCTGCTTTTGGGGATACGCTAAGGCGCGATATCAGGCGCGATATCACGCTGTCCCATCATATTGGTCTGCGTGATCTAAGCGTACCTAAACCTGGAGAAACGCGCTTAACCAGCCGCGCAAATATCCGCAACGAAAGCTCAACCATCGCAAATTATCATCGTAATAGTGGTGAGGTCAGCATCATCATCACACGCTATT
>NZIT01000076.1 GCA_002691725.1 SAR116 cluster bacterium | reverse complement strand
GGGTCTTGCCGCCAGATGGCATAAAGCAAAAGCACCGAACCGCCACCAATGGAAAAATACCAAAAAGCAATGGGAATAACGCTTTTCTGTTCACGTTCAGATGTGATCCACTGAATAATAAAGCGCATGGCAAATAAAAACTGACCACCAAAACCAATAATGATCATGATTGTTTCAGGATGCTCGACCAGGCTTTCGGGTAGAAACGGAAATATGGTCACCAATAGCCATGACAGGCTAATCGCGGTCTGTTCAATAATTTGAGATAAAGATGCAATCAGGTCAAACAATGTGATTATTCCAATTCTTGTGTTTCAAGGTTCTTTGGGCTTCGCCGCATCAGCCACATAACGCCTCTGATATCGGCGATCCCGACCAGCAATCGATCCAGATTACCGTATTTTGAGCTGCCAACTTGTCTGGCGGCGTGATCAACAGGCACCGCTAGCACTTCTGCCCCTTCACGCTTGGCGATAATCGGCATGAACCGATGGATATGATTAAAATACGGCATCCGTAAAAATAACGCCCGATCAAATACCTTGATCCCACAACCGCTATCGGGATGTTTATCACCAAGCAGCCAAGCCCTAAGCCGTTTTGCCATTCGTGATGCCACCTGCTTACCCAGGTTATCCTGGCGCTTTTGGCGAACACCGGCGACCATCACCAGATCATGATCTTGCTTGGATTGCTGCCACACCTTTTCCAGATGTACCAGATCAGCAGGCGGGTTTTGGCCATCCCCATCCAGCGTTGCTATGCGCTCTGAGCGCGCGGCAAATATGCCTGTCCGCAGGGCAGCGCTTTGGCCTGACCGTTTACTATGGGTGATGATACGCAAATGCGGGCGCGTCGCCTTTTCTGCCTTTAGCTCATCCAGGGTAGCGTCTGTGCTGGCATCATTGACATAAATAATCTCAATGGCGCGTTTGCCAAAAGCCGCTTCAATACCAACAATCAAAGGCTGAATATTTCCAGCCTCGTTCATGACTGGCACAACTACACTAATTTCAGGAACACTAATTTCAGGAAGATCATTCATTTCATTTTTCCAAAGGCAAGATTGTTGCCTGTCAACAAAAACGTATACTTTAACAAAGCGTTAACGTCAATCCACGGGTTTATGAGCATCATTTGGTTATCCCATATGGGCGCAAATGATCCATGTTTTATTGCCGTCTATATATCACCATACGCACCCATTGCCCACGCGAGTAATTATACCCCTCAATAGCGACATCCTGGATAATGCTCACATCAAGCCTACCCAACGTATCCAAAAACAACGGCGCTGATTTATCTTCAATAATCGCAATATTATCATTGGCCTCTGCCAGATACACCGCCGCTTGATCAGCCGTAAATAGCATCACATCCTGACCTAGCGCAAAGACTAATGACGGCTCATGATAACCGGCAACCGCAATCGGACGATCAAGCAAATCTTTATTGGCTAACTCTGCCTTGATCCGTGGCGCCAGGTGAAAATCGCTCAACCCCGGTAGCACACCGCCAAAGGTGACGCCATGAAATCCTGCCGCGCTGATTAGCATAGCGGCAAGATAGATATGACGGGTTGGCTGACGGCGCCATAACCAGCCCAAGACGGTGGCTATCAGCGCCAGAAGCAAAGCCAGACTCCCCAGAAATAGAGAGCCGCCATAGAGACTAGCCGCGATAAAGACAAACATGCCCAATGCCGCCCCCAGCACAAGCACAAGATATTCATAGGCTATGATTAATGTTGGCGGCGACAATATGGTTTTGATAAGACGCCATGCAAATGCTTGCCATGTCTGCCCTGAGATTTCGCGCAGAAAAGCCGGCCGTTGCGGCACCGCTGGCAGACCAAAAAAGGCAATAAGCATGGCCAGCGCAGGCAAGACAGGCAGGCTGTAATGCGGAAGTTTTGTTGGCGTGAGTTCAATGATCAACCAAAATGGGATAATCCAGGCCAGCAAAAATCGCGTTGTTGGTGATGACCGATGCGCCCATACCCCCGGAATAGCCCGCGCGATGAGCAAGCTCCCCGGCCAGAATACAATCAGCAAAAATATCAGATGTGATCCAAATGGCATGCCATGCGATTCTTGCCCCGATTGCAGCTTATTTACAAAGTCGTCTCTGACCGCGATATCAAGAAACGCCCCATTTGTTGCTGCCGTCACCAATAGCACCCACGGCAAGACCATCAACGTCACAACCACCAGCCCCATTAATGGGCGTGTCGCCATAAGCCAGTGCCAGCGCCGCTCAAGCAGGATAACTCCCAGCATAGTCAGAGCCAGAATAGTCGGGGCAATTGGACCCTTAACCAAAATGGCAAGCGCCAGTGACACCCAAAGGATAAGCGCATATCGGCCAGATACATATTTATCTTGACGATGCAGTGTCGTGATTTTCCATAACGCGTATTGCTGTATAATAATAAGCAGACCAAGCATGGCATCAGTTTTTGCCAGCCTTGATTCTGCCGCTAAGATCAGACTTAATCCCATAAATCCTGCGGCAAATGTCGCTTGTATCGGTGACATCATTCGGCTCGCCATGATAAAGGTAATGAGCATAATCCCCATGCCGCCAATAACACTTGGCAGACGATATGAGGCTGGCGCATTTTCCCCAAACAGCCACGCAGATGCTGACTGCATCCAGTATATTCCAGCAGGTTTCTTGGCGCGCAATTCATCTTGAAACCTGATCGTGATGACGTCACCAGTTTCCACCATCTGGCGGCTTGCCTGCATATAGCGGGCTTCGTCTCGATCCATTGGCGGCAGGTGCGTCACCCCAGGCAGAACCGCAACCAACATGACTAATGTTAGCATGAAAAAGGATGGGTATTTTCGCCATAATTGGGGTATAGATGAAAACAATGAAGACATAGACGTATTATATCCCTATTTTAAGGGTAGTGAAAACACTAAGCTGATTTGTAATGGTCAATAAAGATGCTATCCAGCAAAAAACCGCATGACAAAACAACAAACACCTCCGCAAGACGCTCAGACAGCTGACCAAGTGCTGAAAAGCATTGATGGCAATGATCGCGCCGCTATTCGCAAGCAAACATGGCGGATTGCTGTTCCTGTGATTATCGCTAATAGCTCAATTCCTCTGGTTGGGATTGTTGATACGGCGGTTATGGGGCATCTGGATTCCCCGCATTATATTGGTGCGGTAGCAATGGGCAGCTTTATCCTTAGCCTGATCCTGGCCATTTTTGGCTTTCTTCGTATGGCGACAACCGGATTTGTGGCACAGGCCGCCGGAGCTAATGATGGCGCTATGGTGCTAACCCATTTCTGGCGCGCTCTATATGTTGCTGTCATCCTTGGCTTGCTCACCATTTTATTGATCCCGCTGATTATTTATCTGGCCAGCATAACGCTGTCGATGAGTGATGAGGTCAGGGAAGGCATGTCACGCTATTTAACAATTGTCTGCATATCTGCACCGGCGATTACCATCAATATGGTGATCATGGGCGTGATGTTTGGGCTTCAGCGCATTGGCGCTACGGTGATCCAGCTTATCACCGTCAATTCGATCAATATCATTGGTAATATTATTCTTGTTTATGGGTTGGGGATGCGGATAGAGGGGGTTGCGCTGGCCACGGCAATCTCACATTACAGCGGCTTGCTGGTTACTCTGCCAATGGTAATTATTGCCATTAAGCGCATAACGCCATTATCATTTCTGTCTCTTAATGTGATTATGAACCTTGACGCCATGCGGCGCTATCTGGGGCTTGGCTTTGATCTTACTATCCGCACAAGCTGTATTATCTTATCTGAATTGATTGTTCTTAACGCGGCATCGGCGATTGATGATGTTTCGCTGGCGGCTTCACAAATTGGCTTTGTTATTTTTGCGACGATTGCCTATCCGCTTGATGGTTTTGCCCATGCCGCAGAAGCTCTCACCGGCAGCGCTATTGGTCGCCGAAATAAGGTCATGTTTAATCATACTCTGCGCGAGACCACCAATTTAGCGATTATTATGTCCGTTGGTATGGCGATTCTGCTCGCCTTATTCGGAGATGCGTTTATCCACGTCATGACCAGTATTCCTGAAGTCGTAGAACGGAGCCATCAGATCCTGCCTATTCTCGTCATTATGCCTGTTGTGTCGGTGATTGCCTTTCAGATGGATGGGGTTTTTGTTGGGGCAACAATGGGCCGTGATATGCGTAATGCCATGCTCTTGTCGGTTATTGTCTTTCTGCCGTTACTCTATGTTATGAATATCTGGCTTGGCTTAATCGGGATATGGCTTGCTTTTATGATTCTTCTTGGGCTAAGAGGAGCTACATTATGGATACGGTTAAATCATATTCGTGTTATTTTAGATTAAAATTTTTACCAGGATGTGAGGTCAATCATGTTTAACCATCAGCTCATTGCACCATCAGATGATAGCAAACCGATTTTTCGGTGCCATAAATCGGCATGGCAGGACTGGCATGAGGCAGCAGAGCCGCGCTGGAAAAACTGGATAGATAGCCATGGCTTCACCCCGTCGCATCACAAGATCATCAGCTTGCCAGATAGCGACTATAGCCTGGAGGCGATGCTACAAACCGATAGCGGTAATGCCTTTGATGATGGGGCTTATGCCGCCAAAATGCCAGCTGGACGATATACGCTTGATGGCTCTGACAATGACATATTAGAACATTTTGCGCTGGGCTGGGCGCTGGCCAATTATCGGTTTAACACATACCGCACTAGCACATATACAGCATCCGCCACGGCTGAGCTGGTGATCAGCGATGATGATATGCGCGGCCGCGTCATTGCCTTGGCAGAAGCAACAGCGCTGGTGCGTGATCTGATCAATACACCTGCTAATATCATGACCCCCCAAGGCTTAGAAGCGGCGGCGGCAACACTGGCCGCAGATTATGATGCCGCTATGACTGTCACCAAAGGGGATGAGCTGGCAAGGCGTTTTCCAGCCATTCACACCGTCGGACGGGCAGCAGAAATTGCCCCACGCCTGATTGACTTAAGCTGGAATAAGTCAAGCGGAGATAACGCCCCGCGCATCACTTTAATTGGTAAAGGCATTACCTTTGATAGTGGCGGTCTGGATATCAAGCCTTCATCAGGCATGGAGATTATGAAAAAAGATATGGGTGGGGCGGCGCATGTTCTCGGCCTTGCCAAGGCGATTATGGCATTGGCATTACCTATCTGTTTAAGGGTGCTAATTCCTGCCGCTGAAAATGCAATCTCGGCGCTTTCTATGCGGCCATTGGATATCATTGATACGGCGGCCGGTATTCCTGTTGAGGTTGGTAACACCGATGCCGAAGGCCGTCTGGTGCTGGCCGATGCTCTCCACTTAGCNACCCANGATNACAATGATCTGATTATTGATTTTGCNACNTTGACNGGTGCCGCNAGAGTGGCGCTAGGCACGGAATTGCCNGCNATGTTCAGCAATCAGGATGATGTCGCANATAGCCTCATCANGCATGGGCAAAAAACCCATGATCCGGTTTGGCGGATGCCTCTGCATGCGCCATATGGTAAACAGCTTGATCAAGGTCACGCGGCGTTTTCTAGCACNGGATCATCACGATATGGCGGAGCTATCACCGCAGCGTTGTTTTTAGAACGCTTTCTGGCGAAGCCGCAACCATGGGTGCATTTTGATGTGATGGCATGGAACCTGGGCGCAAGGCCTGGCCGACCAAAAGGCGGCGAAGCNATGGCTATGCGCGCAGCGTTCAGCCATATCAGAGAGATGGCAGAAAACACAGCTAGTTAGAGATTGCTACCTGATAGCCCCCTAATAACCTCTACTGATATCAACGGGATTGACTGGCGGTTTGCCATCACGGATAGCTAGAATTGATGCTAGCACCTGCTTAGCGGCGGTAATTGGGCTTGTTTGTGCAGACACATGCGGCCAGACAGTCACTTTATCATGGCTCCATAACGGATGCCCCGTGGGCAGCGGCTCCTGGCGGAAAACATCNAGGCANGCCCCGCTCAAATGTCCGCNATCAAGNGCTGTGATCAGATCTTCTTCGATGACCTGAAGCCCACGNCCACAATTAATAAAATATGCGCCGGATTTCATCTTCTGAAAGACGCTTGCATCATAAATATCTCTGGTGTTGTCGGTTAGCGGCAAAACCGATACCACATAATCGGCTTGGCTTAGGCAATGCGAAAACCCATCATCACCTGTTAGGCTAGTCACCCCTTTGATTGATTTTTCTGTCCGCGACCAGCCCAATACATTGAACCCAAATGAGGCGACTTTTTCGGCAANGTGACCACCAATAGCCCCTATTCCCATAACAGAAACGGTATAGTCTGACGGTATTCGCGGCTCTATGCTCATCCAATCCTGACGCTTGACGGCGGCGGCATAAGCCGCTTCATCACGATGTTGTTTGAGGATAGCCAGCATAACCCATTCCGCCATGGATGCGGACATAAAGGGATCAATCAGACGACCAATACTTAATTGACGCGGCAAGGATGGATCATCAAACAANTGATCAACGCCTTGCGCCAATGAGATAACGCCCTTCAGATGTGGCCGCGCCGCAATGGCGCCATATGGCGGCGCCCATGTGATCATCACCTCTGCCTGATGTGACGCCTCATCATCAAGAGCGACTAGCCGAATACGGGGATCAAGACGGCTCAGCCATTCCTGCCATTTTTCTATCGGCGCATCACTGGTATGATAAATCACAAGAATGTCTTTTTGATCTGGTTCTTTTTGATCTGGCGCTTTATGTGAAGACATAGCTGTTCCTTTCAGTCCGTGAGATATGTCAATCCTTGAGATATGATACCGCCGCCGCGTGCAACTCAGGGGTAGCAGCGGCAATAATACTACCATCAAAATCATCCAGAAGGATAGGCTTGCCGTCCCATTGGCTAACCATACCGCCTGCCGCCGTAACAACCGCAACCACTGCCATAATATCATAGGCTTGCAAATTAGCCTCAACGACGATATCGCACCAGCCGCTNGCNAAATGCGCATAATTGGCACAATCCCCGCNATAATNNACANCNCGGCATGCNGCNGCNANANNCTCAAACTTTGGCAAGCCAGCCTCACCTAACAGGCTTGAGCTTGTCGTTGCAATGCGGGCTGCATCAAGACGCTGGACAGATGCGGTTTGACAGATGGTCTGATTACATAAGCTGGATTTGCCGATTTGACCAACCCAACGCTTATCCAGCATCGGCAGATCAATAATGCCGATTTGCGGCTCACCATGCTTGANAATGCCAATCAATGTTCCAAATAATGGATTGCCGCAACTAAACGCCCGTGTGCCATCAATCGGATCAATGACCCAAGTATATGGGGCTTGGCCAGAATGGCGCGCATCTTCTTCACCAATAATACTATGATCGGGATAGCGGTTAAGGATAGCCTTACGCAACACCTGCTCAACTTGCTGATCAGCTAGGGTGACAGGTGACTTATCTTGCTTCTGGATTATGTTGGGATTTTGCCGAAAATACTGATGCACGACAGGCCGTGTCAGATCAGTAAGAGTTGCCGCAAATCCAGCCAGCTCATCTAGCATTATCGGCAACTCCTTTAATTGTGTTATCGCATCCTTAAGGTCACATCCTTAGGGTAAGGGAGCAGGATCGTCAGCCAGTGTCCGCATCCAGGCAATGATATTAGCTCGGTCTTTGGGCTTCTTCAGCCCTGCGTAATTCATTTTAGTTCCGCTCACCCATGACTTCGGCTTATAGAGGAAGCCGTTGAGCTGTTCATAATCCCAATTGCCGCCAAACTCACTAAGCGCGGTTGAATATTTGAACCCGTCTACCCCGCCGATACCGCGATTAACGATGTTATAGAGATTTGGGCCTACTTTATTNNNGCCGCCANCATNAAAGCTATGACAGGCNGTGCATTTTTTNGATAGAGCTTGTCCAGCATCAATATCNGCNCTTGCCANCATNGCCAAAATAGGTTCGGGGCCTGTATCTTNAGGNANAGCNGGGGCGCTNNNCCCATCACCTGCTTCCGCAACTTCAAACGGGTATGCGTTTTCTTCGATGTCTTGATGCGGCAGTAGAATCTCACCAGCCTTAATCCCTGCCATCAAAAGCAAACCACCGCAAAGCACACCAGCCGCGATTTTATTAAAATTCAAGTTATCCATGATGCGTTTCCTTACTTTCCCCCTAAGCATGGCGTCTCAAAAAGGGTCATGAGTAAACCCGCTTGATATCCATTACCCTCCGGCAAAAACCAGTTCACACTAGCCCCAACCTGTGTCGTCCCATGTTATAGCATGAAACACTATATTCATGTGAACAGCAATCTTCTAGTCATAATATGATTGGCATGATAAAGACAGGTGAATTGATAACAAGAGTATGCTGATGCGACAGAATGTCTCTAATACTATAATCGTTATACCGGCTCGCATGGCGGCGGCTCGCTTGCCAGGCAAACCATTGCGCCATATTGGTGATGCGCCGATGATTGTTCAAGTCTGGCGGCGCGCCATAGAAGCTNATATTGGCCGNGTTATTGTGGCCTGTGATGGNGNTGATATTGCCNGCATTATCCGGGCTGAGGGNGGGGAAGCNATCATTACTGATCCTGATCTGCCATCGGGNTCTGATCGGGTGGCGGCGGCANTAACCCGGATTGACCCTGATCAAGTCTTTTCCCATGTTATCAATTTGCAGGGTGACTTGCCTGAAATGCGGCCAGATATGCTGGTTGCGCTGGATCAAGCGCTTAACAATGATGCGTTTGATATCATTACCCCTGTGGCGTTATTAACCGCCGAGGAGGTTCATCTGGACTCGGTTGTCAAAGCGGTTGTCTCATGGCCTGACAATGATATCACCCAAACCGGATGGGTGATTTATTTTAGCCGCGCCCCGATCCCTTATGGCGGCGTCATTGATGAAAAGGCTCCAAACCAGACAATATCAGACCGGACAACATCAGAATTAGCGGCTATGTGGCATCATGTTGGTGTATATGGCTGGAGGCGGTCAGCTTTAGAGCAGTTTATTGCGTTGCCGCCATCACCACTTGAGCGATCAGAAAAGCTGGAGCAACTGCGCGCCATAGAAGCCGGTATGCGGATTGGTGCCATTGCGGTTGACATGGCTATTACCGGAATTGATACTGAAGCGGATTTAGAAGCCGCCGCCAAACGATTGAAATAAGCATTGATTTGATTTAACCTGAGATTATTAATGAACTGAATATCAATGACATCATCACCTTCACATACTGATAATATTATTGCCTATCAGGGCGTCCCCGGTGCTTATTCGCATCTCGCTTGCCAGATGCGCTTCCCTGATATGGACACGCTGTCTTGTGTGTCATTTGAAGATATGCTTCAATCCGTTGTTGATGGTAAGGCGCGTTATGCCATGGTTCCTGTTGAAAACTCGGTGGCTGGTCGTGTGGCTGATATCCATCATCTTCTGCCTTCATCTGGGTTAAGTATTATTGGCGAACATTTTCAGCCTGTTAACCATCACTTGCTGGCGGTGAAAGGAACATCTCTGGAGCAGCTGAAAACGGTCAAAAGCCATGAGCAAGGGCTGGCCCAATGTCGGAGTGGTCTGCGGGCGCTTGGTCTTACCCCTCACATGTATCCTGATACGGCGGGGGCGGCGGCAGAGGTGGCGGCGATCGGTGATGCTAGTGTTGGCGCCATTGCCTCATCGCTGGCGGCGGAGATATATGGTCTGGATATTCTGAAAGCCAATATGGAAGACGCGGCAACAAATACGACACGCATGTTAATCATGGCAAAAACCCCGGAATACCCTGCGAATCAGTCTGATATTGCTATCACGACGTTAATCTTCCGGCTTAGGTCAGTGCCTGCCGCGCTCTATAAAGCCTTAGGCGGATTTGCAACAAACGGCATCAATCTGACAAAACTGGAAAGCTATATGCTGGATGGTCATTTTACCGCTGTGCAATTTTATATTGATGCCGAAACTCATGTTGAAAGCCCTGGTTTTGCGCTGGCATTAGAAGAATTGCGATTTTTCTGTCCTAAAGATGCCGTGACGATACTAGGATGCTATGCTGCCGACAAAGCTCGATATACCACTCCTAAAGGCGGCGATTAAAGCCATATATTGCACCAAAAACACCCCTGCGCGGTGCTAGGGCTTGCGCTTTTTGTCAGAATATCCCATACATGAAACAGGAAGGCTGGGTGGACGGTCACCTTGTTTAACCGGTCAGGTCCGAGAGGAAGCAGCCAAAGCATGTTTCGATCGGGTCATTCAGTCTTCCGCTTATTTTGTTGGCCCTTAATACTAATGGCACCAGACTAATAGGACTGGATTAACAAAATCTGATAAATACTGATAAGGCCGTGATCATACCCACGCTTCTAACCCCAACAGGCTAAGAAAACCATGCCATCAGATCAGCNCAATACAGGAAACTCATCCGATCAGCCGACAGCACCATATCGGGTGCTAGCCAGAAAGTATCGCCCGATTACGGTTGATGAGCTGATTGGCCAAGACAGTTTAGTGCAAACGCTTAGCAACGCGCTTGCTATGGGTCGCCTCGCGCATGCCTTCATCCTCACTGGCTTGCGCGGTATCGGTAAAACCACCACCGCACGGATCATTGCCAAAGGCTTAAACTGCATTGGCGCAGATGGTAAAGGTCAGCCGACATTAACGCCTTGTGGGGTTTGTACCCATTGCACAGATATTGCCAATTCTCGGCATGTAGATGTGCTGGAAATGGATGCCGCCAGCAATACAGGCGTTGATGATGTTCGTGACATTATTGACGGGGTGCATTACGCGCCATTATCCGCGCGTTATAAAATATACATTATTGATGAAGTTCATATGTTGTCACGCAACGCTTTTAACGCTTTGCTCAAAACCTTGGAAGAACCGCCCGCATCCGTTAAGTTTGTCTTTGCAACAACTGAGATCAGAAAAGTTCCTGTCACGGTGTTATCACGCTGTCAGAGATTTGATTTACGGCGTGTCGGCACAGATCAGATGGCCAGGCATTTGGCTATGATTGCTGATAAAGAGCAAATCAGTATAACAGAACCCGCATTAAAACGCCTCGCCCGTGCCGCTGAGGGGTCGGTCAGGGATGCCCTATCCTTGCTTGACCAAGCGGCAGCATTGACCAGCAACCAGATTGAAGATGACGCGGTTGCCGCNATGCTTGGGCAGGCTGGTCGGATGGATGCAATTACAATTGTCAAAGCGGCGCTTGCNGGCAATCCAGATGCCGCTATGACAGGGCTGGATCAAGCGATCAAGAGCGGTGCTGAGCCGATCATGGTGATCGCCGATATGCTGGATTATATCCATATGGCTAGCCGAATAGCGGCTGGCGGCAGCATCGAAGACTTGCCCGAAACCGAACAGGCTGAACTGCATGACATGGCAAGTCAAATCGCGCTATCACGGCTGGCAAGANCATGGCAGATCATGCTGAAAGGGCATGGTGAGGTTAATCTTGCCCCTGATCCGCATGCTGCTGCTGACATGGTTTTGATCCGGCTTGCCCATGTTGCCAATATGCCAACGCCGGGTGATCTGGTCAAAAAGCTCAAAGACATCTCGCCTGATCAATTGGCGCCGCCAGCTCAGCCAGATACATCAGCGCCGAAAGCTTCAGAACAACACACTCCACAGCCACAAGACAAAGAACAACAAGATACGGCATCATCTGACCTTGTTGCACCCAACCTTGCTGATCAGGATGAGCCAGCTATCACCGCCCCTGCTCCTGCGGCACCTGATCTTATGCCAGCGCCTGAAAACATGACTCAGTTGGCACAAATCTTTGAAGATCATGGTGAATTAAAACTAGCCGCCTATCTCAAAACCCGCATTAGACCGGTTCAGCTTGATGCTGGGCGGTTTGAGTTTTCAACAGATAAGCCGCTTGATGAAAGCACCCCGGGGCAGATTGCCTATCTTTTATCTGAGTGGACAGGNATGCGCTGGATTGTCTCCNTGACCTCACAATCAGGTAGTGACACATTAAATGAAATTGANCAGCAAAAACANCAGGCGCTCGAAGATCGCCTTAACGCTGACCCGATGATGCAAATGGCACGCGATACATTCCCAAAGGCCGAAATTCATAAGATCACGCCGCTTACAGGTATGGTCATGGTTGATGATGCCCAAAGTGATGATGCTAATGGTGATGTAACCGCCAATGCCCCCACCAATGAGCCAATAGATAAGCCAGTAGATGAGCCAAATGAGAAGACAGCCGATCATGCGTAATTTTACATCCATGTTGAAAAAAGCCAAAGAAGCGCAAGAAAAGCTGGCCGCAGTCAAGGCAGAGCTGGCTGAAATAACCTGTACGGGTGAGGCCGCAGGCGGCGTTGTCAAGGCCGCCGTATCTGGCGATAATCGTATTCAGTCTATCTCTATCAGCTCTGATGCTGCCAGCGCCAGCAATCCAGATGATATTCACATGCTGGAGGATTTGCTTGTTGTTGCCATTCGTGATGCCCAAGGCAAGGCCGAGCAAGAAAAAGCCAAGCGCATGCAGGATGTGACTGGCGATCTGCCTCTGCCGCCCGGTCTGGATTTACCGCTTTGAGCTAATGGCCAGCCATATGACATCAAACCCGATAGAACAGCTGATTAAACGCTTATCCAGATTACCCGGATTAGGCCCAAGATCGGCACGCCGAGCCGCCCTCCATCTGATCAATAATCGGGATAGCCAGATGGTGCCATTAGCCGAAGATATGCTGGCTGTTGCCCATGCTATTCGCCGTTGCACCGAATGCGGCAATCTGGATATGACCAGCCGTTGCGGCATTTGCCAAGACAATGCCAGAGACCGAACCAGACTTTGCATTGTTGAAAATGTAGCTGATTTATGGGCAATGGAACGCGCCGCCGTGTTCAATGGCCGCTATCATGTTCTAGGCGGCGTCCTCAGCGCTATTGACGGCGTCAATCCAGAAAGTTTGCGCTTAGATTATTTAGTCGAACGCGTGAAAACAGAACATATTGATGAGGTTATTCTTGCGCTTTCTGCGACAGTGGACGGGCAAGCGACTGCTCATTATATCGCTGATCAGATGGTCGGGATTGATACGCGCATTACGCGCCTTGCACATGGTGTTCCGGTTGGCGGTGAGCTGGATTATCTTGATGACGGAACATTGGCGCAGGCGATGAAAGCCCGCCAACAATTTTAGAAATGCCGCATCAACCACCGCGTTTTATCGCCGATATCACAGCCTCACTTATGGCTCATGATCCAGTCTTGGCGGCTCAACAATCGGATCAATTTTGGCTGCCGTATCATCGGTTTCAATTTGCTCAATTTTCTCACCTGTGCGGCTAATCGCGCGGGTCGATTTGGAGATATCGTCAATATCCTGCTGAGCCAGATTGAAATGCCTGTCCAATTTACCAACGCGGTCATTGAGCCGACCAATATCTTTGAGCAAGCGGCCAACCTGTTCTTGAATAAACGCCGCCTGTTGCCGCATTCTGACATCACGAAGCACCGCCCGAACCGTGTTCAAGATCGCCATCAAGGTTGTTGGCGACACAATATAAACACGTTCAGCAAAGCTGGTTTCCAGAGCCTTAGTTAAATGATTATGCAGTTCCGCATAGATCGATTCTGATGGCACAAACATCAAGGCACTTTCAGCCGTATGACCCCGAATAATATAACGCTCTGAGATATCTTTGACATGTTTGATAAAGGCCGCTTCGAGCTGTTTTCTGGCCTGCGCCTTTGCCGCATCATCCTCAGCTTGACCGAGCGCATACCAGGATTCCAGCGGAAACTTAGCATCAATGACAATCGGCCCCGGTGGATTAGGCAACTGCAACAGGCAATCCGCACGTTTATTATTGGGCAGACTATGCTGAAACGAATAGGCACTTGCCGGCAACATTTGGGTAATGAGATTTTCGAGCTGAATTTCCCCATACGCCCCGCGTGCCTGGTTGTTGGCAAGCACATTTTCAAGCCGCGTCGTCTGACTAGATAATGCTTTCAGCTGGTCTTGCGCGCGATCAATAACGGCTAGTCTTTCGTTAAGATTGCCTAATTTAAGACTTGTAGTTTCCGCCTGTTGGCGCAACGTTTCATTCAGCGTCTGCTGATGATTTTGCAGATTAGTCATCATGCTGTTCTGCAAGGTCGTTGTTGTCTGGGTGATGGCGTCAAGCTGACCTTTGAGTTCAGCCAAGCCAGATTGATCCATCCCGTCAGCAGGGCTTTGGCGGCGTATGATCATGGTGATAATCGCGGTTGCCACAATGCCAATGCCAAGCCCCAGAGCAAGGATAAGAAGCGTTTGCATATCCATTATTTATCTCTGGTTTTCTTTGCTATATCATACAATCTTTATCACCATATGGTTTCTGATGACTATTTAGTCTTGACCTAGCATGGCGGTTCTTCTACCCCATTGGCAAGACAATTTATTTATCTGGAGTAAGTTAATGACAATACGACCGCTATCAATTCTGCCCGCCCCTGTTTTGCGGAAGCTGGCAGAGCCGGTCATAACGGTTGATGATGATATTCGCCAGCTCATGAATGATATGCTGGAGACGATGCGGCATGAGCAAGGCCTCGGTCTGGCGGCGCCTCAAATCGGTGTCTCGTTGCGGGTTATTGTGATGGATTGCAGTGATGAAGATGACCCAGAGCCGATGATCTGGAAAATGGCTAATCCAGAGATTATAGCCGCATCAGATGATACCGCACGCATGGAAGAAGGCTGTTTGTCTATTCCCGGCTATCGCGGCGAAGTCACTCGCCCTGCCGCAGTCGAGGTGAAATATTTAGATGAGCATGGCAAACAGCAACAGATGCAAGCCGATGGGTTATTAGCGGCATGTGTTCAGCATGAAATTGATCATCTTAATGGCAAGTTATTTATTGATTATTTGTCGCGCATCAAACGTGACATGATTATCCGCAAAATGACTAAGGATGCGCGCATTGACCGTGATGGCTAAACCCCAAGACAGGTCGTCGCGTGATAGACCTGCTTCCGCTAAGTTGCGGCTAGTCTTTATGGGAACGCCTGATTTTGCTGTGCCTGCGTTGCGGGTGCTGGCGGCGGATTATGATATTGTTGCCGTCTATTGCCAGCCGCCCCGCCCGAAAGGTCGCGGGATGCGGCTAACCCCGCAAGCTGTGCATCAAGCCGCCGATGAGCTTGAGCTTTTGGTGCGAGTACCTGAACGCTTTGATCAAGCCGCCGCCGATGAACTGGCCAGGCTGGCACCTGATCTGTTGGTGGTGGTCGCATATGGATTAATCTTGCCTGAGGCTCTATTAGCACTTCCCCGGCTTGGGGCAATTAATGGTCATGCATCAATATTGCCGCGCTGGCGAGGGGCGGCGCCTATTCACCGTGCTATTGAAGCTGGTGATAAGCAAACCGGCGTTTCGGTTATGATGATGGATAAAGGGCTTGATACTGGTGCCGTTATTCTGGAACGCCATATTGATATTGCTGATACTGATACAACTGGCACTCTGCATGATAAGCTGGCGCATCTAACCGCCACTGCGCTAGCTGAGGCTATACCCATGCTAGCGGATGGGTCTGCCGCGCTAACCCCACAAGATCATGATCAGGCGATTTATGCCCATAAAATAACTGATGCCGAAGCTGAGCTTAATTTCACCCATAAAACAACAGATATTCTTAATAAAGTCAGAGCGTTTTCGCCATGGCCGGCGGCATGGATGATGATTAAGCAAGGGGATAAAAGCCAACGTCTTAATGTGCTGGCCGCCACCACTGCCAGTGCAAAACCAACACCCACGACCATAGCAGGTAAATCAGGGGCTATTCTGGGTAAGGGGGAAACTGGCGGCATGGTCATCGCAACAGCCGATGGCGCGATAGAATTAACCCAAGTCAAACCCGCAGGTAAGGCCAGCATGTCTGGCCGTGACTATCTCAATGGCTATCCTATGCCTGATCACATTATTACAGCAGCAGATAGGGATTAGCCCGATGCCGCGCTTTTTCATCACCATTGAATATGATGGAACTGATTTTGTTGGCTGGCAACGCCAGGATAATGGCGACAGTATTCAAGCCTGTCTTGAACATGCCGCCAGCGCCATTTTAGGGCAACGGCAAGATGTTGCTGTGCAAGGGGCAGGCAGAACTGATACTGGCGTCCATGCGTTAGGGCAAGTGGCGCATTGTGATCTTCCCGACAGTTTTAATGAGCGGCAATTACCACTGGCACTAAACGCCCATCTGCCAGTATCTATTCGCGTCATCAGGGCGAGCATCGTTGCTGATGATGCTCATGCCCGATTTGATGCTATTATGCGGCGATATCGCTATCGTATCCATCAGCGGCGCATTGCCTCACCGTTATTAATGGGTCGGGTCTGGCATTTAGGCCAGTCGCTAGACGCTGGCGCCATGCATGAAGCGGCACAATTGCTTGTCGGGAAACATGATTTTACGAGCTTTCGCGCCACGCATTGTCAAGCGGCAAGCTCCGTTAGAACCATTGATCAGATTGATGTGACAGAACATGATGATGAGATATGGATTTCGGTGTCAGCGCGATCATTTCTGCATCATCAGGTGCGTAACATTACCGGCTCATTAGTGCTAATTGGGCAAGGCCGATGGAGCAATGATGATCTGCTTGAGGCGCTTAATTCGCGTGACCGATCAGCCGCCGGGCAAACGGCACCAGCAGAAGGGCTTTACCTGACTGATGTGATTTATCGGTGATCTGTGGGTGATCTATCGGTAATCTATCGGTGATCTATCCTTAGTGAGACATATTCGGGTTAGGGCATCACCCCGATACCGGCGATTGCACTAGCGCCATCATGACATAGGCCATGACATGCACAGCAATGAGTAAGGCCAGCATTAACAGACCTGTCCAGCCACTAGCCTGAAGACTTTGCGACGCCCCACGCCAGAACGCCCACAGCATCCAAAATGTGATTGGCGTCAAAAGTAACAGCAGATTCTGCGCTGGCACATTTGCAAAAAATAAAACCAGCACCAGCACCAGCAATTCACGAAAATTATTGATCCATGTCATCGTAATAATAAATGATGGATAGCGTTGCTGAAGCCCAAGCCATGACAGCGCGTAATAACTGAACACCGGATAGAGCATGGTAATGACCAGCGTCAGCACCATGAAGGACAGCAAGCCAGATAAACTGCTCCAGACACCCAAGAGAGGGATACCAATAATCAGCGAGATTAGCCAGCTAGCCCATAGCGCATCCCAAACAACCGCTACATCCTGACGATGAGCATTGGGATCACCTGCGCGAACCTGTGCTGTCGCAACACGGCACCCATAAATAATGCCAGCGATAATTGTGCTAAATCCAGGAGGCGGTGGCAACATTGTCTAGGCGCTCACATGAAAATAAGAATTGAGAATATTGTGATAGATTTTAGTCAATTGGCTGAGATCAGATAGTGACACCGCTTCATCTATTTTATGCATGGTTTTTCCAACTAACCCGAACTCCAGCACTTCTGTATAAGGCGCAAAAAACCGCGCATCAGATGTCCCCCCTGATGTCGATAGCGCAGGCTTTATGCCTGTCACGTCATGAATAGCATGTGCAACAAGGTCGGAGAAATCGCCTTTCGGGGTCACAAATGGTTCTGCTGATAACCGAAACGCCGCCACATACTCACCACCAATTTGGTCAAAATGCGCGCGCAACATATCCTCTAGCCCTGCGGCTGTCTGGGCTGTGCCAAAGCGGATATTGAACCGGGCTTTGCATGTAGCAGGGATAACATTGGTAGCTGGGTTGCCAGTATCAATGCTGGTAATGGCGGCGGTGGTGGGATCAAATATGTCATTGCCTTTATCGAGAACACCGGTTTTGAGCGGCGCCAGCATCATTAACAGGCGATGAAGGGGATTATTGGCTAAATGCGGATAGGCAACATGCCCCTGCTCACCATAGACCGTCAGCTCACACGACAGCGAGCCTCGCCGCCCATGCTTAATCACGTCACCTAACTGATCAGGATTGGTCGGCTCACCCACTAAAACCGCGTCAGGCATCTGGCCCTGCTGTTTTAGCCATTCCACCACAGGCCTGGTGCCATATATGGCCGGGCCTTCTTCATCACAAGTGATCAACATACTGATACTGCCCGTAAAATCGACATTGCTTTCAAGCCAATTTGATAGCGCGGCGGCAAAACAAGCAATCGCGCCTTTCATATCAACAGCGCCCCGACCAATGATATGATTGTCAATAATAGCAGCGGCAAAAGGGTCTCTTTGCCATGCCTCAACCGCGCCCGGGGGAACAACATCGCTATGCCCGGCAAAGCAAAAATGCGGCGCCGATGTGCCGCGTCTCGCAAATAAATTATCAACCTTATCCGCGCCCTCACCAAACGGCAGGCGCGTCACATGAAACCCTAAAGCGGTTAAATGCGCGTCCAGTACATCCAGTGTGCCCGCCTCAGCTGGCGTGACTGACGGACATTGTATCAGTTTTTGGGCTAGCTCATGTTCAGCTAGTAAAGCATCTGTCATATGGTATCAGTCTCGTAACAGCTCATTTATTGATGTTTTTGATCGCGTGCGCTCATCCACCTGTTTGATAATCACCGCGCAAGCCAGATGCGGTCCCGGTGTTCCATCAGGCAATGGCTTGCCCGCCATAGAACCTGGCACAACAACCGAATAGGCCGGCACTCTACCCATAACAATCTCACCTGTCTCACGATTAATGATTTTTGTCGACGCCCCAATAAATACGCCCATAGATAAAACTGATCCACGTTCTACGACCACGCCTTCAACGACTTCTGAACGGGCACCAATAAAGCAATCATCTTCGATAATGACTGGCCCTGCTTGCAATGGCTCCAGCACGCCACCAATCCCGGCGCCGCCAGAAAGATGAACATTTTTGCCAATCTGGGCGCATGAGCCTACGGTTGCCCATGTATCAACCATAGTGCCCTCATCAACATATGCCCCTAAATTGATAAAGCCGGGCATGATAACAACACCAGCAGCAACATAGGCAGAATGACGAACAACACAGCCGGGTACAGCCCTAAACCCGGCAGAACGGAACCGCGCCGCATCCCATCCTGCAAACTTTGACGGAACCTTATCCCACCATGACGCCATGCCATAGCCCGGATAATCGGTGCCGCTAGGGATAACATCCATGTCATTGAGCCGGAAGCTCAATAAAACGGCCTTTTTTAGCCATTGATTGACAACCCAATCGCCTTGCGATTTTTGTTCAGCCACCCGCGCCGAGCCGTCATCCAGCATGTTAAGGGCATCCATCACTGCCTCACGCACGGCGCCTTTAGTGTCTAAAGAAATCTGATCACGGTCTTCCCATGCTTGATTGATAGTGGTCTCAAGATCGGTCATGGTTGGGCTCCTTAATGATTCTGTCAAAAACATTTTCGACATTTGGGCGGTATGCTTGTTCAGGTTAAACCAGTTTATATCATCTGTTGGTATAAGATAAAAAATGTTTAAGGTCATCAGCAATATAATGAATATGGCTGATATCATCCATGCGGCCTTCGGAAGGCACATCCTCATCGGGATGATCAAGCCAGAGCGTCGTCACCCCCATATCATAGGCTGGTTTAAGATTAACCGCCATATCCTCAACCATGATAGCCGAGGCCGGATCAATATTGGCTTTATTCATAAAATCCGCATAGGTGCGAGGTTCAGGCTTAGGCTGGAAATCAGCAGAAAAAATATCATAGGTGAAATCAAAATGATGTCTGATCCCATAAGCATCAAGAATATTAGCGGCATGATCCGCAGAACCATTGGTGAAAATAACCTTGCGGCCAGATAACGCGCCAATGCCGTCATCCAGTTCCTTGTCATATCCTAGCATCGTTAAATCAATATCATGCACATAATCCATGAAATGATGCGGGTCAGTCCCATGTTCTAACATCAAGCCTTTCATGGTTGTTCGGTGGCGCAGAAATAAATCTCTTTGCATGGCTTTTGCAGCGGTGCGTTCGAGCGAAAAATGATGTTGGATATAATCCGTCATGCGGTGCCGAACCTGATCAAAGAGCCGCGATTGCGCGGGATAAATAGTATTATCAAGATCAAAAATCCATGTCTTGATCGCGTCAATGGAAATTGGGGTGCTGTCTATATGTGCCATGATTACTCTAACTCTGCTTTTAACTCTGCTTCTAACTCTGGGATTAACTAAACAATCAATTAAACGGAGTAATTCTTCANTCAGCTTTAATAATAGTGCCAATACCATGTTCGGTAAACAGCTCAACCAAAACCGCATGAGCTTCTCTGCCATCAAGAATAACCGCCGCTTCAGCACCGCCCTCAACCGCTTGGATACAGGTATTTACCTTTGGGATCATGCCGCCATTAATCGTTCCATTTTCAATTAGCATCTTGGCCTCACTGATTGTAATTTCAGGAATAACCTGGCCATCTTTATCCATCACACCTGGCACATCACTAAGCAAAAGTAGCCGTGTTGCTTGCATCGCCGCCGAAATAGCACCGCTTGCTGTATCGGCGTTCATATTATAGGTGCTATTATCAGCCCCGCGNGCAACAGGCGCAATCACAGGGATCAGATCAGACGCAATCAAGGCATTGATCACCGATATATCAATAGCCTCAGGCTCACCAACAAAACCTAGATCAATTTTCTCAATGCCATCTTTGGTTTTATTTTCGCAGAGCAATTTTCTCGCCTTGATCAGATCAGCATCTTTGCCCGAAATCCCAACGCCTTTAGCGCCAGCGTCATTAATAGCCGCAACAAGAGTTTTATTGATCGCCCCGCTCAGCACCATTTCCACCACCGATACAGCATCCGCATCGGTCACCCGNATCCCATTGATAAAATCGCTGGTGATATTCAATCTTTCCAGCATGGCACCAATTTGCGGGCCGCCCCCATGAACAATAATAGGCCTAACCCCAACCTGCCGCAACAACACCATGTCTTCGGCAAAATTGCTGATATAAGTGGCATCATCCATGACATGACCGCCAAACTTAACCACAATAGCATGACCAGAATAGCGCCGCATATAGGGCAATGCTTCTGCCAAAATGCCAGCCTTGGCTAGCCATTCCATCCGACTTGATTGTGTAATGCTTTCCATCTTTTTCATCCTTTGGCGTCATCAATGCCTGATTTCAACGAAAAGGGCAAGTATCAGCCCGAATTGATGATGTTTGGAATTAATCAATTAAACTAAAGATATGACCACGCAATTCATCAATGCCAACCGCTTTTTCGGCTGATGTCACAAACACCCCCGGCCAAGCGGCAACATGTTTTGCCGCCTCAGCCAAGGTATTGGCCGTCACTGCTGTCTTTTCGGTCGCGCTGAGTTTATCTATCTTGGTCAAGACCACCGCCCATGATACCGCCGATTTATCAAAAATAGACATAATCTCTCTGTCTTTGTCACCGATGCCGCGGCGGCTATCAATCAGCAGCATGACGCGCTTCAATGTTGCCCTGCCTTTCAGAAAATCCAGGGTCAGACCAGTCCATGCCTTGATATCCGTTTTTGATGCTTTCGCATAGCCATATCCCGGCAAATCAACCAGACAGAGCCGTTCGCCGCAATCAAAAAAATTAAGCTGACGTGTGCGCCCCGGCGTTTGTGAGGTGCGGGCGAGAGATTTCTGATTGGTCAGAGCATTAATCAGCGATGATTTTCCAACATTTGAACGCCCGGCAAAGGCAATTTCCGGCAGTTGCATATCAGGCAATTGATCCGCTGTCATTGCCCCTGCAACAAATTGGCATGGACGCAAAAACAGCTTCCGGCCTTGCTCAATATCAGCAAGCTCACCCTCATCTGTTTCTGTCATATCTTATCCTTTTGCTTGATTTTTTGCCTGATTTTCTAACCGTACGCCGCGCATGATAAACCATTGCTGGGCGATAGTGAGAATATTATTCCATGTCCAGTAAATCACCAATCCAGCCGGGAATGTGGCCAGCAAAAAGGTAAACATGATCGGCATATACTTAAATATTTTTGCCTGAACCGGATCAGGTGGCGGTGGGTTTAGTGACATCTGAATAAACATCGTCACGCCCATAAGGATTGGCCAAATACCGATATTCAAAAGCGCCGGTGCAAAGCTGGTATCATAAGGCAATAGCCCAAACAGATTAATGATTGAGGTTGGATCAAGCGCAGATAAATCCGTTACCCAGCCAAAAAATGGCGCATGGCGCATTTCTATCGTCACATAAAGCACTTTATAAAGCGCAAAAAAGACTGGTATCTGTAACAGAATAGGTAAACAGCCTGACGCTGGATTGACCTTTTCCTTACGATATAATGCCATCATTTCCTGTTGTTGACGCTGACGATCATCACCAAAGCGTTCGCGCAAATCCTTGACCTGTGGTGCCAGCTCTCGCATCTTTGCCATGGATTTATAGGAGCGATTAGCCAGTGGGAAAAACACCATCTTGATCAAGACAGTGAGCAGAATAATCGCAATCCCGAAATTACTGACATATTCATTAATCCAGACAATGACAATCAGCATCGGCTTGGCCAGAAACTCGAACCAGCCCCAATCAATCGAATTGGTAAAGCGGGGGATTGATTTAGTATCCTGATAATCATTAAGAACCGTATATTTTTTCGGCCCAAGGAAAAGATCAACGCTCCAATTAACGCTATCGCCTTGTGCCAGTTCAACCGGTTTTTGGGTGCTCGACAAATCAATAGGCTGGCCGCTACCCTCATGCAAGTTACCCGTTTGAATAGCGTCAATAACGCTGCGGGTCTTGTCATCAAGTTGCGCGCGAATAGCATCAAAATTCGGGGCATCAAGCGGCCGCATAACATAATCGCTCTGATTACTCGATGATGAAATAATTGCTGTCAGCCAGTTTTTATCAGACACTCCAATCCAGCTAATCGTATCGCCATCGCTGCAAAACCGTTCATCATTGGAGCAGCTGATTGTCGTCGAGACATCAGAGAAATCCAGAAAAACATTACCGCTATCAGCATTGAAATACCCCATTGGCCCAGCATATGAAATCCATTCAGAATAGGCTGGTTTCTGTCGCAATATGCGCGTCGAAGAGCCAAGGCGCTGAACCTGATTAGAGGCATTTTCAACCGAGCTATTGACGCTGATCATATAATCATCATCAATGCTATAAGTCAGTTTATAAAGCACCCCATCCTGCTCATGGCTAAGCGTAACTGGCGTTTCAGGCGATAGCATATCACCATCCGCATCCCAGATCGTCGTCCGGTCAATCGCCCGGCCATAGCCATTATCCGTCAAACTGGTGAAATATGACTCGGCAAAATAGGCATCTTCCGTTCCTGTCCGGCGCAGTAAGCTGACATCATTTGACGCAGGATCGTTTTCCACCTTAAAGGATTTAAGCCGAAGATCATCTATTCTGCCGCCAGCAAGTGAGATTGAGCCCGACACTTTACTGTTTTCAATCTGAACGCGGGGGGCATTAATGATATCGACAATAGCCCGCGTGCTTTGCATCACTTCGGCGCTTATCGTGGGAACAGGTGAGCCATCAGAAGCCACTTGTGTGGCCACATTTTGGGCAGCGATTTGTTCTGGTGTGGGTGGCGGCGGTGTGAAATATAACTGATATCCAATAAGAATCAGCATTGATACTGTCACAGCCAGGATAAGGTTTTTGTTATCCGAATTCATCAACTACTCCGACGGTTCTGAAGATGTA
>NZIT01000075.1 GCA_002691725.1 SAR116 cluster bacterium | reverse complement strand
CAACGCGCCATCGCAGAAAACCGCGATATCTACCTCGGACTAAAAGATACGGTTGTGTCGGGATATGACGGCGTTATGCGCGCGGCCATCGAAGAAATTTACGAGCAGGATTACAAAGACAAGGTCGCAGCAGCTGGACTGAGCTACCACTACGAATTGATCGATGCCCAGGCAGCTCGCATCGTCTCCAACCCACCTGAGCGCGCACTCTGGGGTGTGCCCGACAACGTCAGTGGAATGAAGCTCTTCAAGCTCGTCCAGCAGCTCAAGCGTTACGGTTTGCCCGAGCGCAAAGCCCACGTCTCTATTTCCCGCATGAGCGCCGGTGGTGGCGACCAATACGGTAGTTACAACACACCCGCACCCGAGCAAGGTGTCATCAAGGTCATCGTCGACGGTGAGGAGAAGCATGCGCGGCATGTCGAGGAAGGCGATCCCATCCTCTTTATGTCAAACGACCGAGAGGCTATCAAGGACTGGGTGAGCCAAGTCTTCCAAGACGCGGCGCTCAACAAGAAAGAAGTCTACTTCGGCTTAAAGCGCGAGTTTGTTAACTACGACGAAGTCTACAGTTCGATCATTCTCGAGATCAGGAAAGAGCTGGCAGCGCTTGACACACCACCGCCGTCGTTCATGATCATGCGACCCTCTCGACAGCTGAGCAAAATGATTTGCGATCCGCCTCGGTGGGGCCTGTATCCGGCGCAAAATCTGGACGGGGATATCTTCTCTGATATTTCTGCGGCGCTTGGCGGCAGTCTTGCGACGGCTAGCTCGGTGATTATCAGTAAAGATGGAACCAAGCTATTTGAAGCACCTCACGGCACGGCACACGATTTGTACGTGCGTTATCTGGAGACTGACGGTAAAGAGGCAAACTTTAACTCGTCAGCGCTGATATTCGCTGTGGCGAGTGCCCTGGAGGAACTCGCAACGAGAGAGGACAATGCCGCGCTCAATGACTATGCAGCACGCCTCAAAACAGCGCTGATCGAAACGGTCGCGCAGGGGACCATTACTGGCGACCTAAAAGGCAAAACTACATCGCCCGAGACGGAGCGCATTGTCGATATGCATGGTTTCCTCGATGCCATCGCGGACAACCTAACCGCGCAAGTACTTGGCTAAGCTATTAACGGGCTTAGCGGCTTGCCGCTAAGTCTCTTCAATACCAAATAAGTGAGCAGTCCAAACGGGCCCGTCATAAGGGTAAAGAACAGGCAGGGAATCACAAGCCAATGGCGCAAGTCGTGAGTCTGACTGTCTCTGAAGATCCATGCGCCGATGAAGAGATCGAAGGCTAAATAGTGAATCCACACTGCAAGCAAGAGCGCATCAACACTGAAGAGGGCCTTAACCTCCGCTAGCGTGTCGAAGCCGCCCTCTGCTGGCGCCTCGCCTCGAAAGGAAAACATACGATAGCGTAGGTCACACCCAAAAGAACCGGAATGATGACGCTCGGCAATAGCTCTCGAGCGACGGACGACTTGGGCAAAAATACGAGCCCCAACCAGCCCACCATAGCGAGCCCGCTGCACAAGCTGAATATCGTTTCTAAGGCCATTGTTTTTATTCCTAGGTATCGTAGTAGCCATCTGCTAGTGACCACGCCACACTAACAGATCACTCGATACTGGAAATACCGTCCATGAGCATCTCCACCCAGCAAACTCCNATCGATACCGGCATCGGCCGAAAGCCTGAGGCAACTGAAGTCATGGAGAACATCGACCTCTCGGGCAAAACTGCCGTTGTCACGGGTGGCTATTCTGGTATAGGCATCGAAACTGTTCGCGCTTTGACCAACGCAGGCGCAACCGTTCTCGTTCCCTCACGCGACGTTGATCGTGCAATAAAGACGCTAGATGGGATCATCCCGGCTGAACATATTGGTTTCATGGACCTCTCGGACTTACCAACGGTGGCCCGGTATGGAGAGGATTTATCGAGTGCTTACCCCGTCATCGATCTCGCTATCTTCAATGCAGGTGTCATGGCGTGCCCACTGGATCGCACACAGCAAGGCCTAGAGTGGCAGTTAGGCGTCAATCACGTGGGTCATTTTACTCTGTTACAACGGATCATCAATCCCCTGCGCGAAGCCAATGGTGCACGTCTGATCACCCTGTCGTCCATCGCTCATCGCATGGGGGCCGTCGACTTCTCAGACATGAATTATGACGAGCGCCCCTACGATAAGTGGCAGGCCTACGGTCAGGCAAAATCGGCCCAATCCCTGATGGCCGTGGAGCTCGACCGCCGAGAAAAAGACAGCGGCATACGCAGTTTTGCCGTCCATCCTAGGGGCATCTTCACCCCGCTACAACGCCATTTGGGCAACGCAGAAATGGCCGAGTTTGGATGGACAGACGCCGATGGGAACGCCTCTGCCGTGGCAGCAAAGCTTTTCAAGTCGCCTTCGCAAGGCTGTGCCACATCGCTGTGGGCTGCCACTGCGATGCCCCTTAACGGTATGGGTGGCGTCTACTGTGAGGACTGCAATATCTCCCGCGTGGTGCCGGACGATAGTAACGACTTCACTGGCGTTAGGCAGTGGGCCGTGGCATCGGACATTGCGGAGCAGTTGTGGGATGAGACAGATCGNNTGCTGGCGAGGCGGTAATCCATTTCAATAGTTTTCGGTCGGGGTTCCTCTGTCGAGGTAACACCAAGTCTTAAATCGTAGGCAAAAAAACGGGAGCCGAGGCTCCCGTTCTCTAGACAATTCCGTAGCGCTTAGAAGCGGTACTGGAACGTGCCCTGGATGTAAGTACCAATCAGATCGTAAGCACCGATGGCTGAGAAGGAGTTCATGCCGTAAGGCACTTCTTCGTCAGTGATGTTACGAACCGCGATTGACGCATCCATCTGGTCGTTCATTGAGTAACGAACGAACAGTGTGTGCATGTAGTACTCGTCGATTTCTGGAATGTCGTAAGTACGTGGAGGCGCAGTCTTGCTCTTCGTAGCGCCGCTCAGGTACATGGTACGCCAGTTGAACGTCCAGTTATCGAGCATGTACATCAGGTTCACGTTACCGCGAAGCGAAGAGTTACCAATCAGACCTTTGGTATCACCCGCATCGTCACCCGTTACTGATACACGGCTGTCATTCAGATCGAAGAAGTTCGCACGAAGGCGGAACTGACCTGGAATGGTATCGGCAAAGTCGAAGCTGTAATCAAGCTCGGACTGGAAGCCCTTCAAGATTCGGTAACCCGCGTTAACGAAACCGATCGAGAAATCATTAACCTGGAAGGTTGATGGATCACGGGAGAACTGACCACACGCAGGTGCGCTCANGTTACCACCGTCGTAACAACCAGCCATAATCGAGGTCAAACCGAGTGTCTCGATGGCATCATCGAGGAACACATCGATCATATCGACCGAGAACGTCAGACCTTCAACAAACTCAGGCTCAACCACAACACCGATCGACTGTGACTCAGAGGTCTCATTGATCAGGTTAGGGTTACCACCGGTGAAGCCCTGCTGTGAGGCGTTAACAATGATGGACTGGAAAGTCTCTGGATCGTAGCCCCCAAAGCCGAGCGCTGCTGCTTCCTCAGCACACACCTGTGCACGACGACCATCAACTTCGCCCGAGTCCACGAATCGCGCATCGCAAGGGTCACTTGCAAACGAGAACGTTTCAGCTCGTGGCAGGAATGCTTCAGCAATCGCTGGTGAACGAACCGACTCGGTATCATTGGCACGGAACGTCACGTTACCAAAACGAGGAATGTCCAATGCAAGCCGAAGGCCGATGTTAAATACCTCGCCGGTACCCGCAGAGGAGTGATCAACGGTACGGAAAGCACCTTCCACGTCGAATGCAGAGATGATAGGTAGGAAGTCCTCAGCCAACAGAGGGAGACGTGTCTCCATGTAGAACTCTTCGGTGTCAAAACCGCCGTTCAAGGCCTCCAATGCGGCTGTACGGCCAAGACCATTAGCAAGGAAGTAATCGGGCTGGTAATCGCCATTTTCCTCTCGGCTTTCGTAACCAACCGCCATCTGCCAATCACCACCAGGCAACTCCACGAGATCAGTGGCCATGTTTGCGGTAATGACTCGCTGTGTAATCTTAGAGTTTTCATAGCCCTGAAGGGTCACGTAGTCGATAGCAGCCTGATCAGTGACAATACCGAAGATGTTAAGCGGGACACACTCTGAGTTACCGCTGCTGCAGACAATCTCTCCGCTGCCATTGACTTCTAAATCAAGTGCTTCGCGATAGTTCTCTTCAACAAGCTGCGTGTTGTTGGTCTTGCTGCGGCTCTCGCCACGGTTCCAAGACACATCCCAGCGNACGTCACGACCACCAAACTCGAACTCACCTTCTAAGCCAAGCACCAANCGAAGCATGTCGGTNGNNCCNTCNGTTCGNCCGCTCTGAGANAGGTCGTCCATCGCCTTGTGNAAACCGAACGATGTCGCANCGGNGCCNANGTTATCNAGNANCACNTGACGGTCNTCTGGNTGCAGGAANGGNTAATCCATNGGNAGNATCAACGTNGCNGAATCACCACCGAANAGACCNCTCTGATAGAACGGCTGACGGTTAGGGTCAGACGATGAACCGTTGTAGAAGTTCAGCTCGGCGTTTGCACGCAAGTTATCCGAGATCTCGTAGTTGGCGAACATGTTGACCATGTGACGCTCAATCGGTGCTCGAATTGAATCGTAATCTTGGAGCAATAGTCCGTCGCCACCAACAAAGTTCAAAATGTTGGCTGTTGGCTCACCAATATTCATCGCAGTCAATCGACCGTCAGGGCCAAACTGAACGGGGTTGCCGTTGGCATCACGAATCACGTTAAGACCGAATGCATACAAAGGTGTTCCGCTCAATGCTCCACCGGGAGGGCTTGGAATACCTGTGCGCGTTACGATCGGAATAGATCTTCCTGGCGCATAGAAATAACGAGAACCCGTTGAAGCATCGTCCGGATCGTAGGTTGTGCTCTCGAAATCGTAGTAATAGTTGCGAAGGAATTCGCGGTCGTTAGCAAGTACCGCATCGGTTTTGTTGTACTCGTAACCAACAGCGATGTTACCGCGGCCATCAGCAAAGTTAGCACCTGCTGTCACGCCAATACGGTGTTCCCATGCATCACTCTCCGCCTCAGCAACACCCGAGGAAATGTCAATCTCGAAGCCTTCGAAATCCTTCTTCATGATGACGTTGATGGTTCCCGCAATCGCGTCTGAACCGTAGATCGGCGCACCGTTCGCTGAAATCACATCGATACGGTCGATCAACGCTGTTGGGAGTGTGTTCAAGTCAACCTGTGAACCCGCTGATGCACCAAATGCGGTTGGCGCATTACCAGACACCGAACGACGACCGTTAATCAGGGTCAGCGTACGTTGGCTTCCAAGACCGTAGAGGTCTGCGAAGGTTTGACCTACGTTACTGCCGCTCGACTCGGCCAAGCTAGTGCCCGATGGTGTGACAAGTGGTAGTGAGTTAATGGCATCAGCGGTGTTAACAAAACCACCCTGGGCGATGTACTCCGCATCAACAACAATATTTGGCGTTGTTTGCTCGAAGCTCGATTTTTGAAGTCTAGTACCAGTGACTACAATCTCTTCGAGTTCGGTAGTCGCCGATTCATCAGCTTCATCTTGGGCCAAGGTAACTCCGGGGGACACAAGCGCAACGGCTGTGGCCAACGAGAGCAGTCTACGCTTGCCCGCGTATCGTGACGTAAACATATCAGTGTGCTCCTGATTGATTTTTTTTTGTATAAAGAGGGGTAGAACCTTGCTCGCAATGTAAAGGAAAGAAAGCCACTACGCCATTAGATTGTCAAAAAACTGTCACACAAATGTAAAAATTACCCTTTGATGCGATATTTTTTGCGGTTGCTACCGTTCAAAAGCGTGATTTTTAGCGCAAACTCCGTACTGCCTTACCTTTATTATTATGCTCTGCATCAATTCGGAAAAACGGCCGTACATCCATGCATATCCAATTCATCACGACCGGCGGCACCATCGATAAGATCTACTTTGATGCGCTCAGCCAGTTCGAGGTTGGGGACTCACAGGTCAAGGCGATGCTGACCGATGCACTGGTAGACTTCAGCTATGAGGTCACAGCCATCTTGAAGAAAGATAGCTTGGACATAACCGATGAGGATCGAGCCACTATCCGGGCTCATATTGAAGCGAGCGAGCATAGCCATTTCATCATCACCCATGGCACCGATACGATGCCTGAGACCGCGGCGGCGTTGCGTGGTATCGAAAATAAAACGGTGGTATTAACGGGTGCTCTCACCCCCGCGCGATTTCGTACGACTGACGCCGTCTTTAATATCGGGATGGCAGTTGGCGCCGTTCAAACCGCGGCGCCCGGCGTCTACATCGCCATGAGTGGCCAGGTCTTTGAAGCAGGGCAGGTTCGGAAAAATCGCGAAGCCAACCGATTCGAGTCCACGCTCAATTAACGCACGGTTTATAGGTCAACTCTCAGGCCGACTAGCCGTAAGCCCCTATTTCTTCTGTAACCGCACTGTTAGGCCGCGCGCCTCCGACCTTGACGCCCACCCGACGGAGCACCACTCACAGACAAATCTGGCCAGGCGGGACCTAGCGCTTCTGACATGGACTTAGAATCCAGTGGTCGCGGTGGTGTCGAATTCAACGCGTCCACCATGGCGGCGAGGTGCTCAGGCGTTGTGCCACAACATCCACCAATAACCGTTGCACCTGCGTCTCTAGCATAGAGTGCGCACTCAGCCATCATTTCAGGGCTGCCATGAAAATGAATTTCACCGTCAATGTACTGAGGAATCCCACAGTTTCCCTTTGCAATGATCGGAAGACCAGCTTCTGCGCTCATCAACTCGACGGTTGAGTCCATGAGCTCCGCAGGGCCAATACCGCAATTTGACCCTATTAGATCCAAGCCTATCTCACGGGCGAACACTGCGTACTCCCTTGGAGTCACACCCATCATGGAACGCCGCGCCGTATCAAACGTGAGCGTTGCTGCGACAGGTAAGCCAGTGGTCTTCGCTGCTTCGGCGGCTGCCGCGACCTCTTCCTTCGCGGACATGGTCTCAATCCAGAGAACGTCAACTCCGCCCTCTGCTAATGCATGAGCCTGTTCAGAAAAGCAGCTGACCGCCTGTTCATAGGTAAGGTCGCCCATGGGCGCGAAGAACTCGCCTGTCGGTCCCATCGAGCCAGCAACAATCCCCTCATGACCCGACGAGTCCGCAAATCGACGCACAGCCTTGCGCGCAAGTTCTGCAGCTGCCCTGTTGATCTCATGAACGCGATCTTGGCTTTTATGTAACTTGAGCCTTGGCGCATTCGCACCAAAGCTGTTGGTCAATATAAGGTCCGCGCCTGCTTTCAAAAATTCGCCATGCAGCCACAGCACTTCCCCAGGACGCTCGACGCACCACAATTCGGGTGGGTACCCAGCCTCTAGTCCGCGACCAAAAAAATTGGAGCCCGTGGCGCCATCAGCAACGCACCAACCTTTCTTTCTGACGAGGTCATTAATGGGGTTTGACACTAGAGAAATTCCTAACATGACAGTATTTATTGCGCTGACCGAGGTTAGATAGTGTTTGTGACACAGTCACTACATTGCGACGACGAATCGAGAAAAACTTGGATGAAAAAAGGGGCTGTGTTCAGCCCCTTCTAAGTTCCATCAAGCCAGTCGCTCCAAACTTAGTCGTCGTCCAGTGCACGATCGATATTCATGACCAACAACTTGGCATGCGCTTGAGAGACTCGATCGCCTCGGCGCTTACTCGCTAACTGATCGCGGAGTTCTGATAGTGTCAGAACGGCGAGTGCCTGCGCTGTGCTGTGATAGTTAGCCGTACCCTTTTCGCCCGCAATCATGGCTAGCCGGTCGACGTACTCTGCCTGCAGATTGCGCCGGAAGCTGTTAACGCTGCCTTTTGCATCCGCCTCGAATACCGCGTCCGTCAGATCTTCGAAGACTTCGACCAAAGGATACTCATTTCCGTAAAGTTCGGTGTCTGTGATTCGTTTAAGCACCGTTGGATGGAGCAAGTGATCAAGGACTCGCTGCTGGGCCGATAGAACAGCGCGGTGAACTTTAGGGTCCTCGGTTGTCCCGCCGTGCTCAAACCCACGTCGCTCAGGCGCTGCCTGACGCCATAGCCCGCCATCAACGTCAAACGCATCGGGACCGAACAGTTGCTCCGCGAGCGTTGCCATGGCCTCTTTCTGCCGGTCTCGCTCAACCGGAATAAAGGGCTCCGTCGCACCTTCTTGACCAACAACCGCTCGGTCAACGTAGACGCCACCAACCCAGCGCGAAATGACGCCTGCGTTAAGGCCCCAGAAA
>NZIT01000074.1 GCA_002691725.1 SAR116 cluster bacterium | reverse complement strand
CGCGTCATGAAAGCGGTATAAGACAGTACACATTATCGGCAATATGATGATGGGCGATGTGATCCTGCCATAAGCATCTATGGCGGCGGAAATGCCGGTTGTTGCTACCCTTACCATAGGCAACCCTAGTTCGGCAGACCGCATTTGCGCCATCGCTAGATGCTGCCTAGGCCCCAGACTATCGCCAAACCACGCATCATTGGTCAGGTTAACCATCATATCAGCACCTGCCGCGGCCTTGCGTGTGCTAACCGGAAAGATAACTTCATAACAGATTAACGGGGCAATATGGACAATCTGTCCATCTGAGCGTTCAAGCTTTTGCATCCACGCGCCCGTGCCAGCAGAAAAATCTATGCCTCCAGCCAGATTATCAACGAATGAAAACATTTCCCGAAAAGGAACATATTCGCCCCATGGCACTAAATTGCGTTTATCATATATGCCGCTGATGCGCGTATCCGGGTTAATGAGAAAGATGCTATTAAAATATTTGGCTTGATCGGCTAAATGCTGTTTTCTTAATGAGCCAAGGATTAGCCATGACCCGCCTGCTGTTGCTTCTGATAATCGGGCATTGATATTATCCCAATCGTTTTCAAGAAAGCCTGCATAACTGACCTCACCCCAGATAATTACGTCAGGACTTGCCGATGATTGATTGCTGCCAACAGCCTGGCTTTGGTCCAGATGCGCTTTGAGATGCTGATCCCTTAGCTCATACTTCCATTTATTCTGCTGCTGGATTGCGGGCTGAACCATCCGCACGGTAAGCCCTGATGCGGCATGATCAACCGCTGGCCGCTGGGCGGCAATAGCGGCAACCACAACCACGCCTGCCAGCATAGCTGATATGACTTTGCCAAAGCCTTTATCAAGGCGCCAAGCAAGCGGTAGTCCCGCTACCATTATCATGACAACGCCGCAGCCAAACACCCCAATCACCGATGCCAGATCAAACCCTAATGGGGCGATGGCAAACACCATTCCAGGGGATTGCCACGGAAACCCGGTAAAGAGGAAAGCGCGCACATATTCGGCAATCATCACCCATGCGATTAATGCCGCCCATCTGATTGTTGGAGATGTGCCAGAGCACCAGGCGAGAGCAAACGCAACGCCCCAAAATATCGCCAAAACAGAGGGCAGGCAAAGCATCGCAAATGGGATCATCCAATAAAACTCTGCGCCGCCTGTCATCATGGCGTTGCTGATCCAGTATAATGAGACGATAAACCAGCCTAACCCACATCCCCAACCGACCCAGAAAGCGGAGCGTATGGTCGAGCAAGCCAGCAGTCGTGCCATCGGATAGGCAAGAGCAAATACCAATGGCAGAATATGCATAGGAGGCAGGGCGAAGCTTGCCAGCATACCGGCTAATGGCACCGCTAATGCCGGCCAGTGCTTTATCATGAGATTGATTTCTGAGACGATTTGATTAAACGACGGATCTTAATCATCGACACATGGCGTGGGTCACTTTCAATGATTTCAAACTCAAGCCCCGACGGGTGCCTGATAATTTCACCCCGGCCAGGCACGCGGCCAGCAAGTGAGATAACCAATCCACCAACAGTATCAATTTCATCCTGATTATCTTCATCAAGCAATGAGCCAGTGACCGTTTCCAGCCGCTCAATTTCGAGCCGCGCATCAGCCATCGCAGTTCCATCACTGGCAATATCAAATAATGGCGTGGTGTCCTCATCATGTTCGTCATTGATCTCACCAATGATCTCCTCGACCAGGTTCTCAATCGTGATCAAGCCATCTGTTCCGCCATATTCATCGACGACCAAGGCCAGATGTAGGCGGCGTATCCGCATTTCCTGCAATAAATCCAGTAACCGCATCGTCGGCGAGATAAAGATCGGTTGCCGCAGATGTGCGGTGATATCCACCTTCTCATTCGCCTGCATCATTCGCAACAGGTCTTTGATATGCAAAATACCTTCAACCTGATCAAGATTTTCATTGACGACTGGCACACGAGAATGGCCAGCACCAGTTATTTTTTCAATGATCTGTTCCATACTATCAGATTGATCAACATAAAATATATCAGCCCGCGGCACCATGACATCAACCGCCGTGATATCGCGCAAGCCCAGCATATTTTGCAGCAAGGTGCTTTCATGGCTATCAAAATGCACCGTCTCACGAAACGATTCTTCCAGAAGTTCGGCAATTTCCTCACGCGCTAAGGGCGAGGAGTTTCCGGGAATGAGCTTCTTCAATCCATATTTTATTTTTTTCCAAAACCCCATTTTTGATCCTGCTGACGTTGTCATAGCTAAACCCCACCAAGAGATTGATAAGGATCAGCAATACCGATAACCGCTAGAATCCGGGCTTCTTCAGCTTCCATAACATTAGCATCATCATCATTGAGGTGATCATACCCCAAAAGATGCAAGATGCCATGGACAAGCAAATGCAGAAAATGATCATCTGCCCGCTTGCCTTCGGCCTCTGCCTCGGCTTTGGTGATCGCATAACCTATTGCGATATCACCAAGATACTGATCATCCTCCTCATCAGGGAAAGACAAGACATTGGTGGCTAGCTCTTTCTGGCGGAATTGCTGATTAAACATGGCCATCTGGCGATTATCGGTGAGCATAATCGAAAATGAAGCCGGCATGGTAGCCGGCATAATAGGCTGGGGTATAATAGGCGAGGCGGCAATCGGCTGCACATTATAATCAGCCATCTGCAAGGCTTCTTTCATCACCAGCGATAGCCGTGCTTGATCTGTTTTGTTTAGAATCTCGTGCCAAGACGGGTCTTTGATCAATATCGTTGCGACAACCTGTTCGGTTATAGCGATCTCGATACTATCAGCATCATCATCTTCGGTCACGGATGTGGGCTGCCTCGCGGCTGCATCAGTCATCTTTGGTCATGCCTATGTCTTATTATCTCTTTTATCATACGCTTTCAGTATTCGGGCGACAACAGGGTGTCTTACCACATCTTCGCCAGTAAATGTTGTAATATCAATCCCTTTTACTCCATCAAGCAGGGATACCGCATCAGCAAGACCGGAGGTTTGCCCTGATGGCAGATCAATCTGACCCAGATCACCTGTAATTACCATCTTGGAGTCATCGCCGATCCGCGTCAATACCATCTTCATCTGAACCGCAGTCGTGTTCTGCGCTTCGTCGATGATAACAAAGGATTGCGCCAATGTCCGCCCCCGCATGAACGCCAATGGAGCAATTTCAATCTGCCCGGCCGCCATCATACGATCCATTTTATCAGGCGGCATCATGTCATAAATCGCGTCATATAATGGGCGCAAATATGGGTCTACCTTTTCTTTCATATCACCGGGCAAAAAGCCTAGCCTTTCACCAGCCTCAACCGCCGGACGTGATAATATAATGCGCTCAACCTGGCCAGATTTTAAGGCATCAACGGCGCGCGCCACCGCCAGATAGGTTTTGCCAGTACCCGCAGGACCAATGCCAAACACCACATCATTTTTGGTAATAGCATCAAGATAGTCTTGTTGCATTTTACTTTTCGCTGAGATGGTTTTTTTCCAGGTTGCTATGGCGCTGGAATTTTCAGCAAATCGGCTAATCGCGTCTGGCGATTGGCTTTTCGCCCACCTTAATGCATCATCAATCATGCCTTTTGGTGCCTCTTCTGATTGACCCTTGGTATTCGATATACGTTTATAAATAGCTTCGAGAGCAGTTTTGGCCATAATGGCATTATCTTTTGTGCCTGAAATTTGGATGATGTTACCAAATGAGTCGAGCCTGACATCAAGTGTTTTTTCAATATGCGCCAAATTGCTGTTGTGATGGCCATAAAGCAGGGGAAGCACATGATTATCATCAAACTCAATAGTGATCGAATTAGGTAAATCTGGTTTTGGCTTCACGCTATGCGTTTCCTACTTTTTGGGTCATGAATGATTATACTGATAGAATAGGCTGTCCAGCAAGACTGTTTTGCGTTGCTGAGACAATTTTGAGGGGAATAATATCACCAATCGCACCTGCGTTTTCGTTAAAATGAACCGCCTGCATCCATGGCGAGCGTCCAGCTTTCTGGCCAGCCCGACTAGCCGGGCGCTCAATCAACACATCCATCACCTGATCCAATTTTGAATGATTAAAGGCGCGTTGCTGAGCGGCAAGCACTTGCTGCAATCCAGCCAGACGTTCTGATTTAACCGCCTCATCGACCTGCATGTCTTCATTTGCCGCAGGCGTGCCAGGGCGAGGGCTGTATTTGAACGAATAGGCCGAGGCATAATTAACCGAATTAATCAGATTAAGCGTATCTGCAAAATCGCGATCAGTTTCGCCGGGAAAGCCAACAATAAAATCACCACTCAAGGCAAGATCAGGGCGACCATCGCGCAAGCGATCAATAATCCGAAAATAGGTGTCTCTATCATGACGGCGGTTCATCGCAGATAATATGCGATTAGACCCTGATTGCACCGGCAGATGCAAATATGGCATTAGTTGTGGAATATTGGCATGCGCTTCATACAGCGTATCATGCATATCTAACGGATGTGAGGTGGTATAGCGTAAGCGTTTAAGCCCATCCAATTCTGCCAAGGCATAAAGCAAGCGGCCAAAGTTCCAGGTTGAGCCATCTTCGGCCTCACCATGCCACGCATTGACATTCTGACCAAGCAATGACAGCTCTACCGTGCCTGACGCAATAAGCCGTTTAGCCTCATCCATGATGCTTTTAACCGGGCGCGAAAACTCCGCCCCTCGGGTGTAGGGAACAACACAAAATGTGCAAAACTTATCACAGCCTTCCTGAACCGAGAGAAACGCCGCCGGACCGCGTGGCGTATGTTCTTCGGGAAGAAAATCAAACTTATCCTCAACTGGAAAATCCGTATTCATNACGGCATGGCGCGATGACGGGTCNAGCTTGCTGACCAATTCGGGCAAGGTATGATAGGCTTGGGGGCCGACAATCACATCAACCCAAGGCGCCCGGCGCGCAATTTCTTCGCCCTCGGCTTGCGCGACACATCCCGCAACAGCGATAGACAGGTCTTTATCCTGGTCAGATTTGCGCGTNTCTTTCATCCGCCGCAGACGGCCTAACTCTGAAAACACCTTTTCTGATGCTTTTTCGCGAATATGGCATGTATTAATCACCACCATATCGGCATCATCAACCATATCGGTTTCAACATAGCCAAGTGGCGCCAAAGTATCCGCCATACGGGCCGAATCATAGACATTCATCTGACACCCATATGTCTTGATATAGAGTTTTTTAGCCATGCTTTATCCAATATTTCCAATCAAATGCTTTACGTCTCATGCGTCAGGTCAATTTGTTACAATTTATGGTCGTTACAATTCTGGTTTACCAATATCATGGCGTTTATATCTGTCAAGAACATGGCTGTATTTAAGATATAAGCGATGTATCTGAATTTTCTATATCTTGAGCTATATCTTGGGCTTTATGACTTGAGCTTTATGTCTGGTGATATACTGCCGTATTTTCGCATCAAAATGGCATCATCCCTGCCATTGGCTGTTTGATAATAGGCTTTTCTGTTGCCATATTCAACAAATCCCATGTTCAAATAAAGCTGATAGGCTGGGCGATTCTTACGCGCCACCTCAAGATATGTGACGTGATCACCAAACGCATCACAAAAGCCTTTAATGAGCTGCCGCCCAATGCCTTGCCGCCGATAATCAGACCGAACCACCAGATCAATAATTTCGGCATCTTGATTTACCGAAAACCCAATAATATATCCCAATAGTAGCTCTGGCATAGCATCAGTTGCCAGCGCATAAGCAACAAGTCCAGCCCCGGCCTTTTGCCCAAGGAAGCTGGCTAAGCCTTCAATACGGTCGGCTGTTCTGTCAGCAGTGCTGTTAAGTGTTGGGGCGGCATCTATACCCTTCAACGCGTTCAGATCATCCGCTGTCATGCGGCGGGTGGCGATATCCATTTAGCGGTCCTTCTTGGCTGCCCCAAGCAATGGCGCCGAATGATAGCGCGGCGTAGGCGGATAATCCGCCGCCGTCATNCCAGCGGCCAAGCGTGAAAATGCCATGTTACCAATNATAGANGCATCAACATCACCCTCATCAGACGCCATAACCGGAAGCGCGGCTTGGCTTAGATGTTTTGCCACTTCATCGGCACAATAGCCCTTTATATAAAGACCAGTAAACGGCACTTCTGCGTGATAGGACACAATAGAGGCGGCAAGCCCGCCCATATCCAGATCAATAACATCACTGATTGCCTTATCATGATCAAAGCATTGGCCAAAAATATGCCCGCGCCGGGTATCTGTAAGGGCNAGAACCTGACTGTTATGATCATCCATAGAGGGCAGCATAGACCAGCCCAGCGCCTCAAGCGACGATAGCCCCAAGACAGGCCTGNCTAAAGCAATGCCATAGCCTTGCGCTGCTGCNAGCCCAACACGAATACCAGTAAATGACCCCGGCCCAACACCTGCCGCAATATGGGTGATGGCATCAAAGGCGGTTTCTGTTTGCNGCATGAGATCATCAACCATATCGGTAATCCAGGCGGCGTGACCATGCCGATCTGTCCGGCTNATCATGGCTAAAACGCCAGATGCANCGATTAGCGCTACCGATGCCGAGGCTCCACTTGCTTCTATCGATAAGACCTTCATATATCCACTACTCATTTTTTATATTCACTTTTNATAAAACTGTATTCATGATAAATATAGAGTATGTTTAACCAAACTCCTAAATTGACTAATAAATTATTCACCCTGCATTGGCTATTTNGGCAAGGGCTATTCTATCAGGGGCAATTCTGGCGAGGGCTATTCTGGCAAGCCGTGANGAAACCGCTTTTTACAGTGATAGCGGTTTTGCTCGTCGTTATGCCATCATTTGCCAGCGATGATGCCACAATAATCATGTATCACCGTTTTGGTGAGAGCAATCTGCCATCAACCAATATCCAGCTTGATGTATTTGACGCNCATTTACAAACTATCCGTGACGAAGGCTGGACAGTTTTGCCACTGTCTGAGATTGTATCTAAGCTTAAATCAGGTGAGACANTGCCAGATAAAGCCCTCGCCATCACCATTGATGATGCGTTTACGTCCGTTTATACTGAGGCGTTTCCACGGCTTCAAGCCTATGATTATCCGTTTACGATCTTCGTTGCAACGCAGTCTATTGATCGAGGGCTTAACGGCTATGCGTCTTGGGATCAAATTAGAGAAATGCAAGCCGCAGGCGTTGAGATTGGCTCACAGTCGCATACCCATCCGCATATGCATCGGCTATCTGCTGATCAAACGCGGCAAGAGATTAAAACCTCAAATACGCGCTTTTATGAGGAGCTGGGGGAGAGACCACTCCTGTTTGCCTATCCTTATGGCGAATACAGCCCAGAAGTCCGTGATATCATCAAAGCCTCAGGGTTTGAGGCGGCGTTTGGTCAGGCTTCAGGTGTTGCCCATGCTAGTATTGATGCGTTTGAATGGCCGCGTTTCGCCTTTAATGAAAACTATGGTGATGTCAGTCGCCTGACATTAGCTGTTGAAGCCAGGGCGCTGCCAATTTCCGATATGACCAATGGTGATATGGTGCTTAGCAATAACCCACCTTATTTAGGCTTTACTGTGGCGGAAGGCATTGAGCCATTAAGCCGGTTAATCTGTTTCGCATCAGGCATGGGCAGAGTTGACGTCATCCAGCTAGACCGCCGCATAGAAGTCCGCCTGCCAAGGCCGTTTTCAAACTATCGCAGCCGCATTAATTGCACGATGCCAGTTGTAGAAAATGGTCAGGATACCGGCCGGTTCAGATGGTATAGCCGACAGTTTGTTCTCAATTAATTGGCATCCGCCAATACGGCATTGCTGTATATATAGAGATTATTAGTCTGAACAATATTGTGTAATTTGCGGATATAAAGATCGCCATCTTCTGCATATTTATCCAAGGTTGGGATTAATTGCTGGGCCAGGATATGCGGAAAACCTTCACGGTGCTGACGGCGTTTTTGACGCAAGTTTTGATAAGCATCATGGGTATTCAGATTATGCATATAGCTTCTGACCGAATCAAAGATAGAGGAAAAAGATCGGACAACAGCACGATCATTTGATGGCGATAATGGTTTAATGCCTTTGCTTTCTGACCATGCCCATTCACCATAAAGAGCATTTCCTTGACGCGCAAATCGAGACGTTCCCCAACCGCTTTCGATAATCGCCTGGGCGAGCGCTAAAGGCACCGGAATAGCATCAACACGCAACATCAATTCATCAAAAAGCTGATCTACATCCAGATTGTTAACACCATCAATCCCATAAAGTTCTGCCCATTTTCTGATTCTATCTTCGCTGCCATTGCTATAATCAACCTTAATGCGGCGGCGGCGTTCTAACAGCTCTTGGTTGGCGCGTAAAATATGCGGTAAGACCGAGCTGATAAATATAGTTTTGCGCTCATCAACCTTGACCGTCCGCAAATCAGGTAATTGACGAACATAAAATGCTGTCACTTCAATCACTTGTCCTGATACATTGGCGGAAGTTGTTAAATCTGTCGATGGCGCGCTAGCAGAAGCCGACTGGCTAGGCGTCTCTATCTGGCTAGGCGTATCTATGATATCAAAGCTGTCAATCTGACTGTCATCTGCCGCCGGCTCTGACTGATCAGCATCAATCTCGCCTTCAGCTAATTCCCGAAACTCCAGCAATGGTGGCGGCTTGGTCGACCACACCAAAAGCGGTGGGGGGGCAAGTTGATTTTCCAGCCATAACAGACGTTCTCTTAGCGCATCATTAGCCGTCGTTTCAAAAACCGGGAACGGCTCATAAAATCCAGCCTTGATCTTAACATGCTTAATCCCATAGGCTGTCACCATAACAACCTGAATAGCAATTAGCATCAGAATGATGACTAAAAACCAGAAATAAACCGGAGTTTTATTATGTTCCGATTTGGTTTCCAAAACTGATTTCCTTACTGTTTAGAATTAGCCATTATCCGCGCAGACTTCTTGCACGTCCGGGATGTAGTGGCGCAACATATTTTCAATACCCATCTTCAATGTCGCCGTAGAGCTAGGGCAACCTTGGCAAGCCCCACGCATGAAAAGTGTCACAACACCATTTTCAAATGACTTGAAGACAATATCGCCGCCATCCATGGCAACGGCAGGCCGAACACGTGTATCCAGCAAATGCTTAATCTGTGCGACGACTTCATCATCGTCTTCTTCGCTGGAGTCATCAGATTGTGTTGAGGCATCACCCTCAATCACTGGCATACCGCTGGCATAATGTTCCATAATAGCGGCTAGCACGCCCGGCTTAATGGTAAACCAGTCATGGTTTTCTGCCTTGGTAACAGACATAAAATCCGTGCCAAAAAAGATTTGTGTAATGCCATCAACGGCAAATAATCGCCGTGCCAATGGAGATGAAGATGCCTCATCAATAGACGCGTATTGGACGGTTCCCGTTACCATAACAGTTTGACCCGGAATGAATTTCAGCGTCGACGGGTTTGGTGTATCTTCTGTCTGAATAAACATACGATTAGCTCCGTTTCCGTTGATATAAGACACCCTATCCTAAGTTACAAGGCTTAACTTACAAGGCTTAAGTTGCAAGGCTTAACTTAAAACCAAGGTTACATCAAAATGCGGCTAAATTAGGGACGTTAAATGGATTAACCAAGGCTATCACCAAAAAACCCAAGCCGCTTTCTGATATCAGACATAATAGGCTTGGCAATAGCATGGGCGCGTTTAGCCCCTTCATCAAGCACTTTAATCACTTCCGATTTATCATCAAGGTAATGCCGCATAGCTTTGGTCACCGGCTCTAGTTTTGCCACCGCCAAATCAGCTAATGCAGGTTTGAACTGACCAAAGCCTTGGCCTGCATATTCTGCCAGAACAGCATTGATATCAGTCCCTGCCAGTGCCGCGTAAATAGTCACCAGGTTTCTCGCCTCAGGACGCGCGTCTAACGCTTCTGCTGTTTCTGGCAACACGTCAGGATCGGTTTTGGCTTTGCGGATTTTCTGAACAATAGTATCCGCGTCATCATTCATATTAATGCGCGAGAAATCAGACGCATCTGACTTGCTCATCTTTGATGTGCCGTCACGCAAGCTCATGACGCGAGTGGCTTCACCTAAGATTTGCGGCTCAGGAAGTGGGAAAAACTCCTCCTCAACCATGGCATTAAAGGCGCCAGCAATATCACGGGTTAGCTCCAGATGCTGTTTCTGATCTTCACCAACAGGAACGTGCGTTGCTTTATAAGCCAGAATATCTGCCGCCATTAACGCCGGATAAGCAAATAATCCAACGCTTGCATTTTCACGATTCTTGCCTGCCTTTTCCTTAAATTGAGTCATCCGATTTAACCACCCAAGACGGGCAATACAATTAAATATCCACGCGAGTTCTGCATGTTGTGGCACTCGGCTCTGATTAAAAATAATCGCCTGCTTGGGATCAATTCCAGATGCTAGCAGACTGGCGGCAACCTCAATCGTTGCTTGATGAAGGGCAGCAGGGTCTTGCTGAACAGTGATAGCATGCAGATCAACAACACAATAAATAGACTCAAACTGATGCTGGAGATCAACCCAATTGCGAATCGCCCCCAAATAATTGCCAAGATGCAAGTTTCCTGTCGGCTGGATACCAGAAAATATTCTGTTCATAATGTTATCCTGTTCATAATCCCTAATCTTGTGTTCTGTTATGCCAAGCCGCGGCCCTGGTCAAGCCTTAAGGCTACGCCATATCCCTGTCAGCATGACTAATGGGGCATAAATCATGATGCTAGCCAGCATTAATATAGCCAGCGATTGCCATGCAAGCATAGCAGGCAGATGCTGTTTCAGTCCATAAACCAACCCAGCCATTATCATGGCCGCCAGCATGATTTTTATGAGTGGCCATAAAACAGAGCTATCAAGCCGCCGCCGCATCACCAATATCACCGTTAAGATCATGGCCGAACACCATAGGCTGATTGAGGTTGCAAGAGCGAGGCCAGCCGCCGCGAAAATACGCATCAGGATAAGGCTAAGCCCAACATTGATGACAACAGATATAATGGTTATCCACATTGGTGTTTTAGTATCCCCCGCCGCATAAAAAGCAGGCTGCAACGTCTTGACCAGAATAAAGGCTGGAATACCAACCCCATATGCCATCAGCACCAATGCGGTCGGCGCAACCATGGTGAGATCAAAGGCACCATAACCAAATAATCCAAGGATTAGCGCATCAGCAATTACCAATACCCCAGCCATAGCAGGAAGTCCGGCCAGCATACCAATGATCACACCGCGATGAATGACCGCGCGGACAGCCGGGATATCGACCTCATCAACCTGCTCAAGCCGCGACAAAGTCGGCAATAGCGCCACGCCAAGCGCAATCCCCACGACACCAAGCGGTAATTGCGCGATCCGATCAGCAAAATAAAGCTGTGATATTGACCCCACCGCCAATAATGAGGCGAGAATAGTATCAATTAGCAAATTGATCTGAGTTCCTGCCGCCCCTAACGCCGCCGGGAAAAAGCGCCGCCATAAAGCGCGGCTATCAGGGCTTAATCCAGGCAGGTGAAGCGGCGGCATGCGTCTGATCCGGACAAGCATAGTGCCAATGACGATCAGCTTTATGATACCGCCCGTGGTTACCGCCATGGCAACAATCAGCGCTCTATCAAAACTATCAGCGGTGCTTGATAAGTCTGGCCACAGCCACCACGCCAGCACCGCGCCAGCAATCATCACGGCATTCATTATCACCGGCACGCTGGCGCCTAGTGAGAAGCGGCTATAAATATTGCCAATGCTGATCCATAGGGCAAGCAGTGAGATTAAAGGCAGATACGGCATCGTCAGGCGCGCTAACTGAACTGCGTTAGCCATTCGGCTGACATCATCACCATAGGAAAATCCCGGCGCAATCAGCGTGATCACCACTGGCATAAATAGTTCAAATATAATCACGATCACGATCAGGATCAGCACCAATAGCGACTGCACCTCACCTGCCATTCGCATGGCTTGCCTTATCCCATATTTTTGCTCAACGCCCGTATAACTTGGCACAAAGGCACTCGCCATGGCGCCTTCTGCGGTTAGGCGGCGAAACAGGTTAGGTAATTTGAAGGCCACAAAAAATGCGTCTGATACCGGGCCAAGACCTAGCACAATCGCCAGAACAATATCGCGGGTGAAGCCAAATATGCGGCTTAATGCGGTAAAGACACTAATCTTGCTGAAGATTGATAACAGTCTTTGCGGTGCCGATGTCATGCCGCAACCTGATTAGCGGGATCACTATCCTCAAGCACTTTCAACAAGGTGTTACGAATAGTATCAATCCGGTTTTGGCTCTCAATTTTGAGCCCAAAGCTGTCTTTCACATAAAACACATCAACCACCCGATCACCATAGGTGGAGACACTAGCCAGTTGAATCTGTATCCCCAGACCAGCCAGCACATGGGTGATCCGATATAAAAGCCCAGGCGCATCTTTGCCATTAATTTCCAGGATGCTATGCGTCGAGCTAATATGGTTATTGATAAGCACCCGCGCAGGCGCCGAAATACGTCTGATCCGTGTTGGCGTTTGCCGCCAGCGCGTTTCCATGGCGCTATTAATATCCAACTGTCCTGTCATGGCTTTTTTAAGCGCTGTTTTCAATTTATTAAGCCTGGCTTTTTCGGTAATCGCCTGTTTATCCTGATCCTGCACCCATAATACATCCAGTGTTAGCCCGTCTTTTCGTGTCGTCACACGAGCATCGACAATGTTTGCCCCACTTGCCGCCACACCACCGGCAATCCGTGAAAATAAGCCAACATCATCCGCCGTAATGATAGCAATTTCCGTTGCGTTTCTCGCTTCATCCGGGGTCATGCTAATGCCCACCAGCTCGTCCCCTTGTTCAAACTGACGACACATATCGGCATGCCGAATATAAGACTCTAAATCAAAGCTCGTCCAGTAATTTGGATAGAACATATCAATATGATGCTGGGTAGTTTTAGCATCCCACCATTGATCTTGCCTGGCTAAGGCGGTCGCCAATTCTTCATGATTAGCGCCTGCCATATGCTCTGCTACTGCGCTCGCTTCTGCGCCTAGCAATACAGCCATTGCCCGATGATAGAGATCACGCATCAGCGCCGCTTTCCAGCCATTCCAGACATTAGGGCCGACAGCCCGAATATCCGCTACCGTCAGCACAAGCAATAGGTTAAGCCGTTCAGGTGACTGCACAGCATTGACAAAATGCGTGATCGTTGCGGGATCATTGAGATCATAACGAAAAGCTGTTTCGCTCATCAATAGATGGTTCCTGACTAGCCATGCGATCGTTTCCGTTGCCGCCGCGCTTAACCCTAGCCGCGGGCAGACTTGCCTTGCGACCTCCGCTCCAAGGATGGAATGATCGCCGCCGCGACCCTTAGCAATATCATGCAGCAAAAGCGCTATATGTAACTCATCACGGCCGTCGATTTCTTTCACCGCATGACTGGCGACCGGAGCAATATCTCGCAAATCGCCTGTTTCAATTTGATGCAAAATGCCCATGGCGAAAATCGTATGCTCATCAACCGTATAGCTGTGATACATATCGTATTGCATCATGGCAACGATACGGTCAAAGTCTGGCAAAAACTTGCCTAAAATGCCGACTTCATTCATTAAGCGAAGCACGCGCTCAGGGCTTTTCTTATGCGTGAGAATAGCAACAAAGCTGGCATTATTGGCTATATCGAGCCTGAAATCATCATCCACTAAATTGAGATTGCGGGTGATCTGGCGCAAGGTTTGCGGATGAATGTCATATCCATTATCAAGAGCAAGACGAAATATATCTATCATGGCCATTTGCCAATCTGAAAAGCGCGCTCTGTCCTCAAGCGCAATGCGCCCTGTTTTTATCATAAATGGCTTCGGTAATCTGATCCATTGCAGGCTGTCACGAAAGGTTCGCGTCGTTTTCTTGAAATCATCAGCGATCGCAGCACAAAATATTCGCGTCAGGCTACCTACCGTTGTTGCCGTCAGAAAGTATCGCCGCATAAACCGCTCAACGCCTTTACTATCAGCTCTATCACGATATCCAAGCAATGGCGCAATATCCATCTGAACATCAAAACTCAGCCTGTCATCTTCGCGATTAGTCCGAAAATGCATGTGACAGCGTAACGTCCATAAAAATCGCTGAGCGTTAGAAAATGATCGCGCCTCGCTATGCGTAAGCACCTTGCGGTTAACCAGCTCAAAGACGCTATTAACCTCAAACCCGTAACGTGATATCCAGAACAATGTATGCAAATCACGAAGCCCGCCTTTGCCTTCTTTTATATTCGGCTCAAGCATATAACGTCGCGCGTCACCACGGCGATGACGAGCATCACGTTCTTCAAGCTTTGCCGCGATAAAATGTTTTGCTGTATCGGCGGAAATATCTTGATGAAACTGGTTCAGTAATTTTTCAGTCAGGCTAGCGTCACCTGCTAAATGCCGAGCTTCAAGCAAGGCGGTTCGGATGGTCAGATCATCTTTAGCAGCATGGATCGCTTGCCGAACGCTGCGGCTGGCATGACCAATATCAAGCCCTAAGTCCCAAAGCAGATAAAGCATAAACTCAATGACCTCAACATGTTTGGCGTCAGGTTTCACATCTGTCAGAAACAAAAGATCAATATCAGAATGAGGGGATAATTCACCACGGCCATAACCGCCTGTCGCCAGAAGTGCCAATTTAGGCAATTGATCAGCTCTAGCATCAGGCCATTTGCTATGGCTAACACTATCATGAATAAGCCGGATCATATGATCCATCAGGATAGAATGGGCGCCAACATAAGCAGCACCATCATTGTTTGCCATAAAGGCTGTTTTCAATGCCATGCGCCCTGTCTCAAGCATCGTTTTAAGAACAGGTAATAGCGCCGCCCGCTGATCAAATGGCTGATCAAAACTCACCATATTGTCGGCTTTGATCCGATCAAGGGTTTTCAGAACATCGTCAATCTCACTCGCATCCCGCGCATAGGTCATTGGCTGAAAGGCCAGCATCCAGCTCGGCAATGTCGTCTGCTCTGTTGTTTGGTCTGCTGCCATCAGCCATCACACCTTATTTTTTGATTATTTGCTTCTAACCCAATTATAGCGCATCCATAGAGGCTGTCTATGATCAGCCGTCATCATCATTATTGAGCATGGCTCTTAGCGCATAAAGATGCTCAAGCGCTTGCTTCGGCGATAAATGGTCAGGGCTGATATCTTTTAGCTGTTGTTCTACCATGCTGACTTTTGGAGGCGCTGATAACGCCGTGCCAGGATCAAAAAGCGGCAGGTTTTCCATCAAGCTATCAGTGGATTTTGACTCATCTAAAGTTGCCAAAACAGCCTCAGCACGGGAGATAACAGGTGCCGGAACACCAGCCAGACGCGCTACATGAATACCATAAGACCGATCAGCCGCACCAGCACCAACTTCATGCAAGAAAACAATGTCACCCTGCCACTCGCGCACCCGCATCGCATGACAACTTAAACACCCCAAGCGTTCCTCTAATGCTGATAATTCATGATAATGAGTGGCGAATAACACCCTCGCCCCAACCACGTCATGCAGATGTTCGACAACCGCCCAAGCCAGCGACAACCCGTCATAAGTCGCCGTGCCACGTCCGATCTCATCCAATATGACCAGCGAGCGATCACTGGAACGGTTCAAAATAGCGGCGGTTTCGACCATCTCAACCATGAATGTCGATCGCCCTGATGCCAGATCATCTGATGCCCCAACACGGCAAAATACGCGGTCAGCCATGCCAATAATGGCTTGGCTGGCAGGCACATAAAATCCCGCCTGTGCCATAATAGTAATCAGCGCATTTTGCCGAAGGAAGGTTGATTTACCTGCCATATTAGGGCCTGTTAAGAGCCAAACCCGATCCTCAGCCGTAAATTGGCACGAATTAACCACAAACGGATGCTCTTGAGCCGTGGCAAGCATCTGCTCAACCACAGGATGCCGCCCATCAATAATATTAAGGCTAATATCATCACGCATTTCTGGCCGGCAATAGCGCCATGTTTCGGCTAGTCTTGCCATGGCTGCTGCGACATCAAGCTGGGCTGCGGCATGAGCTGCCTTTAGAATATGATCTTGCTCTGCAATGACCAATTCAACCAAGTTATTAAACCAGTTTAGTTCTAGCCCGACCGCTTGATCTGCGGCCTTTGACATAGCACTTTCCAGCTCAGCCAGCTCGACTGTCGAAAACCGCACCGCCTGCGCCGTCGTCTGCCGATGAATAAAAATAGAATCAGGCTGTGATAGCAATTTATCCGCATGATTACTGCGCACATCTATATGATATCCAAGCACGTTATTATGCTTAATCTTGAGGCTAGTGATGCCAGTATCCTCGATATAGCGTTGCTGAAGCGCCGCAATGAAGCGCCGCGATTCATCACGCAAGGTAAATAGCTCATCAAGAACCGTATCATAGCCCTGGCGAATAAAGCCGCCATCACGCGCCAATAGCGGCAGATCATCATCTAAGGCATTGGTGATTTGTTGCACCAGTTGTGTTGAGCCTGATAAATGGCTAGCTAATGCCGATAGCTGATCATCCGCTAACTCATCCGCTAGCCCATTTGCTGATCGCTTATCTATGGCATCGGCCATAACGCTGGCGGCATTAATCCCATGGGCAATCGCTGCCAAATCTCTAGGCCCGCCATGACCTAGCCCCAAGCGGCTTAACGCCCTTTCAAGATCAGGCATGGATTTAAGGTTTTGCCGCATCTGATCAGCCATTTTGGCATGGGTAAGCATGGCTTCGATCAAATCATGACGTGCCATAATTTGCGCTTTATGTTTAAGCGGCGCCGTCAGCCGTGATGCCAATAGCCTGGCCCCTGCCGCCGTAATGGTTTTATCAATGACCGATAATAGAGAGCCTTTTTTATCACCGCCAAGGGTGCGCGTTAATTCAAGCGACCGGCGTGTCGCTGGATCAATATCAAGAAAATGATCACGGCTGATCTGTTCAACAGGCTTGAGATGGAGATGCCGGCCTTTTTGCGTATCATCAAGATAGGCAATTAATCCGCCTAAAGCTGCCAGCTCACCGCGGCTTAAATCAGCAATACCATCAAGGGTTGCGACATGATATAAAGCTTCCAGTTTTTTGCGGCCAGTTTGGCTATCAAAGACGCGCGCAGGGCGCAGGCTAAGACATGTATCACTACCAGCAAGTACCTTGCCTAATTCTGTCTGTTGATCGCTGATAACCACTTCAGCAGGCTTCCATCGCGCCAGCGCGTCATCACATTGTGAAAGCGGTAAGCTCTCGACCTTTATATCACCAGTGCTGAGATCAACCGCCGCCAGGGATAAGGCATCTGGCTGTTGAAATAAGGTCATGAGATAATTATTTTCACGCGGCGGCAGAAAACTATCCTCGACTAGAGTTCCTGGCGTCACTATGCGGACAACATCACGTTTAAGAGGGCCTTTGGCTTTTCTTGCTTTGGCTTCTTCGGGGGTTTCCGCTTGCTCACATATAGCCACCCGAAAGCCTTGTTTGATTAGCCGCGTCATATAGGCATCGACAGCATGGAACGGCACTCCACACATGGGGATATCATGGCCATCAGCCTTGCCACGCTTGGTTAACGTAATATCAAGAGCTTTTGCGGCGATGTCAGCATCATCAAAAAACAGCTCATAAAAATCACCCATGCGATAGAATAACAGACTATCGTCATGATTGGCCTTTATCTCAAGAAACTGGCGGATAACTGGGGTCAGACCAGGCGTGTCAGGCGACGGGCGTGATTGTTTTGCATGTTCTGGTGGCAATGTTTCATCCGGCATGAGTAGCGCTCTTTTTCTGCAATCAGATCATCAATTTATCCTAAAGCACAATACGCAGAAAACCATCATCAATCCAAATAAATCATCCAAAAAAATGGTCAGGCATATGCGGGCTGGCAAGCGCAATCAAATCGGCTTGCGGCCGCGCCCCAATATGACTGATCACCTCACTCGCAGTAATCGTGGCCAGATTGACCGCCGTCTTTAGATCAGCACCTTGATGGCGGGCATAGAGATATCCCGCCGCATAAAGATCACCAGCACCTGTCGTATCCATGACGGGGATATCACGATCAGGGGTGATCGTTGCGATATCATCACCAGCACAGGCAATCGAGCCGTTGCCGCCATCGGTAATGACCACCTCAGCTACCATTTGCCGTAATTGGCGGATCGCATCATCTTTATCCGAATTGAACATAAGCCGAGCTTCTTCCGCGTTACAAAGCACCATGTCGCAATGATCTTTGACGAATTGATGCATCGCTTGTTTATGACGTTCAACGCACCACCCATCGGAAAGCGAAATGGCGATCTTGGTTCCAGCAGCATGGGCGACATTGGCAATTTTATCCCAACAGGCCGGGCCTTCGGGGGCATCATATAAATAGCCTTCGATATATACGATATCGGCCGCTACGATAGCATCAGCATTCATGTCATCAGGTTTTAGAGTAATTGAGGCGCCCAAATACGTGTTCATTGTCCGCTGTTTATCAGGCGTCACCAGAATATAGGAACACGCGGTTTGTAGCGCTTCCTCAGCAGCGAGATGAGATTTAACCCCTATGGCATTAATGTCATGACGGAAAATCCGGCCCAGCATATCATCACCAATTTTTCCAATAAAACCAGCATTGCCGCCCAATAAGGCAATGCCAGCCGCCGTATTTGCCGCCGAGCCGCCTGATACTTCAATCGCCGGGCCAATACGCTCATAAAGTGTGGTGGCACGGTCGGCATCAATCAAGTTCATGGCATTTTTCTTCATCCCTTGCTCAGTGATGAAATCATCCGTTGCTTTAGCGATAACATCAACAATAGCGTTACCAACGGTAATGATGCTTGCGTGATTATTGGCATGATTATTGGCGTGATTATTAGTATGGTCTGAACTGGCCACTGACATTTTTTTACCCTTTAATTTAAAAACAATGATTCTTTATATTGAATTATTACCAATGCCAATCTAATTAGACTACATGGGTGCTAGAACGACTATTAAGTTTGGAATAATTATAAGCGCATTGGCAAGCCAAATTTCTGGTTGTCAGCCTCTTATTCAAGAAATATCAAGCGCCACTGGCACCATTATCCCTAGCGACGATAATCTGCCTGATATCAGTGATGCTGTACCAATACCTTCACCAAGTGATACAAGATCGGGTGATACAACTGCAGATAATACTGGTTTTAGCCAAAACACCACCATGCCAACCCATGTTGCCGCAAAAGTACCAGAGACGACATTGACCGCCATTGAGCCAGCAAGTATCGCACCACCACCAGCACCTACTGTGCCAAAGTTTTATCCAGCTAATACGATGGGCTGGCAAAATACTGAGCTTGTTCAAGTTCTGGGAAATGCCGATTATATTCGCCGTGATGGGGAAGGTGAGGTGCATCAATATAAATTAGAAACATGTATTATTGACTTTACGCTATTTCCTAAGAATGGCCATATTGAGATCATAGCATGGCATGGCAGAAGCCGTATTCAGCACCAAAATATTGATGCTGAGGCTTGTTATGAAAACCTTGCTAGCCGCAAAGCCGGGAAATAGGCAGCCTTGTCACCAGCCTTATTTTTAATTTGGCGTTCTAATCAGGCGTTTTATCCTTAAATCGGCAGAGATCTTTGATGATACAGTCAGAGCAACGTGGTTTGCGCGCCACACAGCAATATCGGCCATGTAAGATGAGCCAATGATGCGCCTCTTTCAAGGCGTGTTCAGGCACCCGCTTTAGCAGATTTTTTTCCACCTCAAGCGGCGTTTTCCCCGGTGCCATGCCTGTCCGATTGCCTAATCTGAAAATATGCGTATCAACCGCAATCGTTGGATGACCAAAGGCTTCGTTTAAAACCACATTAGCGGTTTTCCGCCCAACCCCTGGTAAAGCTTCGAGCGCATCACGGTCTTCAGGCACGATACCATCATGATCGCTGATCAGTATTTCAGCCATGGCAATGAGGTTTTTCGCCTTGCTATTATAAAGGCCAATGGTTTTGATATGACCGATCAGACCATCAAGCCCCAATGCCAACATATCAGCCGGCGTTTTAACAATCTCAAAAAGCGATTTCGTCGCTTTATTGACGCCAACATCGGTCGCCTGTGCCGATAAAGCCACCGCCACCAAAAGCGTGTATGGATTGGTGAAGTGTAATTCTGTTGCCGCCTCAGGCATGGTTTTAGCAAAGCGATCAAATGCTTCAGCTATGGCTTTTTTCGTCATAGATGGTGTTGGTTTTTTGTCAGTTTTTACGGCCATGTTCATATCTCACTGTTATTTTTAAGCATTGGTTTATTTTTTAGGCATTGGTCTTAGAAAGCGGCAATCTGCCACCATGTAATCATGGCATCAGGATTGACCAAAAGGGATTACAGTCTATCATAATTTCTATGGATAGGGCAGATAAGCAAGTCATGACAGCAACCGCTAAGCCAATCACACTATGGCCGTATTGTAGTTTGAGCCGAAAAGGCGCGGCTCTTCTGCTGCTTGCCATGGCTTTAACCGGGTTATTATTTTCCATCATTTTTTTGGTTTTAGGAGCATGGCCTGTTATTGGGTTTTTTGGTGTTGAGTTTGGATTGATATGTCTGTTTTTTCATCTCCACCATCGGGCGACCGCAAAACGCTTTGAGCGCATCACCAAAGCCAAGCCAGTCCTCCGCATCGAACAGGCCGATGCCAAAGGCCGCATAAGCACCGAGGAGATGCCGCTAGCATGGCTAAATGTGCGTCTTGAAACCGAAGATATGGATAATCTGCCCGATACTGATCGGCATTTATTGGAACGCTATCGGCTTTATCTAACTGGCCAAGGCAAGAAAATAGAAATTGGGGCGTTTCTGCCGTATCAGGAAAAACCCGAATTAGCAAAAGCCATTACTAGCCTGATTGATGAGCCATCAGACCAGCATCCTAATCAGTGAGAACATCATCCATAGAATAAAGGCCAGCCGGTTGCCTATGTATCCAGCTCGCCGCCCGTAATGCGCCGCGCCCGAAAATAACCCGATCTGTCGCCCGATGGGTTAGCTCAATGCGTTCAGACTGGCCATAGAAAATGACACTATGCTCACCTGCTACATCACCGCCACGCATCACAGCAAAGCCGATATCGCCATCCTGTCTTGCCCCTGTCCGATCCATTGATGACACCGCATTGAGATCAACCTTGCGGCCTTGAGCTGCAGCTTGCGCCAGGGCTAGAGCCGTTCCAGATGGCGCATCGACTTTATGCTTGTGGTGGGTTTCAACCACCTCAATATCCCAGCCATCGACGAGTTGCGCGGCGACTTGTTCCACCAAACGGTTCAATAAAGTCACTCCAACAGACGTATTGGCACACCAGACAATAGGAATATCAGCGGCCAGAGCAGCGAGATGCTCACCGTCTTTTTGCGTCAAGCCAGTCGTCCCAACAACCATCGCCGTATCATGGCTAGCCGCCATTTTGGCATGGGCAAGTGTTGCCGCAGGAGCAGTAAAGTCAATAATCACATCTGGCCTGGCAGCAAACAGCGCTGACGCATCATCGGTTAATGTAACCCCCAAAGGCGGCAGTTGGTTCATCACCCCTATATCTTGACCAAGCAACGGGGAGTCTGGCTGATCCGATGCGGCAACAATCTGACATCTGTCATCCGCCGCCGCCAATGTTGCTATCATACGTCCCATCCGGCCGGCCGCACCAGGCAAGGCGATACGAAGTGGTGCTGTCATCCTCAAAGCTCCCATCAGCTTAATGTGTTGGCAAGATCAATCTGATCAAAATACCAAGATACTGATACATAGTCTGAACATCCAGTTTTAACAAGTCCAGTTAAAACCCATATCCAAAAACACGCCGATGATCTGATCTATATATAAGGCCCGAAGATAAAGCCAAGCGATAAGGCCAAGAGATGTAGCCAAGCGATGGAGCTTAGCTTTCGCCAAACATCTTTTTGATACGTTTGACAAATGAGTCTGATTCAGGGTTCTGATTCTTGCCCGCGGTATCAAACTCTTTCAACAGCTCTTTCTGGCGTGAGCTGAGATTGATTGGTGTTTCGACATGAATATCAACATACATATCCCCACGGCCACGGCCTTGAAGCCCTGGCATACCTTTACCGCGAAGCCGCAAACGATGCCCTGATTGCGTCCCTGAATCGATCGTAATACGCGCCATCTTGCCATCAAGGCTAGGAATATCAACCGATCCACCAAGAATAACTTTTACCATCGGCACAGGCATTGTCATAAAGAGATTATTGCCCTCGCGTGAGAACAGCGAATGGTCTTTGACATTGATAAAAATATAAAGATCACCAGCAGGGCCGCCTCGCAGGCCAGCTTCGCCCTCGCCCGAAAGTCTTATCCGCGTTCCTGTATCAACGCCTTTTGGAATATTGACATTAAGGCTCTTATTTTTTTGGACACGTCCCTGACCACCACATGATCCACATGGTTTTGAAATGGTCTCACCTTGTCCCTGGCAGGTCGGGCATGTTCTCTCAACTGAGAAAAAGCCCTGTTGGGCGCGGACTTTGCCATGACCGCCACAAGCGTTACAGGTGACTGGCTTGCTGCCCTTAGCGGCACCACTGCCGGCGCAGGTATCACAAGTAGCAGGCACAGGGATGCTAATCTTTTGGGTATCACCATCAAAGGCTTGTTCTAAAGTGACTTCCAAATCATATCGCAGGTCAGCGCCTTTACGGCTTTGTTGACCACGGCGGCCACGGCGACCGCCGCCCATGAACTCAGAAAACATGTCATCAAAAATATCACTGAAGCCGCCACCACCGCCACCGCCAAATCCAGAAAATCCGCCGCCGCCACCGCCTTGACCATCAAAGGCAGCGTGACCAAATTGATCATAAGCAGCGCGCTTCTGATCATCTTTGAGAACATCATAGGCTTCGGCAGCTTCACGGAATTTATCTTCGGCGGATTTATCATCAGGGTTACGATCCGGATGATATTTCATAGCTAATTTACGATAAGCTGATTTAATCGCTGATCCATCAGCATCTTTGTTGACGCCCAGCACATCATAAAAATCTCGTTTAGCCATGAATAAAATACTCTATCTTAAACCAAAACCACCCGACCTGTTTATAGCGTAACAGAACGGATGGTTTTATGTGTCATATGGATATCAAGATGCTGATTTTTTATCTTCAGAATCGTCAACCTCAGTAAACTCAGCATCAACAACACCATCTTCGGATGGCGCGTTATCCGCATCATCAGAGCTGTCATCAGCGTCTTCTTGTTGCGCGTAGGCAATTTCACCTAGTTTCATCATTTGTGCGCTCAACGCCTGTGATTTTTCAGCAATCGCCTCGTCATCGTCATCGTCAATCGCTGTTCTTAGTTCAGCAATAGCATCTGTCGTTGCTGTTTTCAGATCATCATCAACTTTGTCATCGAGATCGGATAAGGTTTTTTCCGCCCCATGAATAAGCGATTCTGCCTGATTGCGAGCTTCGATTTTTTCCTTACGCTTTTTGTCATCTTCGGCATTAGCCTCAGCATCCTGAACCATTTGTTCAATATCATCATCACTAAGCCCGCCTGAGGCTTGAATTTTGATCTGCTGTTCTTTGCCGGTTGCCGTATCTTTGGCGCTGACATTAACAATGCCATTAGCATCAATATCAAAGGTGACTTCGATTTGCGGCACGCCGCGCGGCGCGGCCGGAATACCAACCAAATCAAATTGACCAAGCAATTTGTTATCTGCCGCAATCTCTCGCTCACCCTGAAACACTCTAATCGTCACAGCTGTCTGGTTATCATCTGCGGTTGAAAAGGTCTGGCTTTTCTTGGTCGGAATGGTCGTATTGCGATCAATCAGACGGGTAAAGACACCGCCTAGCGTTTCGATACCAAGCGATAATGGCGTCACGTCAAGAAGCAGAACATCTTTAACGTCACCCTTAAGCACACCGCCCTGAATGGCAGCACCTGCGGCAACCACCTCATCAGGGTTAACGCCGCGATGTGGCTCGGTTCCAAAAAATGCTGATACTTTTTCAAATATCTTCGGCATTCTGGTCATGCCGCCAACCAGAATAACCTCATCAATATCGCTGGCTTTAAGTCCAGCATCTTTGAGCGCCGCTTTACATGGCTTCAATGAACGTTCAACCAGATCATCAACAAGACTTTCCAGGGTCGCCCGTGTCATTTTGACATTGAGGTGCTTGGGGCCTGACTGATCAGCCGTGATAAATGGCAGATTAACCTCTGTCTGAGTACTGCTAGAAAGCTCAATCTTTGCTTTTTCAGCAGCCTCTTTCAGTCGCTGAAGCGCCAGTTTATCTGACCGCAAATCAATGCCGTTTTCTTTTTGAAACTCATCAGCAAGGAAATCAATAATGCGCTGATCAAAATCTTCACCACCGAGGAACGTATCACCATTGGTCGATTTAACTTCAAAAACGCCATCGCCGACCTCCAAAATAGAGACATCAAACGTGCCGCCGCCAAGATCATAGACAACAATGACACCAGATTCCTTTTTATCTAATCCATAGGCAAGCGCCGCTGCCGTTGGCTCATTGATAATCCGCAAGACATCAAGACCTGCAATTTTACCAGCATCTTTAGTGGCTTGCCGCTGAGCATCATTAAAATAAGCCGGCACAGTGATGACCGCTTCGGTGACGCTCTCACCCAAATATGACTCCGCGTCTTCTTTCAGTTTGCGCAGAATGAAACTGGATATCTGACTAGGTGAGTATGCTTCACCATTGACTTCAACCCAACTGTCACCNTTATCCGCCTTGACGGTTTTATAGGGAACCAGTTTGGCGAATTTTTTTGATGCCGCATCATCATGCCTGCGTCCAATCATGCGCTTGATAGCGTATAATGTGTTTTCTGAATTAGTCACCGCTTGCCGCTTTGCCGACTGGCCAACAAGCCTCTCTCCATCATCAGTAAATGCCACCATAGAAGGCGTTGTTCTNGCNCCTTCGGCATTTTCAATGATTTTAGCGGATGCTCCATCCATCACAGCAACACATGAATTTGTGGTGCCAAGATCAATTCCTATTACTTTTGCCATATTTAGCCTCTTTCTTTCTTCATCACATCGACCATTTTAGTGCTTTATGGTCATCTCTTTACCATTTTAGCGTTAAAAAATAAGGTCTTGATATTGCTCATATAAGAAAGGAAAACCTGATTGCAAGATTTTCCCATTATTTGATGGTTTTTCAGGTGTTTTCCCTATTCACTGCCCGCATCATTATTATCAGNAGCATGATTATCTGTTGCGGCGTTATTTTCCTCATTCTCAGCCTTGTTTTCCAGGCTGGTTTCAGCCGATTTTGCCACCCCAACCATGGCCGGGCTTAATAGCCGATCATGAAGCATCCATCCCGATTGCGCCACTTGCACGATCGTCCCGGGCTCAGCATCATTGGTCGGCANTTCNAACATGGCCTGGTGTTTGTTAGGATCAAACTTTTCNCCAATAGGCATGNTGCGGATGATGCCATGGCGTTCAAGGACAGCAGCTAATTCTTTTGAGATCATTTCAACGCCAATGACCAAATTTTTCATGGTATCATCAAGGCCATCACGATTCTCTGGCAAGACTTCAACCGCGCGCGATAGATTTTCAACGACCGAAAGCAGATCACGAGCAAAACCGGTATGACCATATTTGCGTGCCTGCGCCACATCACGTTCCGCACGGCGCCGCGTATTTTCTGATTCGGCAACGGCTCTTAGCATTTGATCTTTGAGATCATCACGTTCGGATTGAAGCGTTGTGACCGGATCAAGGATATCATCTATATTAATATCAATTGATGCGGTTGGGTCTGATGTTGCGCTGTCTTCTGATGGCGCGGCATCTGATGCGGCATCCGATGCGGCATCATTGGGATTTTGGCTAGCGCCATCATTATTGTGTTTTGCGTTTTCATCTGAATTTTCATTATCCAAATTTTTATCAGGCGTATCGTTAGACATGATAATCCTCTGATTCATTCAATTGCGTTAGTTATGTAAGGATAAGGTGCGGTATTTCCAAGAAAAAAATAATATTTTATTCAATTTATTTTAAGAAACGCATGAAAATCCCTGATTTTCAGCCTAAAGCCGTTCAGATAGCATTTTGGTAATCGTTGCCGATGTATGATTAACCATAGGAATAATCCGCGCATAATCTAGCCGCGTTGGGCCGATCACGCCAACCGCCCCGATAATCGACTGATTGCTGTCATAATAAGGCGCAATAATGGTCGAGCAATTGGTTTCAGAAAAAAATCGGTTTTCTGAGCCAATAAAAATCTGCACGCCTTCGGCTTGCTGCATGGTCGCAAGAACATCAAGAGCATTGCTTTGCTCCTCCAATTGGTGAAACAGCGACCGAACATGTTCGAGTTGATCCATGGCAGTTACATTTTCAAGCAAATTTGCCTGTCCGCGAAGGATGAAATTACCTGATAGGCCAGAGTTTTTTCCTGTCCAGATAGCAATGCCGCTTGCCGCCACTTTTTGCGTCAGCTCATCAATCGCCGCTTGCTTGACTTCGATAAGCTCTTTCAGCAAAACCGAGGCCTCAGACAAGCTTTTACCCGCCAAATGCGCGTTAATGAAGTTACCTGCCTCAATCAAAACAGATGCCGGCATATCAGCAGGGGTTTCCATAATGCGGTTTTCCACATGACCCGCCGATGACACTAGCACCACCAAAGCTTTATTTTTTTCAATGGGAATAAATTCAACCTGCTTAATAATCATATCCGTTTTTGGCATAATCACCAGTGCTGCGCAGTGAGTCAGGCCAGATAACATAGACGAGGTTTCGGATAGGGCGTCATCAAAGCTCAAGCCTTGCGCCTGACAGTTAACGTCTAGCATCATGCGTTCGCTGTCGCTAATACTGCCGCCTATTTCAAGCAGACCATTTACAAACAGCCGTAATCCGGTTTGAGTGGGAATTCGGCCTGCTGATGTGTGCGGCTGAAACAATAATCCAGCATGCTCCAATTCCGCCATGATAGAGCGGATGGAGGCGCTCGATAGCATATGATCCAGATCATCGGCAATGGCTTTTGATCCAACCGCCGAGCCTGATGATAAATAGCGGTCAACAATCCGATTAAAGATCATATGTACACGCTCATTCATCCCTAAAACAGATTTATCTATGGTGGCGGCGTTAGGATCAGATGATGGCGGTTTCTGTAATGTCATAATATGAAAATAAAAGTGGAAATTGCTCCGGTCAAGTCGTCGCTTTCAAGCATCTGATATGATATGGTCAGTTTTGAGAAGTACCAAGAGAATTTCTGGAGAAATGTCTGGAGATGTTATCTAGAGGTAAATAAAGCCCCGTTTCATGCATAGGATCACATAATGACATCTTTTTCCCGTCCATCTGGCCGTCAGGCTGATGCCCTGCGCCAGATCGAAATGACAGCCGGATTTTCGCCATATGCCGAAGGCTCATGCCTGGCTAGGTTTGGAAATACTCATGTTCTGGTGACGGCTAGCATTGATGAAAAAGTACCGCCATTTTTGCGCAATACAGGCAAGGGCTGGGTGACAGCAGAATATGGCATGTTGCCGCGATCAACACATAGCCGCATGGACCGCGAAGCCGTGCGCGGCAAACAATCTGGCCGCACCCAAGAGATTCAGCGTTTAATAGGNCGGTCTTTGCGGGCNGTTACTAATCTTGAATTATTGGGNGAAAGACAGATTAAAATTGACTGTGATGTNTTGCAGGCNGATGGCGGCACCCGCACCGCTGCGATCACNGGATCATGGGTCGCATTAATGGCGGCAACCGAACGGCTATTGCTTAATGGTCAAATTACCCGCCAGCCAGTAACCAGCCAGGTAGCGGCAATATCTTGCGGAATTTTTGAGCGCAATGTTGTTCTTGATCTTGATTATGCCGAAGATAGCCAAGCTGAGACTGATGCTAATTTTGTCCTGACCGCAGATGGTGGAATTGTTGAGGTGCAGGCAACGGCTGAGGCTGATCCTTATACACAAGATGACCTNCTTGCTATGCTTGATTACGCCAAAAAGGGGGCGAATGAGCTGTTTCAGCATCAGCAAAATGCTCTGGACGCCTTAACAGCATGACCAGAAGCTTTAAGGAAGATACGCTTATTGTTGCTAGTCACAATCAGGGCAAAGTGCGTGAGATCGCAGCGTTGCTAGCGCCTTATGATATGGCCGTGACTAGCGCCAGCGCGCTTAATCTGGATGAGCCGATTGAGGATGGCGATAGCTATATTGCCAATGCCGCAATTAAGGCAAAAGCGGCGGCTATGACAGCCGGAATGCCCGCGTTATCNGATGATTCCGGGTTTGAAGTCATGGCCATTAATGGNGACCCGGGGCTATATTCAGCGCGCTGGGCAAAGCCTGATAACAATTTTTCAGACGCCATGCAAAAGGTGCATGATGCCATTATCGCAAGCGGCTCCACAGATCGATCATGCCGTTTTGTCTGCGCTCTTGCTTTGTGCTGGCCTGATGGTGAGATCGTCACCACAGAAGGTATAATCGAAGGCGCATATGTATGGCCACCACGCGGCACGCATGGCTTTGGGTATGATCCCATGTTTCAGCTAAACGGCTATGAGCAAACCTTTGGTGAGGTTGACCCTGACTGGAAACATTCTGTCAGCCATCGGGCCATTGCCTTTCAAAAATTGATTGATTTGTGTTTTCAGGACACGCCGAGACGATCATGACTGATATGGCTGATTTTGGGGTTTATATCCATTGGCCCTTTTGCCAGAAAAAATGCCCTTATTGTGATTTCAATAGCCATGTCCGTGAGACGGTTGATCAGGCGCGCTATGGCCAAGCCATTATCACTGANCTTGAAACCATGGCAGAGCGGTTCCATTTAGCTGAGCGGCCTGTCAAAAGTGTGTTTTTTGGTGGCGGTACACCATCGCTGATGCTACCTGAGATAACAGGTGAGATTTGCGNTGCGATCAAAAGACTGTTTANCGCAACCGACGATATTGAAATTACCCTTGAAGCAAATCCGACATCNGTCGAAGCCGAGAAGCTGGCGGCGTTTCATGATCACGGGATTAATCGGNTATCCATGGGCATACAATCNCTTAATGACCGGCATTTATCTTTTTTAGGNCGTGAACATTCGGCTAAAGAAGCTTTAGGCGCCTTAGCCAAAGCGCAACATGTGTTTGAACGTGTCTCTATTGATTTTATATATGCGCTGCCCGATCAAACAACCGCTGAATGGCTGGCTCAGCTGGCTGATATTCTGGCCCTTGGCTGTGATCATTTATCGCTTTATCAGCTGACCCTGGAGCAGGGCACCGCCTTTACCAGCATGGCGAAAAGGGGGCTGTTGGACATGCCGACTGATGAGTTGTCATTAGAAATGTTCAAGGAAACACAGGCCCATTGCAGGGCGGCAGGGTTTCATGCCTATGAGATATCTAACCATGCTAAATCTGGTCAGATGAGCCGGCATAATCTGATTTATTGGCGCGCTGATGACTGGATTGGCGCTGGTCCGGGGGCGGTTGGCCGCATCTGGTCGCCTCATGACAATAGCCTCGAAGATAATCATGAGGATAATGATAGACGCATAGAAACGCGGTGCCGCAAACACCCTGATGGCTGGCTTGATGATGTCACAAAAACCGGTTCAGGCATTGCTGAAGAAAATCAGGAGAAGCCACATGCCTATGCCATAGAAGCCGTCATGATGGGCTTGCGNCTTGCGGATGGGATTAATATTGCCGCCATTGAGAGTAAAGCCGGCGCTCGCCACAGCTGGCTGGATACCGATGCGGTCGCCCGATATTGTCAGCAAGGTCTGCTTAATGAGAAGGCAGATATCCTCAAACTAACCGAACACGGCAAAACAATCATGAATACGTTGATCGGGGAAATTCTGATTTTATAATCTGGCTCTATCTGATTTGATTTTGGCTAGAATGTTGTATCGGCAGGGCTAACAATCGCTGATTTATAGGCATTGATCTGGCGGACTTCTAAATGCCTTTGATTATTGCCATCAGGATAAAACCGGAAGACGCCGCTAAATCCGGCAAAACCTTTATCACGCAGCAGCACCTCATTAACCGACACATCCGCTGTCATCAAGCTAGCCACCGCGACCGCATCAAAGCCAAGCGGGGCGAGATCACCTGGCGCATCAGCAAAATAGGTTTTCCAGACTTTTTCAAAGAGCTGACGCTTTTCCGTTGGTATCGTTGCATAAAGCCCACCTTGAAGCGACGGTTCCGTAATCATATCAATGCGATTCCATTGTGATGAGCCAACAAAACGTACCTTGGCTGGATCAAGATCATGCCACACCAGAACTGGCGCGACTGCTAAGGTGAAATCACCATCGCCGCAAATAATAACCATGTCAAACTCAGGCGTTGGGTCTTCTTCCGACCAGCGCGCAAATTGCTTGATCGATAGCTGCAACCGCGCTTCGTTTTTCAGAACCGACCGATTAAGAAGCAATTGTGATATCTGTGTCACACCAGCAGTTTTCAGATGATTGATACTGACATCCCGCAAGATTCGGCCATATGCCGTATCATTCGTGACAATAGCAATTCTCGCCTGCTCAGCAGGGATTTGATCAATTGCCGCTAAAGACGCCATCGCGTAACTAAGCACAGCTTCCATTTCATGCTCAGGCTGCTGTCCCATAATCCAGACATTTTGATTAGTGACCGCACTATTATTGGAAAACGACAGGACAGGAATTTGGTGCTCTTTGGCAATAGGCGCAACCGCCGCCGTATGGCTTGAGAAAACAGGGCCAATAATAATATCCGCATCAGCAGCAACAGCTGCATAGGCAGCCTCCTCTGGCTTCTCTGCTGTATCGATATAAATCACCTCAAATTGGGGACGATTAAGTGAGATCACCGCCATATCAACGGCTTTCCTTAACTCCTCTCCAACCAATTTATAAGAACCGGATAAAGGCAATAAAACAGCCGCCCGCGTCAGTAAAGCTTGTTTTGGCGGGAACCGCGATGATGGCGATGTGATGATATTTTCTATTTGAGGCTTGCTGATAATGGCAAATACATCTTCAAGGCTATCATAGTCAAAGCCATCATCAATCAGACTGGTAATCGCATTTCCATCAACATTTCCATCAAAAGGAGGCTCTGCGATATCCTCGCTTGTTGCGCCCGATTGTGAGGGTTCAGCTTCGCCGCTAAAAATCCATTCAATAGCGCTATCAATTTCATTCTGACCGTCATCAGGTTTAGGCTGCAAGCTGTTCAAAGGATTGCCTTGGTCTGCCGTATCGCTGAAAATATCCTGGTCAAGAACTTGCAGATTAGGCTCGGTCGCCGCTGGGTCTGACTGCTGGTTTAGATAGCTGACCGATGGGTCTAGTTTACTGGCTTCCTGACTACTCTCATCAGACGTGCTAGCCTCTGATTGGTCTTCTGACGCTGTCACTTGCTCTGTCGTATCTAGCAATGCGATGGCCGCCTCGGTTGCATCATCTGTTGCCTCACCTGATGGTCTGCTAGATTCTGTGTCAGATGCTAAAGGGGTGGTGACGATGGGCGCGGTTTGTGGCGGCTCACAAGCGGAAAGGATAAATAATGCCCCAACTAGACCAAAACCCCTGAATAGACTCATGAATACACCTCTGTTATGTCTAAAATAACAGCGAGAAAATAACACGGAGGTTTTTATAATTAGCATAATAACTCTCATATAGCCTGACATAAATTGATTTGATATCAGGTATCCTTGGGGCTGATATAAGTCTATTATGAATTGTAGAGTTCGTAAAGTGTGCGAGAAGTTTCGGGAAGCGTAGGGATGTATCTAAACGAAGCAAGGGGGTGGGAGATTGGCGTATGGCTACTCCTGGCCTAACCATAACAGCAACACCAATTGGTAATCTGGATGATTTATCACCGCGCGCGGTTGCATCTTTCCAATCCGCCGATTTGATCGCTTGTGAAGATACCCGACATACTGGCCTGATGCTCAATCGACTTGGCATTTCTCATGGCCAGCTGATTTCTTATCATGATCATACCTCGCCCAAGGCCAGAGAAAAATTACTCAAAGCATTAGCTGACGGCAAAGCCATCACACTGGTCAGCGATGCCGGAACGCCGTTGATTTCTGATCCGGGATATCGGCTAGTCAGAGCTTGCCGTGAGCGCAATATTCCTGTCACCACGGTTCCGGGGCCATCCGCCGTACTCGCCGCGTTGGTGATATCTGGCTTGCCAACAGATCGCTTTCACTTTGCCGGGTTTCTGCCAAATACCGCCAATAAAAGACAGAAAGCTCTAGCCAGGCTGATGCGTATTGATGCCACCATTATTTGCTATGAATCAGCAAAGAGACTGTCGGATACCTTGGCAGATGTGGCAAGCCTGGCCCCGCATCGGAATTGTGCCGTGGCAAGAGAGTTAACCAAAACATATGAAGAAAGCTGGCTTGATGAGGCGCATATCCTAGCTGCTCATTTTGCCGAACACGACACCCCAAAAGGCGAGATTGTTCTGATGTTTGCGCCACCATCAGATGATGAGCATAGCTATTCCGATGATGATTTAATGGCCATGCTGAAAGCGGCGTTAGATGACGGGCTAAGCCGCCGTGATGCGGTGCGTGATGTGACAGAGGCCACTAACATGGGCAAAACCTATATCTATGATCTGATGTTGCGGGTGGATAATTCATCATCATGACGCCATCATCATAATGAGCAAAAGCCGCCAGATCGCTGAAAAACGTGGCCGTATGGCTGAAAAGCTGGTTGCATTGCGATTGCGATTGAACGGCTGGAAACCCCTAAAGTTACGCTATCGGTGTCCCTATGGTGAGATTGATTTAATTATGCAGAAACCTGGCAAACTGCTGTTTGTCGAAGTCAAATATACCAGTCAGGCCAGTGATGATGAGCTGGAGAAAGTGCTGCCTCAGGCGCGGCAACAACGCCGTATCTATGACACGGCTCAGCACTTTCTATCCACATATCCAGAATTGAGCCAAGTTGAGATGCAGCTCTTTATTGCCTTGGTTCGCCCCTATGGCCGTATTAAATTTATAGATGGTCACTTTTTTGACATGATCTGATAGCATGATAACTTACGATAAAATATTGCCGCACCATACAAGAACAGTGTATAAAGGAATTATCTATTTCATGACATATATAGGCACCTGCCAAAATATACCTGCTAAAATATACCTGCCAAAATATATCGTCAAAAATATAGTCACGGAATAAAGCAAAGGAATAAGATGATGAACTTGACCAAGCAATCACCACATTTAGGATTAGCTAGCCTTATTTTAATAGGCTGTCTAATGCTTGGATTATCAGGATGCGTTGGTGCAGTTGCAGGTGTTAGCGCGGCGGCGGTTGCGGCTAGTACAACTGAAAAAGGTATCGGCACCAGTATCAATGACGGCCTTATCAAAACCAAAATATCCGAAGCCTATTTTAAAGAACATGTAAGCCTTTATTCCAAAATCAAAATTGATGTCAATAAAGGGTCTGTTTTACTGACAGGTAATGTCGAAGAACCAGAAAGCGCTGTGCAAGCTGTTCAGATCGCATGGCAGGTGAAGGGCGTTATTGAGGTGATCAATGAAATTGATGTTCGCAATAAAGGTTCAATCAAAGATCGGGCCAAAGACCTTGCCAGTGAAGCTCAGCTCCGTGGTAAGCTGATTACTGATCCAGAGATATCATCGTTGAATTTCAGCATAGATGTCGTTAATGGCGTTGTTTATCTTAGCGGCATTGCTGGCTCAGAAGAAGAAATGAGTAAAGTTGTTGGTCATGCTCAGGAATTGCGTTTTGGGACGGCCGTTATCAATTACATCCGTTTGAATGACGACGATCGGCAATAGAATCGGGTCGCCACAGTATGCTTAAAATTGCCTTGCAGATGGATGCCATCGAAACGATTGATATTCGTGGCGATAGCAGTTTTGCGCTCGCTCTTGAAGCGGCGGCAAGAGGCTATAATATCTTTGTCTATCATCCTGATGATCTGGCTTACACGCCCGGGGTTGGTCTCACCGCAAAAGGCGCATGGGTAGACGTCAAAGATGATATCAATCACCATGTCAATATCATCCGTGAGGAACGCATAGACCTGACCGATCTTGATGTGATTCTAATGCGCCAAGACCCGCCTTTTGATATGCATTACATCACGGCGACCTATATGCTTGAGACGATTATGGATAAGGTTAAGGTTGTTAATCATCCTGCCTCTGTGCGAAATGCACCTGAGAAACTTGTTGCGACGCTGTTTCATGAATTGATGCCGTCAACATTGATCACCAGCAATATTGATCAGATCAAGACGTTTCGGGCTGAGTATAAAGATATCATTGTCAAACCTTTATACGGCAACGGCGGCAGTGGAATTTTTCATCTCAAACCACAAGACACGAACCTCTCCAGCCTAATAGAAACCATGCTTCTCATTGATCGCTCACCGCTAATGGTGCAGCAATATCTGCCCGCTGTTACCAATGGTGATAAGCGCGTCATCATGATCGATGGTGAAGCCGTCGGCGCGGTCAATCGTGTTCCGCCCAAAGGTGAGGCTAGATCAAATCTGCATGTTGGCGGCAAAGCTGTAAAATCTGATCTCGATGATCATGATTTTCGTATTGCCGAAGCGATTGGACCATTTTTGAAAGAAAAAGAACTGCTGTTTTGCGGCATTGATGTCATTGGCGGTTATCTGACAGAAATTAATGTCACCTCACCAACAGGCCTGCGTGAGATTAAACAATTAAGCGGCCTCGACCTTGCCGTCAGCATCTGGGATAGCATCACGGCTAAATTGTAATCCTGTCATCGGCTTTAGGATAATGGCGGCAAAGACCGATAATGCATGGCTTCTGCGATATGCGGCCGTTCCACCGCGGCGCTGTCATCGAGATCAGCAACGCTTCGGGCGACACGCATGACCCGATGATATCCACGCGCTGATAGACGCAATGTTTCCGCAGTTTCCTGAAGAAAACATTTAACCGGTGTTGTCATTTGCATAACATCTTCAAGCTGAGCGCCGTCAAGCTGTGCATTAACAATGCCTTCTGCTTGATCCTGGCGTTGAAAGCTGCGGTTTCGCGCAACCTGAATCCGCTCGGCTATGGTTTTACTACTATCCCCTGACTGCTGATATGATAAGGCCGATATTGGAACCTCAGCAACCTCAATCAGCATATCAAATCGATCAAGTAATGGCCCTGATATTTTTGCCATATAGTCGCGTCCACAACGGGGCGCCTTGGCACAGGCGCGTGATGGATCACCCAAATATCCGCATCGACAAGGGTTCATAGCGGCAATAAGCTGAAAGCAGGCTGGATATGTGACATGATGATTGGCGCGGCTGACAACGGCTTTGCCGGTTTCAAGCGTTTGCCGCAACGCATCAAGCTGATGAGCTGGCCATTCCGCCAATTCATCCA
>NZIT01000073.1 GCA_002691725.1 SAR116 cluster bacterium | reverse complement strand
CGAAGGCTATCGCCAACTTCTGGTCGCATCTGAGCAGATTTTTGATGTCGGCTTTCGGCGTCTGGCTGATCAGCCATTTGACCGGCTCACAAATATGCTAGCGCAAATCCCGTCACTCGTGCGGCTGAAAAGCCATCTGACCGTATCGCAATTGGTTAATCGCTATATGAAGCATGATTTGATTCGGCAAGCGTTTTCTATTCATCCATTGCTGGTTGGCGGTAATCCTTTTAACACAACCTCTATCTATGCGCTGATCCATTTTCTGGAACGCGAATGGGGGGTGCATTTTGCGATGGGTGGAACCGGTGCTGTCGTCAACGCTTTGCGTGGTCTCATGGAACGCAACGGCATCAATATTCGGCTCAATACCGATATTGAGCGGATAAATATTGATAAGCGATTAGCCGAAAGCGTGACTACCACTGAAGGTGAGGTCATTGAAGCTGATCGGGTGATCTGCAACGCTGACCCGCCAACCGTATATAAACAGATGATTGATAAATCCGCTGGCACTAAAGGCAAAATTATCCCCGATGCGATGACCCGCTATTCGATGGGGCTGTTTGTGTTGTATTTTGGCACAACTTGCACCTACCCTAATGTGGCGCATCATACCATCTGGATGGGAGAGCGTTATCAAGCCTTGCTCCATGATATCTTCAATAAAAAGATTCTAGCTGAAGATTTTTCACTCTATCTGCATCGACCAACAGCAACCGATGCCAGTTTTGCCCCCGCAGGCATGGATAGTTTTTATGTCTTATGCCCGGTGCCTAATACCATGGGTGGGCAGGATTGGAACGAAGAAGGGCAAGCCTTGCGTGATCGGATTGTTGCCGCCCTTGATAGAACCATTATGCCTGGTCTGAAAGATACCATCACATCAGATTTCTGGATGACCCCGGATGACTTTAAGACAGATTATCGATCCATGCATGGCGCTGGATTTTCGATAGCACCGGTATTTACGCAATCGGCATGGTTTCGCTATCACAATCGGGATCGCCGCGTTGGTAATCTGTATTTTTCGGCGGCAGGCGCCCATCCAGGAGCAGGAATGCCAGGGGTTCTATGTTCAGCCAAAGTGGTAGAGAACCTTGTTATTCGGGATGAAAGCACCTTATAGTCTTGATAGAGGCTAGCTAATGATGGAACATGGCACNAGTGAACATATGCCCTCTGCTCATGATGCAGAACAAACNCTTANCCAGCATGGCAAAAGCTTTGCTTGGGCGCGTCGGCTATTGGGCANGACAACGGGCNATAATGCTGCTCGNTTATATCAATTTTGCCGCTTGATTGATGATCTGGCTGATGATGATGATCATGATCATTCGGCAGAATTACAGGCATTGAAGCAAGCTGTTCTGGGCGATATTGAGCATGGCCATCCGATTTATGCTGATCTATCCGACCTGATTATGGAAACGCATTTACCGCGTCCAGTGCTGGCGGCGCTGATTGATGGGCTGATTGCTGATCAACAGACGGTGCTTTTTGCCAGAGAAGATGAATTAATTNGTTATGGCTATCATGTTGCTGGCACGGTTGGATTGCTGATGTGTCCGGTGTTAGGCTGTCATGATCGCCGGGCTTTTGCCTTTGCTGTTGATCTTGGGATTGCGATGCAGTTAACCAATATCGCCAGAGACGTGTTGGATGATGCCAAAATGGGACGCCGCTATTTGCCTGCTGAATGGGTGGCTGGGCTAACCCCTGAGCAGATTATTGCTGCCGCCGCCGGCAATAGCAAAGCCGATANTGAACATCGCAGCATTATCGGAGATGCGATTAAACGCTGTCTTGATCTGGCAGATCAATATTACCATAGCGGTGAAAAGGGCATGGTGTATTTGCCCATCCGCGCGCATCTGGCGATTGCGGTTGCTGGCCGCGTCTATCGTCAGATTGGGGTGCAATTACGGAGGGCAGAATATCAATGGCATAAAGGTCGACAAGTCACCAGCACCGCGACCAAAGTAAGGGTGTCATGCCTATCATTGCCGCGCTTATGGAGCAGGTTTCACGGCGTGCGGCGCTATCTTGGCTGNCCGAAACATCATCATATTCATCATCAAAATCACCTGCATAAACCGCTTCAAGGCCTGCCATTGATTGAGGCGATACCGTCATGACAAAACATCTGGCAATCCTGGGTGGCGGCTGTGCCGGATTATCGCTGGCGGCAAGGGCGGTGGAATTGCCGGATATGGCGATAACAGTGATTGACCACCCTGATCATCAGACGCGGCATGATCATAATTGGGGATGCTGGTCGATCCAGAGCTTAGAGATGGNGGCATCTATTGCCCGCAAATCATGGTCGCGCTGGGCCATTATCACAAACACAGACNGGCATATTCAGACAGCACAAAATCATCCCTATATGGCGATTGAATCGAAGGCATGGCTTAATCATTGCCGGATTGNGGCGCGCCAGCAAGGGGTTATATTCACGGCCGCTAATGTGACCGATATCATACCTCATAAAACGGCCATTGAATTAGTGGCGGAACCTGAATTGCCCGCCTTTGATCAGATTGCCGATAGCCGGACGCCAGCCTTACCCAAAAATATTATGCTACAACATTTTCGCGGTGTTGAGATTAAAACCGAACATGATGTCTTTGACCCTGAATGTGCTGTGCTGATGGATTTTCGCTGTGATCAAAGCCGCGGCATNCATTTTATCTATGTGCTGCCATATACAAAAAACAGGGCGCTGGTCGAATCGACAATGTTTAGCCCTGAACTCGCCCCCGACAATTTTTATGATAAGGCGATTTCCGATTATTGTGATCACATCCTAAAGACGGGCAAGACAATGGTGTTGCGCCGTGAACAAGGTGTTATCCCGATGGGATTTTTGACGCCGCGTGATGATAAGGTTGATGCTATTGGCGGCAATGGTGGTGCTATCCGGCCATCATCTGGCTATGCCTTTGTCTTTATTCAGCGGCAAATAGAAACTGCTCTGGCGCGTCAAAAAACCCATGGCCAGTTATGTTTCAAANCGCCACATAAACGGCTGGATTTATGGATGGATGCGGTNTTTTTAGCAGTCATCAAAAAACAGCCCGAATATGCACCACGTCTTTTTGCGGCAATCGCAAAGGCGCTAAGCGGTGATGAAATGGCGCTTTTTATGTCAGGATTAGCAACTCATCGGTTGCGCTTGAAAATCATCATGGCGATGCCAAAATGGCCTTTCCTGAAGGCTATGTTTTCACGGCCCTGGCGAGATATAAAGGCGAGATATAAAGGCAAAGCAATAAAATGAGGTTGATCACATAATGGATTATGTCACAATAATTTCGCTCTTATCTGTTGTTTTAATCGGCTTGCCACATGGCGCTATGGATGGCGCGGTGGCTATTGCTATGGGTTATGGGCAATCTTTACTGCGCCTGATTAGTTTTTTGATAATCTATATTTTGATCGCTATGCTGGTTGTTGGGGTCTGGCTGTGGCAACCGCAACTCTCCTTATTCGGGTTTCTTTTGCTTAGTATTTGGCATTTTGGCCGTGGTGACAGCTTGAGCTATCTGCCTCCATGGATACGCTATATTCAAGCCATAAGCCATGGTGGATTAGTCGTCTTGGGCATGAGCCAATTTGATCGCATGGCTGCTGATCAGATTTTTCAATGGCTGGTTTTCGGTGATACCGTTCAGTTATGGATGTGGATTGATGTGGCTATGCGGCTTTGGCTCCCGTTAGCTGCCATATATGTGGTCATTGGCGTCCTTGATCGGCGGCTCTGGGCCAGGCTTGCTGAATGGATAGGGCTTGGCGTTATGATCTATGTTCTGCCTGCCCTGGTCGCATTTGCGATTTATTTCTGTTTGATCCATACTATCAGACATGTCAGCCGTATCATGATTATGCTTAATCAGATGCTGTCGCCACGGCTGGTTTTAGGGCTGACAGCACTATTTACGGTTGCGAGCTGGCTTGCTGGTATCGTGATCTATACGCTTCTATTGCCGACAGAAGGTGCTATGCCTGCGAGTATGATGGTGGTATTTATTGGCTTAGCGGCGTTGACGGTGCCGCATAGTTTGTTGATTGACAGCTTGTTCCGCCCCCGTTTTGAAGCCAATCTTCAGGCTAATCTTCTGGCCAATCATAAGGGAGCATCTGATGTCTGACCTCAGCACAAGAAAAGATGAACATATTGATCTTGCTAAAGACGTTGAGGCATTGGCACAAATCCCTAACAGCCTGGACCGTGTGCGTCTGACCCATCAGGCGTTGCCNGAATGTGATGCTGATCACATTGATACACGAACACGGTTTTTGGGNAAACCGCTTGCCGCGCCATTAATGATCAGTGGCATGACAGGTGGATCAGCGCGTGGTGATGCGATCAATAAGCTGCTGGCAGAAACTGCCAATACGCATAAATTGGCATTTGGGGTAGGCTCCCAAAGAGCATCATTAAGCCAGAATAACAGCCAATCTCACTTGCGTGGATTAGCGACAGATATTCCGCTTATTGGTAATCTTGGGGCGGCACAACTCATTGAGGCGGGCGGCATCACGCTTGCCCTGAAAGCCATAGATGATCTGGCGCCAGATGCTCTTGCCATCCATCTTAATCCCTTGCAGGAATTGGTTCAGCCCGAAGGTGATCGCGCTTGGCAAGGTGTTCTGGATATGCTGGCTAAGCTGGTTAAATCCACCTCAACCCCGATTATGATCAAAGAAGTNGGTGCTGGATTAAGCGTCAAGGCAGTCACCCGACTGCGCGATATCGGAATTAGATGTTTTGATGTCGCGGGGCTAGGCGGCACAAATTGGGCCCGCATCGAAAATAGCCGGACAGATCAAAGACGCCAAGACATTATGGCGCCATTCATGGATTGGGGTATCCCGACTTGTCAGGCGTTGCTTGATTTGCGTGATGCCGTGACGGATATTCAGCTGATTGGCTCAGGCGGTGTTCGTCATGGACTTGATGTGGCGCGTTGCTTATGGCTAGGGGCGGATATAGCGGCGGCGGCAGGGGTCTTTATCAAAGCACTAGAAGCCGCCGATGGCAGCCTGCACCCTGATCGGCTTAGTCATGTTCTGGATATTTGGAAAGATCAGATCAAGGTAGCTATGTTCCTGACGGGCTCACCCAATATCAAAGCATTAAAACAGGCAGATGGCGTCATTGCGCCGCTTTGATGGTTCCTGCCCGGTCTTATCATCATTGCTATGATCGAGACGGTCGTCGTCTGACCGGTTCTGACTGTGCAATAATGACGCCAATACCGACAATTACCGCGCCGCCTAATCGCACGATATCCCATTCGCCATCAAAGCCATAGACCATTATTGCCATCACATATACAGGCACGGCATTGAGATGAAATGACGCAATAGCTACGCCTAATTGGCGGGCGCCTGCTATCCAAAAAGGCTGTGACATGGCGGTGGATAAAATCGAAAAGGCAAACAGCATCAAGAGGCTTTGTGAGGTGATCGGGCCAATATATATCTGCTGCGGATACATGGCGGCGGCGATAAGCCAAGTGACACTGATGAAACATCCGGCGCCAGTTAAAGTAATCGTCGTCTGTCCTATGGATGTTAATTCATCCAGGTTGACATTTGTTGCCCGTGTTGCCCAAGCATAAAGAATAACAGCCCCTAAGCACCATATAAAGCCGACGCCGATATCATAGCCTTGCCAGCGCACTCCTGCTGCGATTAAACCGCCAAATAAGGCGCAAATAATGCCTATCACTAACTTTGGTGTGATGACCCGGCGGTCAAGCACNACTTCNAGAATTGCCCCCATAATCGGCATCATNGCCGCCGCTATTGCAGGCGTAACAGGATTGGATATTTGCTGGCCATAAAGCAACAATACGGTGCCAAAACCAAACCCTATGCCGCCTATGACCAATCCCTTTTTCCATAAATGCCAGTTAAGGGGTAATCGGCCTTCGGTTAGCCGCCAATAGATTAACAAGAGAACAGTGCTGGGTAATAATTTGACAAGCAGTAAGGTCAGCAAATCCCACGTTTCCATTAAAACAGAGCCAACGGGAAAGCCAAGTGACCATGCCAGCACNGCCAGCAAACAATACATATTAGCTGGGATTAGAGATGTTGCGGATTGATGGGTTAACTCTCGCTTATGCGCGGAGCTAGCGGGGCTATCCTGCTGATGTGGGGACATAAGTTACCCTAACTAAGATCAAACTACTATTTTCCATATGAACGAGGTAACCCCAATCCTTTTTCAGCAAGAAACGATAATATCAGATTGGTTGATATCGGGGCGACTTGATAGAGTCTGGTTTCACGAAACTTGCGCTCAACGTCATATTCTTCGGCAAATCCGAAACCGCCATGGGTCTGCAAACACGCCTCTCCAGCTTCCCATGACGCATCGGCGGCCAGCATTTTAGCGGTGTTTGCTTCTATGCCATGCGGGTTTTTATCATCATAAAGTCGGGCGGCTTTCTGCACCATTAACTCGGCTGCCATCATATGCGCATAGGCTTTGGCCAGAGGAAACTGAACACCTTGATTCTGGCCAATAGGCCCGCCAAAAATGCTCCGGTCATTGGCATATTTCGTGGCCGTATCAAGAAACCACTTGGCATCACCAATACATTCAGCGGCGATAAGTATTCGTTCCGCATTCATCCCCGAAAGAATATAGGAAAAGCCCTGGCCTGCTTCGCCAACAAGCGCCTCATGCGGTATTTCTACATCATCAAAAAACACTTCGGTAGTAGCATGATTGATCATGGTGCGGATCGGCCGGATGGTGATGCCATTGCCAACCAAATCTTTCATTTCCAGCAAAAACACAGATAGCCCATCAGTGCGTTTTTGAACCTGATCGCGTGGCGTGGTGCGAGCAAGCAACAGCATCAAGTCAGAATATTCTGCCCGCGATGTCCAGATTTTCTGGCCATTAATCCGCCACCCTTTATCGGTCTTTTTAGCAGTTGTTTTCAGCGCCAGTGTATCCGTACCGCTGCTTGGTTCGGTCACGCCAAAGGCTTGCAAGCGAAGCCGCCCAGCAGCAATTTCAGGCAGGTATTGTTGTTTCTGGTCATCCGAGCCATGCCGCATCACCGTCCCCATAGTATACATTTGGGCATGACAAGCTGCGGCATTACAGCCATTAGCATGAATCTCCTCCAGAATAACTGTTGCCGCTTCCATGGTTAATCCGGAGCCGCCATATTCTTCGGGTATAAGCGCCGCCAGCCATCCTGACTCAGTTAACGCATTTACAAAATTGGTGGGATAGGCGCGGTTGCGATCAAGCTCTTGCCAATATGTCCCTGGATAATCAGCGCAAATCTTTTTGATGGCTAATCTGATCTCATCTAATAAGGTTGTATCTGTTACGGTACTCGAAGCCATAGAAATCCCTCTGTGAACACGTATTTACTATTAGCACATTGTCATCATAAATGCGGGAATAGGTAGTCTTATACCCTTATAGTAAACATCAATTCAGCAGATAGTGGAAATATTTAATTTTAGATTATGTTAATATCTTGCTGATCTGAATTAATATTGAGTATTTGGCAATTCACTTATTTTTTACTTTATCAAATTAAAGGTCTATGCAAGGGTATTCATATTAAGTCTTGGTTGTTGCTATTGGCGCATCCAAGATAAAAAAATATGTAATCAAATCCATAAAATCCAATCTAGGAGGATAATATGAAGAAGTTTCTATCTGTGGCAACGGTGGGACTAGGTCTTGTTGCCGCGCAGTCTGCACCTGTACTTGCCGCTGATGTGGTTATTGGTGTTCCGAACTGGCCGTCAGTTTTAGTGACAGGACATGTTCTTAAAGTCGCTCTTGAAGAAAACCTTGGCCTTGAAGTGGAATTACAAAACGGCACTAATCCGGTTGTCTTTGAAGGCATGGACGCAGGCTCAATGCATGTTCATCCTGAGGTATGGTTGCCTAACCAGACCAATTTGCACAATACCTTCGTTCAGGACAAGAAATCCGTTAAGATGAACCCGAATGGTGTTGCTGGTGATCAGGCTATGTGCGTGACCCAAGGAACCGCCGACCGGACAGGCATTGTCAACTTGTCTGAGCTATCTGATCCTGACATGGCCAAGAACTTTGATACTGATGGTGACGGCAATGGTGAGATTTGGATTGGCGCCGCAGGTTGGGCATCAACTAATGTCGAAAAAATCCGCGCCAAATCTTATGGATATAGCGAAACTATGCAGCTTAAGGAAATGGACGAATCGCTTGCTTTGGCTGAGGTTGATGCCGCAGTAACAAGCAATGATAATATCGTTTTCTTCTGCTACACGCCGCACCACATGTTTGCGCTTTATGATCTGGTGATCTTGCAAGAGCCAGCACATGATCCATCGAAGTGGAACGTCAAGCAGCCGACTGATGGTGCTGATTGGCTCGAAGTATCAGAAGCGCCAGTGGCGTGGGATACCGCATATCTTCACATTCATTACGCGGCTGAGCTAGAAAAAAGCCACCCAGAAGCAGCCAAAATGCTTGGTAACGCAAAGTTTGACACGGACACAATCTCACAGATGACCTATGCAGTGGTTGTTGAGAAGCGTGATCCAGCTGATTTTGCAAAAGAATGGGTTGCTGGTAATGGTGACGCTGTTGATGCTTGGCTGAATTAATCGGCGTATCTTAATATAAATGGCAGCACCAATATAAGCTGGTGCTGCCAATATCAGCAGATTACAAGCTAGCAGATTTAATATGATAACAATGATAACAATAAAATTGGCAAATCATGACTAAATCAAAAACAAATGATGTTATTGTTCTAGAGCATGTCTGGAAGATATTTGGAGACGATGATAAGGTCGCCATGCAGGCGGTGCAAAAACTCGGTCTTTCCAAAAATGATGTGTTGAAAGAGTTTAATTGTGTGGTCGGTATTGCCGATTGTTCGTTTTCCGTAAAACGTGGTGAAGTGTTTTGTATCATGGGGCTATCTGGCTCTGGCAAGTCTACGCTAGTGCGCCACTTAAATCGCTTGATTGAACCAACTGCCGGAAAAATCCATGTTCTTGGCCGCGATATTCTGGGCATGAATGATGCCGAATTACGCGCTATCCGTGCCAAGGAAATCGGCATGGTGTTTCAGCATATGGCACTGCTTCCGCATAGGACGGTGCGTGATAATGTCGGCTTTCCGCTTCAGATCAGGGGCGCATCCAAGGCCATTCGGTGGGAGACCTCTCAAAAATGTTTGGATATGGTCGATCTATCAGGATATGAAGACCGTTTCCCCAATGAATTATCTGGCGGTATGCAGCAAAGGGTTGGGCTGGCACGAGCGCTTGCATCAGACCCGGAAGTCTTGCTGATGGATGAGCCATTTTCCGCGCTTGATCCACTGATTAGGCGCCAATTGCAAGACCAGTTCATGCAATTATCTCAGCAGTTGCAGAAAACTACTGTCTTTATCACGCATGATCTTGATGAGGCGATCCGTATTGGTGATCGCATCGCCATTATGAAAGATGGCCGGATTGTGCAAATCGGCACGCCCGAAGAAATTGTCACTAAGCCTGTTGATGATTATGTCAGGGATTTTGTTGAGGGCATCTCAAAATTAAAATTGGTCTATGCTCATTCAATTATGGTGCCGCTGGCAAAGTTTAAGCCGCCGCGTGGACAAACGCTGAATAACGCACCGCGCGCCCATCATGGCGTTAGTCTGGATGAGCTGATTGATATTTCGGTCAAGTCTGATAAGCCTGTGGTCATTCAAAATGATAAGGGCAAAGATGTCGGCGTGGTCGATAAGCCAACCTTGCTGAAAGGGATTCAGGGAGGAAAAGCATGAAAAACGATATTGAAAAAAATGAATTAGTTGCCTCTGTTGATAGTTTTGCTGATGTTAATGCTGATTATTACAGAGAGGCTTTTGAAAAAATTCAGCAATCCGAAAGGGTCGCGCTAACCTGGAATAGCATGGCGGCGATCTTTGGCCCTCTATGGGGTGCTATTCGCGGATTATGGGGCTATTTCTGGATATTCCTTATTCTCGAAATGTTTGCCTTGGTTCAGATTGGCCGCGGCTTATGGGGCGAATTAGGGGCAGATAAAATCGCCCGTTATGAACGCTTGCTCGCAAATATTGCCAAGCGTGAACAACAAGCCGCCGAATTACAAGCCGCGGGTGATGTGGCTGCTGCCACCGATAAGCTAAACATTGCCAATAATTTGAAAAAGGCAGCCGAAACCACCTTGCTTGAAGCCGAAGCCGCCACCCAACAAGCCACGAGCGTGTTAATCTTTGGCCTCATCTTGTTTGTGGCGATTAAATTGATGGAAGGCTTATATGCAAACCATGCCTATGAAAGGCAATATCTGCGCTGGCGTTCTAACCCCAGATTACAAACAGGGTTGAGCAGGGCTAATGCCATATGGGGCATTGTTCTTATCATCTGTATTTTGCCGCTGACCTTGATCCGATATACGGTCGCCAAGGCGGATGAATTATTGTCCGGTCTCACAGGTGGGTTTTTGGGGCAAACCATCCCGATTACAGAGTTTCCGGTGAAACGTGAATATTTCTCGCCTTTAGCCGCTCTCGGTGATCAGGGATTTGATTGGCTCGCCTCGCGCTTTGGTAATGTCTTTGACGGCATTACATATAGTATTCGGACGGTGCTTGACGGTATTGAAGTCTTGCTCATAGGCACGCCATGGCCAGTTGTCATGGTGGTGATTGTCGTTGCCGCGTTACGGCTTGCTGGCGTTAGAGTCGCTATTTTTACCGCCGCATCTTTGGCTTATCTGTCGATGATGGGATTGTGGGAAATCTCTATGATCACGGTTGCGCTGATCGGCACGGGTGCATTTTTATGTGTGCTTTTCGGCATCCCGTTGGGCATATGGTTTGGCAAAAGCCAACGTGCTTATCGAACCGCTGAACCTGTTCTCGATTTTATGCAGACCATGCCGGCCTTTGTTTATCTGATCCCGATCATTGCCTTTTTTGGTACTGGTAAGCCGCCGGGCGTTCTGGCAACGCTAATCTTTGCCATGCCGCCAGTTATCCGGCTGACCGCATTGGGTATTCGCGGAGTACCCGAAGCCACAAAAGAAGCGGCGATTGCCTTTGGCTGTTCGCGCCGACAATTAATGATGAATGTTGAGATACCACTAGCCATGCCATCTATTATGACAGGGATTAATCAGACCATTTTGATGAGCTTATCTATGGTTGTCATTGCCTCACTGATTGGCGCCGAAGGGCTTGGTGCGTTGATCCTTGAGTCCTTGCAATACGCGGCGAAAGGCCAAGGCTTGCTTGGTGGATTAGCGATCTTGTTCTGTGCTATGGTGATTGACCGAATTGCTCAAGGGGCGTATCGGAAAAAATAGTCTGTTTATAGGTGGATTTAGGTTAGAGATGACAGGCCAAGATTTTGATCGACATTCTGATCGACATGCAGGGCAAGAGGGTGAGCATTTCACCAGCAGATGGAATCACTCGCCTGATGTTCCTATTGCCGTGTCGCCATTATTTTCATGGCCGCTAGATTTAGTCGCTATCGCTCGCTGGATGCTAAACCAGTGGCTCATTATCACTGAACGCTCACTTCTCATTCTCATATCATTAGCTTCATGGGTGTGGTTTCAGCCACCCCTTGAAGTCATGGCGACGTTATCCATAGACTGGATAGTTATGCTCTATATCCGCAACATGGCCTTGATGGTGCTTGTTGCAGGGGGCTTGCATTTGTTTTTCTATTCGCTCCACAGCCAAGGCGAGCGCTTACGTTATGACAGCCGTGCGCTAGAGCAGCTGCAAAAAAACTTTCTCTTCAAGAACCAGGTACATGACAATATGTTCTGGTCACTTGCTAGCGGCGTCACGACATGGACAATTTATGAAGTGCTGATGTTCTGGGCGATGGCAAATGGGTATGCGCCGGTGTTGTTATGGTCAGAACATCCGGGCTGGTTTATTATCATTACGTTGTTAACGCCGATCTGGATTTCGCTACATTTTTATTGGGTGCATCGTTGGCTTCACTGGCCACCTCTTTATCGATTAGCGCATGCCCTGCACCACAAAAACACTAATGTTGGGCCGTGGTCAGGGCTGTCCATGCATCCGGTGGAGCATGTGCTTTTCTTTTCGTCTATTTTGATCCATTTTGTTGTTCCGGCAAGCCCATTTCATATTCTGTTTCATATGCAGCATCAATCGCTAACTGCCGCCACATCGCATACAGGATATCAAGCTATGTTGATAAAAGA
>NZIT01000072.1 GCA_002691725.1 SAR116 cluster bacterium | reverse complement strand
CGCCAAAATCGCAACCAGCGGCAACCGTTGTGCCCCTGCATGCGCAACATACGCCACATACAACGCAACATACAACGCAACATACAAGGGGCGCTAAAAAACCAACATTTAAGCGCCAACAATCTGATGCTGATAAGAGCCTGGATAGTGGCATTATTACAAATCATGCGGGTAATGATGCGGATAATCATGCGGATACATATGAGCCATTTATTGACACCGCAGCGATGCCCGAAGACACCAAATATATGGAGACAGAAAAGCCGCAAGATAGGCGTCTCGACACTAATCAACAGACTATTATTTCCGATCAGGCTCAAACCAATGGTGAGGCTGTGGTGTCCGATTCGGTTAATCCAGCAAGTCATGTCCTGGCCGCAGATGAACATTTAGATAAAAATATTCAACAAAATTGGCAAATTGGGTCTAAGGTCAAAATCGCCATGCAAAGCATTGTTGCTGATGCCATTGGCCAGAAGGTGCGTCAGCTCACCCGCAGTAATATTCGTGACATGATAAATGAGGGTGTTCTGCAGCTGCCTGAGAACACCCATTTAGATACATCTGAATAATATCTGATATGCCGCCATGTGGCATCTGCCCGCCTGAAATAGAGACAGGCGAAACCAGATTAGTTGTTCAAGGGGAAATTAAACTGCGCCCCTGATCTAATCCCTGTTGGCCAGCGAGAGGTCACTGTCTTGAGGCGAGTGTAGAAACGCACCGCTTCCATGCCGTAAGCCCCATGATCACCAAATAATGACCGTTTCCAGCCACCAAAGGAATGATANGCCACCGGTACCGGGATCGGCACATTAATCCCGACCATGCCTATTTCAATCTGATCAGCGTAGCTTCTGGCGGCATCGCCATCACGGGTGAAAATGGCGGTACCATTGCCAAACTCATGCTCATTAACCATAGACACGGCCTGATCAAAGCTGTCAGCGCGAGCGACACTCAGCACAGGGCCAAAAATTTCTTCACGATAGATGGTCATGTCTGTCGTTACGTTATCAAACAATGAGCCGCCGACAAAATAGCCATCTTCATAGCCCTGAAGCGAAAACCCACGCCCATCAACAACCAGATTAGCGCCTTCTTCCACGCCTTTATTGATATAGCCAAGGACTTTATCCTTATGCTGTGCGGTCACCAAAGGGCCCATTTCTGCATCAGGATCATTCCATGGACCAATTTTTATGCCAGACACGCGCGGCGCCAGTTTTTCAACTAATCGGTCTGCTGTATCCTGGCCAACCGGAACCGCAACCGAGATAGCCATACAGCGTTCACCAGCCGAGCCATAACCCGCCCCCATTAAGGCATCAACAGCTTGATCCATATCAGCGTCAGGCATAATCACCATATGATTTTTGGCGCCGCCCAGAGCTTGAACTCTTTTGCCATTCGCGGTTCCTGTCTGATAGACNTATTCGGCAATTGGCGTTGAGCCAACAAANCTCACCGCCTTAACAGACGGGTGATGAAGAATAGCATCAACCGCAGGCTTACCNCCATTAACAACATTTAGCACCCCTGTCGGGAGACCTGCTTGCTGCATCAACTCATAGATCAGTTGCGGTGCCGCCGGATCACGTTCAGATGGCTTTAAGATAAATGTATTGCCGCAAGCGATTGCCATCGGGAACATCCACATTGGCACCATAGCAGGGAAATTAAATGGCGTAATGCCAGCAACTACTCCAAGCGGCTGACGATCAGAATAACTATCAATCTGCGGCCCAACATTGCGAGTATAATCGCCGCGCAGCAGATGCGGAATACCGCAAGCAAACTCAACCACCTCAATGCCGCGGATGACTTCGCCGCGCGCGTCCTCAATGGTTTTGCCATGTTGGGTAGAAATAGCCTCAGCGACTTTATCTAAATTGGCTTCGAGCAGCTCTTTATAGGCGAACATCACGCGCGCCCGTTTCAGCGGCGGTGTATTTGCCCATTCAGGAAGCGCTTTCAGTGCGGCTGTCACAGCCTGATCAACAATCGCTTCACCCGAAAGTGAGACTTCAGCAATCTGCTCACCAGTTGCCGGATTGAAAACAGGTTGCGTGCCCATATCACCAGCGACAGCTTCTCCACCAATCATATTCTGATACATAGTCATCATTGATAATCCTTATCACGAGGGAAGTTTCATTCTTTTTAACGCCAGCCATTCATCAAGATCAAGCCTTAACCCCCGATTTTAACGTTATTGGCAGTTTTGTTGTATATTTAATCTGTTCCATGGCAAATGACGATGACACATCTGATAATTTAACCGAACTGATTAAGGTTTTGTAAAAGGCATCGTAATGTTCAATATCTGGCACGACAACGCGCAACAGATAATCAATCTCACCACTCATCCGATAAAACTCAACGACTTCAGGCATATTTGCCACCGTATCGGCAAAATGCTGCAACCATTCGGCATTATGCTCATTTGTTCTGACCGAAACAAAAACTGAAATATTAGCGCCGACCTTATGCGGGTTAAGCAAGGCCACCCGACGGCGAATAATACCAAGCTCATCCAAGCGCTGAATACGCCGCCAACATGGCGTGATGGACAGCCCAACATGCTTGGCTATATCAGCAATCGGCAGACTGGCATCTTGCTGTAATACGTCAAGAATTTTCTTATCTATCGCATCCATATGAAATCATTTTTTATAAATAATGTAAAATTAGACAATATAAGAAAAATATTTTTATGCAAGCGCATCAGCAAGAAAATGATAAAAGCTGGCAAACTTGCCGCCACTGCGGATGTAACGCTGATTCCATTGGCGTCTTTGTTGCAATGCCCTGATCACACGCACCTGTTGCCGATATGGCACTTGGGTCTGGCCAGACCGCACGAATTGCATCATCAGCCGATATGAGCGATCAATCCGGTGGGAGAAGCCAGCACTAGCAGTAAAACTATCCGCGCCTAAATTAAGCTGATACCGCGCCTCATCAACTAGCGGCGCATTATTGCCATGCATGGCGACCACTTCCATGGCGTGAAAGACATCTTGGGCTGGATATTTCAAGAAAAATGGCGTTAATTGTCGCCGCATCAGAGGATGAAATGACCCCGGCAAAGCGCCAAAATCTTCTAGTTTCAAGCGCGACTGCCCGCCGCCAATATCATTAAGGGCATGATTAGCCGCACGATTAGCCTCATGATCACCCAGCTGCATGAGAAATGTGCCATCATGCGCGTGAATGACGGTCTTGCCAAAGGCCAAGCCATGTTTTTTTGCGGCAGGATATAACGCATCAAGATAGCCATCTTGCCAGATATCATCCGCGTCAAGAAAGGCCAGATAGCGCCCTGATGCGGCCAGAATGCCGCGATTTCGCGCAGCCCCGGCACCAGTCGCAGGGGCATGACCATAACAAAAGGTTATATTTGGCCAATATGCTTTGGCCCAGCGATAGTCTTTTGCATCATCTATCGACAAAATAATTTCCAGATTTTTTTCAGACCATCCCTGCGCGTTAACCGATTGAAGCGCCGACGCAAGAGTTAATTCTGCGCGGAAAACTGGCAGGATAACGCTGATATGAGGCGTTCCAGCCAGCGGGTTAGACCAATTCTTGTTAACCTTTATCACGAATAGTTTACCTGAATTAGCGTCACTTTTATCCTTATTGTTAACACTTTTTTAACTAATTTGTGAGATAATAATTCTATTGATCCTCCCCAACTGCACCACCATTTTTGGTGGTGCTTTTTTTTGGATATCGGTATGCTGGCATTATGCAGCAAACATCACCCTTTCCACCCACGCCGCTTATTCTGACACCGCAAGGATGGCATGACTATCAGCTTTTGGATAGTGGCCATGGCCGCAAACTTGAAGAAGTTGGCGGGTATCGCTTCATCAGGCCTGAACCCCAGGCTTTCTGGGCGCCTTATTTGCGTGATGAGGCATGGCAGCATCCGGCCGGGGTTTTCCTGACAGGGTCACGCGACCAGGATGATGGCGGTAAATGGGAGCTTAGCCCAAGCTTGCCTGATCAGTGGGGCATATCTTATGAGGGCATACAGTTTCATGCGATGCCAACACCATTTCGGCATTTTGGTTTTTTCCCCGAGCAATCTAGCCATTGGCAATGGTGTGATCTGCTCATCCGAGAGCGCGCTAAGGCCACTCATTCGCCGCCAAATATATTAAACCTTTTTGCCTATACTGGTATTGCTAGCCTGCATGCGGCCCGCGCTGGCGCGCAAGTCACGCATGTAGACTCATCCAAAAAAGCCGTTGCCCAAGCCTTTGCCAATCGTGATATGGCCGGAATGCAAGATGCGCCGATCCGTTTCATTACCGAAGATGTGCGCCGATTTGTGGCAAGAGAAGCACGGCGCGGCAAGACCTATGACGGCATTATTCTTGATCCGCCAAAATATGGCCGCGGCACCAAGGGTGAGATTTGGCGGATGGAAGATAATATTCTGGAGTTGCTAACGACTATTCGCGCTATTCTGTCTGATCAGCCACTTTTTGTTATCCTCACTTCATACGCGATCAGGGCAAGCTTTCTGTCATTGCATCATGTTTTGGCTGATGTGCTTGCGGATTTGGATGGTAGTGTCAGCTCAGGCGAATTAGCAATTGCTGAAACGCATAAACTCGCCCGCCAGATCGGACAGGCTAATTTTGCCCGCTGGCAAGCCAAATAACTGGCATAATTGCTAGCATGGATTATGGTTTATCAGGATGCGCGTGACGGACATATTCATATAGCGCAATGCCCGTTGCGACAGCCAGGTTCAACGAATCAGATCGCCCAAGCATAGGCATTTTGATGAGCTGTGTTGCCGCCGCCGTCAAGGCATCGGTCAAACCCGCCTGCTCATTTCCCATCATGATAATCAAGGGCGCCGCCCAATCCGCCTGCCTGTAATCAACTGACGCCGCCAGCGACGTGCCTATTAGCTGACCATGCCGACAATACCATGATGGAAGCGCCGCCAGAAACGCATCCTCACTGATCTCGACCAATTTCAAATTAAAGCAAGCGCCCATAGATGCGCGTACCGCCTCAACCGAAAATCCATCGGTACAATCCCCAATTAAGATCACCCCATCACCACCGGCAGCATCAACGCTGCGCATGATTGTGCCCAGATTACCTGGATCACGGACACGATCAAGGGCTACCCAAACGCCGTTGCTGGCAATCACCTGATCAAACCCATGCCAGGTTTCTGCAAAACTAGCCACCACCGCTTGCGGGTTATCTTTGCGGCTGATCTTGGCCAAGACATCATGGCTAACAGCCAGACATTCGGCATCGGCGGCGGCAGCGGCTTTAATCAGACGCCCAACCAGCGGATCATCCTGCCTGCCATCCAGAAACGCTAGATGCTGCGGCGACCAGCCTAAATCAATCGCCTCCATGACAATCCGCATCCCTTCAGCCAAAAATAGCCCTGACTGGCGGCGATACTTACGTTCATGCAAGGCCCGCAAGGATTTAACTGTTGTGTTAGTAAGGCTGTTGATATGGCGCATCATCTGTCCTGTTTAGGACAACCTATCCCGACTTATGGCTGGGATCAATCCAGAGAATAAAACATTTTCCAATCCTTGTTCCAAGTCTTGTTCCAAGTCGTGTTCCAAGTCTTGGGATGGCTACTGTCAGCACTGATTAGCTAAATGACAAGTAAGCGACGTCTTTTAATGAAAATTCGCCTTGCATTTTTAATCAAAATCTAGGCATGTTGAAATTTGTAATTCAATCATATAGAGCCTTAGCAAAAATACATGCAACGCATATCACTTGTCGATTTGATGTCATCTGAAACCCAATCGGATACGTTTCGAATTGGCTTTTTTTTACTTCCTAATTTTTCCATGATGGCGTTTGCATCAGCCATTGAGCCGTTGCGNTCGGCAAANCGTCTGACTGAAAAACCGCTTTTTGACTGGGTTATTGCCTCNGAGAATGAGCAATATACCATGGCCAGNAATGGNGTAGAAGTGGCNGCAACNACNCAGATTGAAGACCTGATCAATTGCCGNTTAATTTTNATTTGTGGCGGCATTAATATTCAGCATCACACGACTAAGAGTGTCATATCTGCCCTGCGCATGATTGATCGCCATGGTGTTCTTATTGGTGCGATTTGCACTGGCACTTATGTTCTGGCGAAGGCCGGATTACTAGAAGACAGGCGTTGCACGATCCACTGGGAAAATCGTGAGGGGCTTGAAGAAGAGTTCCCTAATCTTGACGTTACTGAGGAGTTATTTGAGATTGATAGCGACCGCATCACCTGTTCAGGCGGCACAGCGGCGCTAGACATGATGCTGCATCTGATCGCCCAAGCGCATGGCCACGGGCTCGCCACCTCCATTTCTGAGCAATTTATTCATGACCGTATCCGTGACAGCCATGACCGCCAGCGCATGGAGTTGCGGTCACGGTTAGGGGTTAGTCATCCTAAATTGCTGACAGTTGTTGCCGAAATGGAAAAAAATCTTGAAGAGCCTATTCCCCAAACTGATATTGCGCGGCGGGCTAATTTATCGACACGCCAGCTTGAACGGTTATTCCGCAAATATCTAAGCACAACCCCGACCCGATATTATCTCAATTTGAGGATTGCACGAGCGCGGCATTTATTACGTCAAACGAGCATGTCTATCTTGTCTGTGGCATTAGCTTGTGGGTTTGTCTCAGCGTCACATTTTTCAAAATGCTATCGCGAAACCTATGGCCGGACTCCACGCGATGAACGGCTGATACAGTAACAGATTAGATTGCTGTTCTTGCTTTAGCCTCAGCCATAATGGCGGTTATCATTGAGGCTAAGCCGTTTTTGCGCGTTGGTGATAAATGCTCATCCAGACCAATCTGTTGAAGAAACTGTGGCTGAAATTCCAGAATATCATCAGGGCGTTGCCCCGAATACACCCGCATCAAAAGCGCAATTAGCCCCTGAACAATCGCTGCGTCACTGCCGGCCTGATAATGCATCAGACCATCAGAATAATCGGCCTTGAAATGCACCACTGACTGACAGCCACGGAGCCGATTATCATCTGTCATGATCGCCGTATCAAGCGGCGTTAACGCTCGCCCCATGCCAATCAAATGCTGATAGCGTTCTTCCCAGTCATCAAGAAAATCAAACTCATCAACGATGTCTTGCGCGGCATCAGCCAGACCCATTTTCATATCCTCACGTCATTGCTATGATATTCATTTAGGCCAAGTTGCGGCGTTTTCCAAGGATAGATAACAAGGTTTCTGCAATGGCTTCCATATTTGATCCCGGCGGAAAGATCGCATCAATTCCATTGGCTTTAAGTTCAGCCATATCCGCGGGCGGAATGACCCCGCCAATGACCAGCGGAATGATATCACCACCACGCGCATCCAGGGCATCGCGCATCGCTGGCGCAAATTGTCTATGCCCTGCCGCTAATGACGATAGCCCAACCATATCAACGGCTTTATCCATGGCTAAATCAGCGGCCTCATCCTCGGTTTGAAACAACGGGCCAATGACCACTTCAAAGCCCAAATCATGAAGCGCTGATGCCACCACTTTCTGGCCGCGATCATGACCATCTTGCCCCAGCTTGGCGATCAAGATACGCGGCTTGCGGCCAGTATTATCGGTAAATCGGGCAATCGCTTGCTTCAGATTTGGTGATGCCGGCGCCGTGTTTTTCCATATCCCTTTGACCCCTGATACAGGGGCTTTATAGCGGGTGAAGGCACGTTCCATAGCGGCTGACATCTCCCCCACTGTGGCACCAGCGCGTGCCGCTGCCACCGCCTTTGCCAATAAATTATCGGTGCCTCTGGCCGCCATTTCTAATCCTGATAAGGCTTTTTTCGTTTGCGCACTATTTCTATTTTTGCGTAATTTTTCCAGCCGGGCAATTTGCTGATCGCGCACCGCATCAGTATCAATACGCAATACTTCGATCATGTCTTGATCAGATGTTTGATCAACCGGTGGATAGATATTAACGCCAATAATGCTTTGCTGACCGGTGTCTATCCAAGCCTGTGTTCGGGTAGCGACTTCTTCGATACGGCGTTTTGGCAATCCACTGGCGATGGCTTTTGCCATGCCGCCAGCCGCGTTAATTTCATCTAAATGGGCGCGCGCTCTTGTGATCAAACTATCGGTCAGATACTCAACCGCGCCACTGCCGCCCCATGGATCAATATGGCGCGTCACCCCACCCTCACCAGCCAGATGAAGCTGTGTGTTGCGGGCAATCCGGGCTGAGGTATCTGTTGGCAAACCAAGCGCTTCATCAAGCGAGTTTGTATGTAAGGATTGCGTATGACCACCAACCGCCGCCGCCGCCTCAATCACTGTTCGAACCACATTATTATAGACATCTTGTGCCGCCAGCGACCATCCTGAGGTCTGGCAATGCGTCCGTAACATGAGCAATTTTGGATCAGAAAAACCAAACTCATCAGCCAGTAATTCCGCCCATAACCGCCTTGCTGCGCGTAATTTCGCTACCTCAACCAAATATGGCATTGAATTCGCGAAAAAGAACGACAATCTAGGCACAAATGTTTTCGCATCAAGCCCTGCCGCCAATCCCGCCCGAATATATTCAAGCCCATCACCTAAAGTGTAAGCAAGCTCAAGATCAGCCGTCGCCCCGGCTTCTTCGATATGATATCCCGAAATAGATATTGAATTAAAGCGCGGCATATGCGTTGACGTATAGGCAAAGATATCTGACACAATCCGCATCGATTTTGCNGGGGGATAGATATAGGTATTGCGCACCATGAACTCTTTCAAAATATCATTCTGTATCGTTCCGGTCAGCAATTCGGAGGCGACACCCTGCTCCTCAGCGGCAACAATATAAAGTGCCATGATCGGCAATACGGCGCCATTCATGGTCATGGAAACGCTCATCTTATCAAGCGGAATCCCTTTGAAAAGGACGCGCATATCCTCAATCGAGTCGATGGCTACACCTGCCATACCAACATCAGATTTGACGCGCGGATTATCCGAATCATAGCCGCGATGCGTGGCTAGATCAAAAGCAATAGATAACCCCATCTGACCAGCCGCCAGGTTACGGCGATAAAACGCATTTGATTCTTCAGCTGTGGAAAAGCCTGCATATTGCCGAATTGTCCATGGCCGTGTTGTGTACATGGTCGGATATGGCCCACGGGTAAACGGAAACTGCCCCGGCAGTTCTCTATATGCGCTTGCTGTCTGATCTGGCGCCACCCATGACGGCATGGCAATGCCTTCGGGCCAATCATGTGATGTCGTATCGCCGCTATTGGCTAGCTCAGCCTTGGCACACTGAAACGGAATATCCTTAAAATCAGGTAACTTGCTCATCCTGCCATCCTCTCAATGACAGCCATAATCCCCTGCCGCCTTGTCACGCCTTTGGCATCAAGCGGTATCACGGCAAGCGCTCCTATGTCTTGGCTATGCCCGGACAACATGGATTGAGCCGCAGGATCAGCAATGAGGAGATGCGGCTTTGCGGCTAATATTTGCGCCTCAGCGGTCTCAGCATCAGCAACGCTAACATGAGCTGCTTGAATGCCAGCCATCCGCATGTCATCAAGCCATCTGCTAATATGGGCTTTATCGCTATCACCATGATCCAAGATCAGACAGCGCATGTCCTTGGCCGCCGCCGCCTGCCGTAAATCTTCCCAAGGCTGGGCTGGTCGAGCCATGCCGCCACGCATCATGCCATTCTCAATGAGCAATGGTGGCAACATCTCTGATGCTTGCTGAGGGTGGTGATTAATGCCTAGCATCGCTTGATCACGATCATCCATCCTGGCTTGTCGGCTAGCGCTTGCCGCCGCCGCCCAATCCCGAACCATGCCTGATGTCACCGCTGCCATAGCGCCGCCTCTGGCTTCGATATCTTGGAAGACCTGCCATGCTTTTTCAGCAATGGCCTGGCTGATCGCCTCAAGCGAAGGCGCACCATGCGCAGGGTCTGCCACCTGATCAAGGCGCGCTTCATCACGCATAATGAGCTGAATATTTCTGGCTAGACGGCGGCTCATATCGGTGCTGCCGGTGAGCCAGTCATGCGGCAAGGTTGTCATGATTTCAGCACCGCCTAATGCTGCCCCCAGACTGGCGGTGACATGGCGCAGAACATTGTTCATAGGCTCAATCCGTGTCATCATCCGATCAGAGGTAAAAACATGTAGGCTTGGCATCAGATTAGCCGTCTTACTTTTATCCACCCCAATGACCGAACATAAATGCCGAAGCAGCATCCTGGCGCCCCGCGTTTTCGCAAGGGCGGAATATAAATCAGATGTCACCGCTATCCGCATCACGGATTTAGGCAAAGCCTCAGCCAAGGAATATCCCGCTTGCTCCCATAAGCGTAACTGCCAGATCAGACTTGCCAGAGATAGCCCCAATTCCTGCCCATCGGTCAGCCCATAGCGGTGATAGACATCTCCAGAAGCCGCAAAACAGCGGCATGATGATAGATCAGATTGACGCTCAACACCCCATGCCGCTAATGCCTTGGCACGGTCTTTGGCAGTATCTTGGCCGCACAGATCAAGCATGATATCAGCCACAGGATCAGCGCCTAGATGCACCGCCAAATCATTGCTGTCATGCCCGGAATATTCAGCCCCGCAAGCATAATCAGCCCAAATATTAGCATATGTAATGACGTCACCACCATGGGGGTGCCCAAACTGACAGGCATCGGTATAAACCCCGTCCAGAATTTCTGCCATATGGTCTGCTGTCATTTGTGAGGTGACCGCAAGCGGCAACATGATCATGCTGACACTGGCCTCTAGCTCATCAAGAATGCTTTTATTCAGCACCTGAGGGGCGGCATCATCAGCCACAAATTGCGCCATCTGCCAGCCGGGATTAGTAAACACCGCATGCGCCGCTACCGCCTCAAGCGGATAAATCGGCTTTATGCTAATTCCATCTTCGGTAAGATGGGATAAATCTTGCCAATCCGCACCAGTGGTTTTGTTAACCATCTGAACCCAATGCTGCCAGTCATCTTCAAAATCTGTATCCATGATGCTAGAATACTATGTAAAGGCGCGAAAAAACAAGGTTTTTACCAATAGAACTCCATGATAGAATATNGCCATGNNTTCGTCNCCGCTAAACCNTNCTNTGGCTAATCTGATCACNTTCTTAGCTGTCATTAGCATCACCNTCATGCGNCTATANGCGGTNTTTGTNAGCCCACTTGATCTTAGCGTTGATGAGGCACAATACTGGCTNTGGAGCTTAACGCCTGAGGCTGGATANTTNACAAANCCGCCAATGATNGCATGGNTGATCAGCATCGGCACCAGCCTTGCTGGCTCAGGTGAGGCAGGCATCCGGCTGATGGCACCAGTTTTTCATGGCATCACCGCGCTCATTTTGTGGAAACTGGCTGATGAATTATATCACCCTATGGCTGGCCGACTAGCCGCCCTCGGCTGGATCACTTTACCTGCCGTTGGTCTGGCCAGCGTTGTTATATCAACGGATACCCCGCTATTGCTGTTCACCAGCGCCATGATGTTGGCATTATCGCCACTTGCTATGGGCAGATCATTAAGCCTGACGACATATAGCCTGGCTGGAATTATGCTAGGGCTTGGATTTTTATCAAAATATGCGGCTATTTACAGTCTCATTAGCTTAGGCATCAGCATAGGCATCATATGGCTGATGAACCGCCAGTTTCGGCAACTAATGCGGCTCAGGGATTGGGGGGTGTTTTTGCTCTCTGCGTTGATTGTTATCAGCCCAAACCTGATCTGGAATTGGCAAAACGGATTTGCCACGATCAGCCACTTGGAACATAACGCCAATATTCGTGACGCCAGCATTTCCATCATATCTGGTTTGCATTTTCTGGTATCGCAAGCCGCGGTCACTGGCCCTGTTTTGCTATTAGCCGTGGTTATGGCAATCAGCACATCGGTTAAACATAAAGCGTTTTTACTGGCATTTATGGCGCCGCCACTGATCGTCATCACCATTCAGGCTATGATAAGTGAGGCCAATGCAAACTGGGCTATTTTGGCATGGCCGCCAGCAATAATTCTGGTATCAGGATGGCTTTGTGATGGCGCATCCAGGCTTAAACGCCCTTGGTGGTTAGGCTTTATTGGCGCGAGCAACACGGGCGTAATCGGGCTGGTATGGCTGATGTGTATAACAGGGAGTATGGGCATCTTGACGCCGTCATCTGATCCGTTGCGGCATTTGCGCGGCTGGGATATTCATCACGCTGATGTTAGCGAATTTATCAGCCCTCATCCAGGCGCAACGATTATCACTGATCGCCGTGTCACAACCGCGTTATTGACCCATCGCTTTCGTGACACGGATATAAGAATACGGATTTTTGACAGCGATAGCACGCCCAGCAATCACTATGAAGCCTATTTCAGTTTCTTGCCATCAGCCAATGACCAGCCTGTTTTTCTGGTCACAGAAAGCCGCCAGCCGCTCAATATAGACGGGGTAGCATGGACAGGGGCAATGACCATCAGCCAAGCCAGGATTAGCGATCAGCGTGAGCGAATACTTTATGTTTTTGAAGGGATAGACGGCACCGATTAGCCCCCCTGACATCAGCTAGTTCAGGATCATTTATCGGAGTTATTTATTGGGGTCATTTGCTGAAAAGCGGCAAGGGTTTTATCACTAATATGATGTTCCATACCCTCAGCATCGGCATCGGCGGTGATCGGGTCAACCCCGATTGTCACAAGAAAATCACGGACAACCGCGTGTCTTTGCGAACAGCTAATGGCTAGGGCTTGGCCTTTATCAGTAAGCGTGATCGGCTGATACGGGGTCATGACCACCAAGTCTTCGCGATGAAGCCGCTGGATAGTCGCATTAACCGTTGGTGCAGAAACCCCAAACCTTGCCGCCAGATCACTAATCCGCGCTTCACCAAATTGATCAATTAATTCGGCAATCATTTCAACATAGTCTTCGGCGACTTCTTTCTGATGGGCGCGGCGAATACGTTCAAACCGTGCCGCCGAGGTTGCGATATCATTTTCCGCCACATCATNCNCCNNATCATCCGNCGTATCATCTGCCGNANCATGTATTGGGGGCAAGTTATCCGCAGGGGGTTCTGTATTATTAGTTATTTTTTTAGCTGTCATATCCGATCACCTGATGCTTTATTCAAACTAGGCAAGTCCAATTCGAGACGCAAGATGAAAATTATCTTGTCATATGGTTGCCTCACTGGCATGTCTTCAAATATAATAGATGGTGTGGAGATAGAAATGACTGACAGAAATATCGAAATTGAAGCCGCGGCATTCAGACGGCTGGTGAAACATTTGCAAGAGCGCACCGATGTTCAAAACATTGATATGATGAACTTGTCTGGATTCTGCCGCAATTGTCTATCACGGTGGCTGCGTGAAGCGGCTGACGATTTGGGTGACAGCATAGACCAGGATACCGCCAAAGAACGTGTTTACGGAATGCCATATGGCGAATGGAAAGACAAATATCAAACCGAAGCAACGCCTGAACAGCTTGCCGCTATGAAAGAAGGCCCACAGCATTAATTGCACAGCATTAATTGCACATATTTAACTGCTAGTAAGGTAAGTGACGCCTTATTTGCATAACCTGATGGACTGATAAAAATGAATGCAACTGGCATGAATACCGGGAACCAAACTCCTGAAATGTTACGTCAATTTATTGAACGTGTTGAGCGCCTGGAAGAAGAAAAGGCCGGTATCTTGGCCGATATCAGAGAAGTGTATAGTGAGGCGAAAGGCTATGGCTTTGATCCCAAGATTATGCGCCAAGTCGTCAAAATGCGCGCTATGGATAAACAGGATTTGGTTGAACAGGATCAGCTGATTGAAACCTATCGGTCAGCGCTAGGCCTGATTTAGCCCTAAATAACCTTAAATATCAGGATATAGGAACATCTCATGGCTGGATTTGCCGCTCGACTAACGGATGCGATTCGCGCAAGAAACTCGGTGCTTTGCGCAGGCATTGATCCGCATATGGATCGGCTCCCAAGCCTCTTTCAACATAAGGATCAAAGCAATGCTGTCCGTGATTGGGCGTTTGAGCTAATCCGGCTTCTGGCTGGATCAGTACCTGTTATCAAACCGCAAGCCGCACTGTTTGAGCAATTAGGCGTTCGCGGCATGGCTGTTTTAGCCGAATTATCAGCCGCCGCCATGGCCGAAGGGCTGATGGTCATTATGGATGCTAAGCGCGGTGATATCGGGTCAACGGCAAAAGCCTATGCCGAGGGCTGGCTTGGTCATGATGCCGGCTTTCCATCAGATGCCCTCACCATCAATCCATATCTGGGGCGAGATAGCCTTGAGCCCTTTGCCGATAAAGCCAGGCATAGCGAGAGCGGGCTTTTCGCCTTGCTTCGTACCAGTAATCCTGGTTCACAAGATGTTCAGATGATCCCGTCAGAAGACGGCAAGCCAGTATTTCATCATGTTGCTGAAATGATTAAGCCGATGATGGAAGACCTGATAGACAGCTCTGGCTTCTCGTCCTTTGGTGTTGTTATTGGCGCCACATGGCCAGAAGAAGCCGTAGCTTTACGCCGGATGTTACCTGAATGCCTGTTTCTCATCCCCGGATATGGCGCACAAGGCGGCAGTGCGGCGGATGCGCAAGCAGGCCTGGTCAAAGGCCCCGAAGGCTTNGAAGGCGGATTGATCAATTCATCGCGCGGATTAACCATGCCAGAGCCAGCGCATGATGCGCGGAATCTAACCGATTGGCGACAAGCGATCCAGCGTTCACTCAGCGCAACTATCGCCGCCTTACGATAATAACCTACCTTTTTTGGCTAAAATCCATCTTTTTTGCTATTTCGATGCATATTATTTGCTGGTGTTAAGCATTTTTTAACTATTTTCCAATAAGATAGCAAAACAGGAATGGTGAGTTTTTGTGACCATTCGACAGTGATTGCTTTGAAAATAGTAACCGAAATTCTGCTTTGCAGGTTTTGAAAGCTTAGCTAATGACCAG
>NZIT01000071.1 GCA_002691725.1 SAR116 cluster bacterium | reverse complement strand
TAGCATGTTGTTGCTGAATAAAACTCATACTCAAAGCCAAAGCTATCCAGAAAAGCGCAAAGCCGCGCATTATTATGCGCGCCAAAGCTTTCATGCGTTCCAAATGGGTCAGGCACTTGCGTCAGCGGCTTCCCCAGATGTTCAGCCAGAAGCGCTTTATTGGGGACGTTATCGGGGACTTTGCGAAGCCCATCCATATCATCTGAAAAACAAATTAGCCGCGTTGGTTTTCCTGTCAGTATCTCAAAAGCGCGGCGCACCATAGATGTTCGCACAACCTCACCGAATGTGCCAATATGCGGCAAACCAGAAGGCCCATAGCCAGTTTCAAAAATGACTTCATAATCATCTGCAACTGCCATTTTTTTGAGCCGGTCAATCAGCAAGCGCGCTTCGGCAAACGGCCACGCCTTTGCATCCTTGGCAAGAGAGGAAAGAGATGATGAAGAAACGGATACCATAATATGTCACAATCGGGTTTGAAAATACTGCTGAAAGCGATAGTTAAGGGGAAGTAGCCCCAGCGTCAATAGGGATACTGCGCCTTGACGAAAACTTTGCTATGATAGCCCTCATCCCAAGCTCGGAGCAATCACAAGTATTATGACCGCATTCCCCCCCTTGCAACTGGCTGCGATTATGCCAATGCCAGATCATGTTATCTGGGTTGGAGCCGATGGTGATATTGAGCAAATTAGCCATAAGGACGCTGGCGATAGGCTGGATCATGAACCTGTTCTGTTTTGTCATCGGCGCTGGACGATGAGCAAGCTGAAATATAATCAAGACCGGTTATCAGGATTAGATTTGCTCGAATTATATGCCTTTGTTCACCCTGCCCGATTTGCTGTGCCAACCGCAACCGGATTAGCGACAGCTCTTGGCCTGACCAGATATGAAGATGCCGAAGATCAGACAATATTAATGCCTGTCATAGCCAACAGCCTAATAGAACAAATCAGCGCTTGGCCCGAAGACCAGCGAGATATTGCTATTTCCATTGCGCGCTTTATGGCATCAGGAGGCTGGGGGTGGGCGCCGATGGTACTTAATGCGTGCGGCCACAATATGCCTGCCGCCGCGCCGCCACAAAGCCGCGATGCCGCGATCTGGACAAGGCTGGATGAAACCCCCGATTATGGCACACCGCCACCTGCCGGGGTGAAGCCCGTCGCGGCAAAAGACATGCAAGCGCGGCTCAAGCATATGTTGGGCGGAAGGCGCGTTCGTGATGGCCAAATGGCCTATGCAGATAGCTTACTGCCAGCCTTTGATCCGCCTTCAAAGCAAGCCAGTGATACGGCTGATGCGGACGCAAATCATAAGGGCAATCCGCATGTCATCATGGCTGAGGCTGGAACAGGAACTGGCAAAACCCTTGGTTATCTAGCTCCAGCTTCGGTCTGGGCAGAACATAATATGGCGCCAGTTTGGGTGTCAACATATACGCGCAGTCTGCAGCATCAGATTGAAACCGAAATGGGGCGTTTATACGCTGATCCAGCAGAAAGAGAAAACCGTATCGTCATCAGGAAGGGCCGTGAGAACTATCTTTGTCTGCTTAATCTGGAAGATGCCTTAAATGCTGCCTCAGCAACGCCTCGCAATGCTATCGGGCTGGGCTTGATGGCGCGATGGGCAGAAGCCAGTGGCGATGGCGATCTGACAGGATCAAAGTTTCCGGCCTGGCTGACAGACTTATTTGGATATGGACTGACGCTAGGGCTTTCTGATCGCCGCGGGGAATGTATCCATTCTGCCTGTTTCCATTATCAGAAATGTTATGTTGAAAAAAACCGCGCCCGCGCCAGCATCAGTGATATCGTTATCGCCAATCATGCGCTTGTGATGATCAATGGCGTGATGAATAAACTAGCCCCACAGCCAGATGGACAACGCATTAGCCGCTATGTATTTGATGAAGGTCATCATATCTTTGATGCTGCGGATAGTGCTTTTGCTGCTGCCCTTAGTGGAGCGGAGACGGCTGATATGCGGCGCTGGATTAGAGGCGCAGAACAAAGCCGTGGCAATCGCCGGCAACGCGGGATACGGCAACGCTTAGGTGATCTGCTGGAGGCGGGAAGCCCGGCTATGGACGATCTGGAACAGGCCTTCAAAGCGGCTAGCCTATTACCGGCAACGGGCTGGCGAAAACGGCTTACAGATGGTGAACCTCACGGTATTATTGAGGAGTTTTTTTATCATGTCCGGCAGGTGATTTACGATCGCATTGATCAACCAGAAAGCCTTTATAGCCTTGAGGCACAACTGCACCCCATCGACCCAAGATTAGCGCCATTAATTGCCCCATTGCGGCAAGCTCTGGCCGAAGTCGCCATGCCGTTAATGCGGCTTGCCGAACGGCTTAAAAGCAAACTCGCTGATGAAAGCGAGACTCTGGATACATCAGCACGGCAACGGCTGGAAGGCTCGGTGCGAGGATTAGTAAGCCGGGCGTCGGGGCCATTGGCGGCATGGATTGATCTGCTTGATGGAATTAGCAATGGCGGCGCGGATGGCTTTGTTGACTGGATGGAGGCGACGCGCCGCATGGGTGAAGATACGGATATCGGTATCCACCGGCACTGGGTTGACCCATCACAGCCTTTTCATGATCATGTCCTGGCGCCATCTAAAGGTGCTATCATCACATCAGCGACCTTGACTGACCGCACAGACCCGCATCATGATCAGCCTGATGAAGCGGCATGGAATATGGCTAAGCGTTTAACCGGCGTAAGCTATCTTGATCAGCCGCCACAACTTATCTCTGTTGCCTCGCCGTTTGATTACGCCGAACAAGCGCGGGTTTTTGTTATCAGTGATTGTGACCGCAATGATCTGCGCCAGACGATTGCCGCTATGTCGACATTGATGCTAGCCGCAAATGGTGGCGCGCTTGGGCTATTCACCGCGATTAGTCGGCTGAAAGCGGTTTATCCTGATCTCTCGCATGAGCTGAGCGAAGCGGGATTTCCACTTTATGCACAGCATATCGATGCCATGAACTTAAACACCTTGTTGCAGATTTTCAGAGCTGACCCAGCATCTTGCTTGCTCGGAACAGATGCTGTCCGAGATGGCTTGGATGTGCCGGGGGAGGCGCTTCGGCTTATTCTGTTTGATCGGGTGCCATGGCCACGGCCTGATATGCTGTTCAAAGCCCGGGCTAGTGTTTATGGTAGGGAAGCATGGACAGATCGCCTAACCCGCATGAAGTTAAGACAAGCCTTTGGTCGCCTGATCCGCCGTGAGACCGATAAAGGCGTGTTTGTTATGCTTGATAGCCGCCTGCCAACACGGCTGACCAGCGCCTTTCCAGCTGGAACACCGGTTATCCGATGCGGCTTAGCCGAGGCCATAAAACAGACTAAATCTTTTCTGGCAGACTTATCTTAGCAAAAGAATAAAGCGCAAAAAAGCCGGGGATAACCCCGGCTTTTAGTATACATATATAAGGTGTGGGTTATTAGAAGCCCATGCCACCCATACCGCCCATGCCGCCCATATCAGGAGCAGGAGCCGCAGGAGCTTTAGGTTCAGGCAATTCGCTGACCATGGCTTCTGTCGTGATCAGCAGACCAGCTACCGACGCGGCGTTCTGAACAGCTGAACGAACGACTTTAGTTGGGTCAATGACACCTGCCTTGATCAGGTCTTCAAACTTCCCTGACTGGGCGTTGTAGCCATTTGTTGCCGACTTGTCTTCGACTAGCTTGCCAACAATTACAGCACCATCACCACCAGCATTATCGGCAATCTGGCGAGCAGGTGACTGAATAGCCCGGCGGACGATATTAATGCCAACATTCTGGTCATCATTTTCGCCTTCCAGCTTTTCAAGAACACGCATTGATTTAACCAATGCAGCACCACCACCAGGGACAATGCCTTCTTCAACAGCCGCGCGTGTCGCATGCATCGCATCATCAACACGATCCTTACGCTCTTTCACTTCGACTTCTGTTGCACCACCAACTTTGATCACGGCAACACCGCCAGCCAGTTTAGCCAGCCGTTCTTGCAGTTTTTCACGATCATAGTCAGATGTTGTTTCATCGGCCTGCGCTCTGATCTGGTTACAACGTGCTTCGATTTCCTTGCGCTTGCCAGCACCATCAACAATTGTTGTTGTCTCTTTGGTAATCTCAACCCGCTTAGCTGTGCCAAGCATATCAAGCGTTACCGCATCAAGCGTGATACCAACGTCTTCGGAAATGACAGTACCGTTGGTCAGGATAGCAATATCCTCAAGCATGGCCTTACGGCGATCACCAAAACCAGGCGCCTTAACAGCCGCAACTTTGAGACCAGCACGCAGACGGTTCACAACCAAAGTTGCCAATGCTTCGCCTTCGATATCTTCGGCAATGATCAGAAGCGGCTTGCCTGACTGCACAACCTTTTCAAGAATAGGCAGCATGTCTTGCAAGTTAGTCAGCTTCTTTTCGTGGATAAGGATATATGGGGTTTCCATTTCGGCACGCATTTTTTCACCGTCAGTGATGAAATATGGTGATAGATAGCCACGATCAAACTGCATGCCTTCAACAACATCCAGTTCAGTTTCCAAGCTCTTTGCTTCTTCAACAGTGATGACGCCTTCGTTGCCTACACGTTCCATAGCTTTAGCAATCATTTCACCAATTTCGCTTTCGCCATTGGCAGAGATTGTACCAACCTGAGCAACTTCGTCAGATTTGGAGATTTTCTTGGATTGCTTCTGGAGGTTTTGAACAATCTTTTCAACCGCAAGATCAATCCCGCGCTTGAGGTCCATCGGGTTCATGCCAGCAGCAACCGCCTTAGCGCCTTCTTGAGCGATAGACTGTGCGAGAACAGTTGCTGTTGTGGTGCCGTCACCAGCCATATCATTGGCTTTTGATGCGACTTCGCGCACCATTTGAGCACCCATATTTTCAAACTTATCCTTAAGCTCAATATCCTTAGCAACGGTAACACCGTCCTTCGTGATGCGAGGGGCACCAAACGATTTATCAAGAACAACGTTACGGCCTTTAGGACCTAGCGTGACCTTGACAGCGTTAGCAAGAATATCAACGCCTTTCATCATTTTCTGGCGCGCATCTGAGCCAAATTTTACATCTTTAGCAGCCATGGTTAAAACCTTTCATGTCTTTCTGCATTATAACTTCCGTGTTAAGTGGGGTCGTCAGGGGTATTCCTTTGGTAATATCTCNATGAGATGTCTCNATGAGATGTTTTAAAGGAAATTTATGCCATGACGCCAAGAATGTCTGATTCACGCATGATCAAATATTCAGTACCGTCGATTTTTACTTCGGTGCCAGAATATTTGCCAAACAGAACAGAATCNCCTGNTTTAACATCNAATTCTACCAGNTTGCCGGTTTCATCACGGCTACCTGCACCNACAGCTTTGACAACACCCTGCATAGGCTTTTCTTTAGCGGTATCAGGAATGATAATGCCGCTAGCCGTTTTGGTTTCCTGTTCTACGCGCTCAACTAGAACGCGATCATGAAGTGGCCTGAATTTCATGCCANTCTCTCCTCATCATTTATATCAAATAAGCGTTTTGCTTAAACTAGCACTCTCATCATGACAGTGCTAACCTACGTTGTGAGACATATGGGCATAGATGCTATCGCTGTCAAGATAATTCAAATATTTTATCAATAATTTCATATGCGCGTTGATCTGCCACGCCCTTGGCTATTGTCTTCTGCTTGGCAAGCCGCTAACGGTTTCTTAATTAAACGTGAGGTTACCATGTCTGAAAGTTTGTTATTTTATGGATAGATCAGCTAACCCATCCGTCATCATCTGGCTAGCAGGTGTTGCTATTATGGTGTTTGTGATGATTGCTATTGGCGGCATCACAAGGCTGACCGATAGCGGGCTATCTATGGTGGAATGGCGGCCATTGATTGGGACTTTGCCGCCATTAACTGAGGCAGAATGGCTAAGGGTTTTCACGCTTTATCAGCAATCACCCGAATATCAGAAAATCAATGCCGGGATGGATTTATCAGCGTTTAAGTGGATATTTTTTTGGGAATATCTACATCGCTTATTTGGCCGCATGATCGGATTAGTGTTCATCCTACCCTTAATCTGGTTTGCCCTCAGTCGGCAATTGCCCGATGGATATGGCAGGCGGTTTTTGATCTTGCTTGGTCTGGGCGCAACCCAAGGCGTTGTCGGCTGGTGGATGGTAAAATCTGGATTAGTCGATGATCCTTATGTATCCGCCTACCGTCTGGCCACCCATCTTGGAATTGCGTTAACAATATTAGGGGTTCTGGTATGGACAATTGCTGATTTGATGCATGGCCGTGCCGCGCTGCCCCGTGGGCATATAGCAGGTGTCATTGGTATCTTGGCCCTGACGATTGTTGCTGGGGCTTTTGTTGCCGGAATGAATGCTGGCTTGATCTATAATGAATATCCACTNATGGGCGGAAAATTGGTGCCAATTGAATATGGGTTTTATGGTTTTATGGACCCGTTCGAGAACCCAGCTTCTGCGCAGTTTCATCACCGCTGGATTGCCGTGCTAGCGGTGCTTGGCGTCTTCAGTCTCTACATGAGAGCGCGGAAAACCAGCCGCAACGGGGCTAACCTCAGGCTATCCTCAAACATGATGATGCTTGCCGTGGGGGCGCAATTTGTGCTTGGCATCGCAACCTTGCTTTACCAGGTTCCTGTCAGCTTAGGCACTCTCCACCAAGCTGGAGCAGCGTTTCTTCTGATCACTGTGATATGGGTCTCACATGGTCTGATGGGGCAAATGCATCATAAGACCATAATAAGTATGCGCGTCTAGCCAGCTGGCTTGATCGGTAATTGCTTTCTGATATGTAGTTCGGTCAGCTGTTTATCATCAACCTCAGACGGCGCACCCATCATTAAGTCTTCGGCTTTACCGTTCATCGGGAACAAAATAATNTCACGAATATTTGGCTCATTCGCTATCAGCATGACAATGCGATCAATCCCGGGAGCAATGCCGCCATGCGGAGGCGCGCCATAACGAAACGCATTGATCATGCCAGGGAATTTATTGTCAACAACCTCAGGCCCGTAGCCAGCAATCTCAAAAGCCCGATACATCACCTCAGGCAGATGATTTCGAATAGCGCCAGAAGATAACTCAATGCCATTACAGACAAGGTCATATTGCCATGCCTTAATGTCAAGCGGGNCCATCGTGTTTAATGCCTCAAGCCCACCTTGCGGCATGGAAAATGGATTATGTGAAAAGGCAATCTCGCCAGTGACACTATCTTTTTCAAACATTGGAAAGTCGACAATCCAGCAAAAATGATAGCCATCAGCAATCATTTGTTTTTCTTGGCCAATGCGAACGCGCGCTTTACCAGCCAGAGCAGCGGCATCATCGGCGGCGGCGCAAGCAAAGAATAACGCATCACCATCCTTTAGTCCCATTTCATCACGCAAGGCAAAAGCGGCGTCATCACCAAGTGCTTTCGCCACCGGGCCACGAGCTTCGCCATCACCAAAAATAATGTACCCCATGCCGGGTGCGCCTTCGCCTTGCGCCCAGCTATTCATCTTGTCAGCAAAGGCGCGGCTACCGCACCCAGGCCCCGGTATGGCACGGACAACAGAGCCATTAGCGACAGCCTTAGCAAAAATGCTAAATCCTGATGAGCGGAAATGTTCCGTCACATCAGCAATCTCAAGAGGGATCCGTAAATCAGGTTTATCAGTGCCATATTTGAGCATGGATGAGGCAAAGCTGATGCGCGTGAATGGCGCGGTAATATCTTTATCCGTAAACTCATTAAAAACGCCAGCAATAACCGGTTCGACCGCAGCAAATACATCATCCTGTTCAACAAAGCTCATCTCAAGGTCAAGCTGATAGAACTCACCAGGGCTTCTATCGGCGCGGCTATCTTCGTCACGGAAACACGGAGCGATTTGAAAATATCTGTCAAAGCCTGAAACCATGATCAGCTGTTTGAATTGCTGAGGGGCTTGCGGCAGCGCATAAAACTTGCCGGGGTGAAGCCGTGATGCAACCAGAAAGTCACGCGCACCCTCAGGTGATGATGCTGTTAGGATAGGCGTCTGAAACTCCGTAAATCCCTGATCAACCATGCGCTGACGNATAGATTGAATAATCTGCGCCCGTAGAATCATATTTTGATGTGGCCGCGCCCGGCGCAAATCCAGATACCGATAGCGCAGGCGCGTTTCTTCACCAGCATCTTCGTCTGAGTTTACTTGAAGCGGCAGAACATCAGCATGGGATAAGACTTCAAATTGCTCAATCCGAACCTCTATCTGACCTGTTGGCAGGTTAGGATTGATGGTGTCAGCTTCGCGCTGAACGACCTTGCCTTTGATGCGAACAACCGATTCGACACGAGTGTCCTCGACTTGTGCAAAACTCGTATCAGAGCTATCCGCCACACATTGCGTAATGCCATAATGATCGCGCAGATCAACAAATAATAACTGGCCGTGATCACGCTTGCGGTTGATCCATCCAGACAGCATGACCGTTGATCCAACATCAGGAATGGTTAAGGCTTCACACGTATGGGTGCGGTAGGCGTTCATCTCAAATCTCCGCTAGCGGCTGTTAGGCGTTACGCCCTTATCTATCGTGAGGAAGGCAAGTCATGCAAGTGATTTTGCATGAAAACATGGATTTGCCGCTTCACAGTGCCAATATGCCGGGGAAGATGCCTTTATTTGCGGCGGCGGCGGCGAGGGGCTTTATCGGCTGATGGTTGCTCAGGAACATGCTTCCAAGGCTTGCCTAGAACGGCTTCCAGTCTGGCTTCATCAACCGGGATTGTACCGGCATCCACATCTCTCGGTTGATCAAGCGCCTGCCGCATGGCGTGAATATGTTCAGGGCTGGTGCCGCAACATCCACCAATAATCTGAACCCCCGCATCACGGGCGAGAACCGCATATTTAGCCATTAATTCCGGCGTCCCGTGATAATGTATTTTGCCTTCAATATATTCGGGAATACCGCAATTGCCTTTGGCAATTCGCATGACGCTATCGGCAGGCTGCATAGCCATCACCGAATGCATTAATTCAGCTGGGCCAATGCCGCAATTCGCGCCAACCGCAACAACGCCTTTCTTACTGATCTGCTCAGCAAATTTAGCTGGATCAACACCCATCATCGACTTTCCTGCCGTGTCAAAAGTCATGGTTGCGGCCACCGGCAAGCCTGTTTTATGCGCCGCATCTAAGGCGGCATAAACCTCATCAAAAGATGATATTGTTTCAATCCAGAGCATATCAACACCGCCTTCGGCCAGCGCCTCAGCCTGTTCGGTAAACGCCGCGACCGCATCATCATGAGTCAACATGCCAAGCGGCGTAAACAGCTCACCCGTTGGCCCCATGGAACCTGCTACAACAATCTCACGGCCTGTCGCCGCATGATGCTGAGCCGCCGTCTGCCGCGCCAGTTTTGCAGCAGCGATATTCAATGCCCTGACCTGATCCTCAGCGTGATGCAATTTGAGCCGATAGCTGGTGCCGCCAAATGTATTTGTCAGAATGACATCCGATCCGGCCGATATAAATCGGTCATGCAAGCCGGCAACAAGCTCTGGCTTTTCAAGTGACCATAATTCAGGGGGATATCCCGTTTCGAGACCGAGCTGAAAATAATTTGTACCGGTGGCGCCATCAGCCAAGACAAAGCCTTGCTTTTGCAAAATGCGCTCTAGAATAAACATGCCTATTCCCCTTATTTAGATTTAGGCACGGCTCCGTCGTCGTGATCGGCGACTTCTGCCTGTTGCTTCAGATTGGCGGTCATGTAATGTGTGAATAAGGTCTCTTTGCTCATCCCATGTCAGACTGCGCCAAGACGCGATTTCTGCCCGTGAGCGATAACACCCAACACATAATCCACTGGCAGGATCAATTTGGCAAATACTAATACACGGAGAAGGTAATTGTTCCGTTTTCATGCCACACCCAATCCCTGTTAGGAGCGTTATAGATTAATATTCAGTCGCAATTGGTAGATTTAGCCAAGACGTTAAGCTGCATCTACCGCATCAACAGCATTTGATACGGCAAGCGCAAGATTGTCAATCATTTCTGGAATAGGGGCAGATCGACCTGCTACCACAACATGATCATCACGGCAGACATGCGCATCATGATCAGGCGCGATATCACCAACCAGATTAAGCGAGGATGCTAACTCAACACCGCCACCTATCAGCAAAGACGGAGCTTTCTCACGCAGGAAGGCAGAAACAATGCGTTTGACATGGCTATCCGATAATAGCGCTTTAATGTGCTGATCACCGTCAGGGATAATCATGATATCATAATCAACAGCTACAGTTTCCCGCCATACACCGTCAACCGGATAAGACAAACCCCATTGCTTACCTGCCCAGCCATTAATCAATCCATTTTCTTTTGAAACCATCTTTGCCTTAACGCCTGCTTCATTAAGCTGTTTTTGAAGATTAATCAAAATGCTCTCATCAAAACCATGTGTAACAAGTATAGCGGCAGTTTTTCCTGCCAACGCCGAAAGCGACATACCATATCTCCATCAAATAATTGTAGCCCGGAGAGGAGAACTCACCTCAATCCTTCGGCTATCTGTGATAACATNTCTGATATAGGCTAGGCGATCCAAAATATCAATAGCCTGATCTTATGTTTGGGTTTTTAAATGATGATGCTGGCGGAGGAAAACTCATGCTTTATGCGTTGAAAAATTATGCCAGAGGATCAAGACTAAAAGAAAAAAGTAAATTAGATAATACTAATGCAACCGACCAACTTATATCCGGCAAGGCGGGTTTTTGAGTTTATCCTTGTAGTATTTTTACTCCTGTTGGTTGGCTGCGGGGGCGGAAACGGGACTCCTTTTTCCGCCCCACCTCCACCAGATGTGAGTATAGCTAATGTGACCCAGGCAAGTCAGCTTCAAGTTGATAATTTATTCGCCAAACTTAACGGCGATGGTGACCGCTGGGTCGCCATTATGGAAACCGACAGCCTCAAAATAAAACTGGATGGCGTAACCGATGATAGCGCGATTGGCGCGATTTTGCGAAAATTGCCTCCTATTTCCGAATACGCCACGGAGAGCATTACTAATCAATATTCGCGTTTTGGTTCTGTTTATTCGCATCTTACAAGTCAAGCTGATTTCCCTACCCGGCTTGTTGTCTGGGGGCATCAGGCAGCGTCCTTGCCCGATCATGATATTTCGTATGAGATGACGTCTCAATGGAACTGTGTGGCGTGTGATGGCGCCTTTGATACGCGCATAGGCAAGGCGACAGGCACCTTAAATCTGATCCTGGATAGCCAAGAGGCGACGCTCAATTTGGCTGGAGATGGATTGGCTTTATATGCCCCATTGCTGATAAATAATCATGTAGCGTTTCGCCCGAACGGAGACATGCAACTAATGCTTGATGATGTTAACCAGCAGCTAGACAGACAATTTGTTTCCGGCACTTTGTTTGNAGCCGATGCCAGCGAGGCTGGCTTGATGATCGGGCTGGAAACCGACCAAGGTGCTTTATTTAGTATTATGGCTCTGGGGTCTGAGAGTGACTAACCTGCCTTTCCTTAATTCTCACATTAATTCTCACATTTATAATAAAGGGGCGTGCTTATATCCCCAGTGAGCCATAGCTCAAGACCACCCGCTGAATGGCAATTTTCATGGCTGCCATACGCATATCTATGACGTCAGAATTGGTATTCCATTCCCTGCTAATATCTTCATAGGCTTTTCGCATTGTGTCTTCTAATCCTGAGCGCACGAGGGTCAGTTCGGTTGATCCACTAAGAGCTTGCTCACGATAGCTATCAGGGAATGGTTTGCCGGTNAGCATTTCAACGCCATTNATNATAGCACTAAAATGGTCATGGTTTTCTCGCCTTTGCATGCGGCCAAATCTGATATGACTTAAGTTTTTAATCCACTCAAAATAACTCACGGTCACGCCACCCGCATTGGCGTAAAGATCGGGGATAATCACAACACCCTTTTGATTAAGGATAGCATCAGCCTCTGCCGAGATTGGCCCGTTAGCCGCCTCAATAATCAATGGCGTTTTAATCTGGCTTGCATTGTCTTTTGTAATCACCAATTCCAGCGCCGCCGGTATCAAGATATCAGCATCTTCTTCGAGCATCTCAAGCCCGCTTTTAACATAGCCTTCATAGCCTTCAGCACTGCCATGTTCATTCTGATAAACTTTGAGCGCACGAATATCGATCCCATCAGGATTAACGACACAGCCGCCACGTTCCAGAACATGAGTTATGATGGCGCCGTCTTCTTCGGACAAAAATAAGGCCGCGTGATAGCCAACATTGCCTAAGCCCTGAACAATGATACGCTTATTTTTAAGCCCCGGTGCCAGACCAGTTTTCTCGACATCACCCGGATGATCAAAAAACGCTCGCAGCGCATATTGGACACCGCGACCTGTCGCCTCAACACGGCCTTGAATCCCGCCCTTGCCGACAGGCTTGCCAGTCACACATGCCCAGGCATTAATCTCAATCGTATTAAGCCGTCGATATTCATCTGCCATCCACGCCATTTCACGTTCACCAGTTCCCATATCGGGNGCTGGAACATTCTGGGACGGGCTAATCAGACCACGTTTTGCAAGCTCTTGGGTAAAGCGGCGGGNGATGCGTTCAAGTTCTTGTTCAGTCCAGTCACGCGGATTGATATAAAGCCCACCTTTCGAGCCACCAAACGGCACCTCAACCAAGGCACATTTGAATGTCATCAACATGGCCAGAGCTTCGACTTCTTCCAAAGATACATTAAGGCTGTATCTAATGCCGCCTTTTACCGGTTCAAAATGTTCACTATGGACAGATCGATAGCCCGTAAAGCTATGCACGGCGCCGCGCAACCTAACCCCAAAGCGAACAATATAAGACGAATTGGTTACTTTAATTTTTTCGGCCAAGCCCGGTGCCATAGGGACAAGGTTAGCGGCTCGATCATAAACGTCTTCTACTGACTTAAGAAAAACATTGCTCATCTCATGCTCCTTACCTTTTTATTTTCTGTTTTATATTTAACCATAACATAGATTACCCATTGTCTAATGAAAAAATGAGAGTAAGGTAAAAATATTAAAGGCTAAAAGAAGCATTTCACAATGGCGTTTCGCGCACCCATCCGAATCGCTTCAGGCGGTAGCCCCAGCGGTAACACGCTTGGGATAATTTACGGCATAAACAGCGCTTCTATGGCTGTTCTCGGATCATTGATATCGTTAGTTGGGCTTAACGTGCTTAATGATAATACGGTTGCTTTATCTTTTGCACTGTTTCTATCGGCGCTAATCTCACTGCCTGTTGTCCTTTATACCGGAAGCCTGATTAATCTACTGACGCGAAAATATGTATTCACGATTGGCGTCTTCATTGCCATTTTCAGCAATCTCTTATTCATGTTTGATCTGTCGATCACTTTTGTTCTGGCCAATGCTTGCCGGATGGCAGGGGCGGGGTTGATGATGATGTGTATCTCCCTTTATACGATGGACTTCATTCCCCGAAAACAACTGGCCAGCGCTGAAAGCCGAAAGTTTGTCTTTGCTGGAATATCATGGTTAATCTTTCCCTTTGTCGGCACATGGATGTGGGTCAATGTTGATCACCACACGCCATTTTTCCTATCCACCGGGCTGGTGTCTTTTTTAATTATGATCTTCTGGTGGCTGAGGATTTCGGAGGCAAAAAATATTAAGCCGCCAAAATCTGGTAATTTGCATTTTATCAAAAACGTCAGGGCATATTTTGGCAATCCGCATATGCGCGTAGCCTATTTGATCGCGGTGGCACGGTCATCATCATGGGTCGTCTTCTTTACCTATGGCCCGATTTATTTGCGTGATGCAGGGGTCTCAACACAATGGATCGGATTATTTATGGGGGCGATCATGGCGGTGCTTATATTTTCCAGTCGGTTTGCCGCCTTTGCCCAATATTTCGGCATCCGCAAGACCATATTATTTAGCTTTTTAATGGCCGGGATTAGCATGATCGCACTCGGTTTATTACCTGAGCCGACGATATGGGGGTTATTGTTATTACTCCTGGCCTCATTAGGCTTTGATATGCTGGATATTATCGGCAACCTGCCCTTTATGCGGATGGTGACACCAAAGGTTCGGGTTGAAATGACCAGTGTCTTTTCGACATGGCGAGAAATGTCTTTTGTGGTCACGCCAGGCGTATCAGCGTTAATTTTGATGGTCACCGATATCAGCGGCTTGTTTTTAGTCCTCGGAAGTGTCCTGGTATTTGCCGGTTTTTTAAGCCGTACTATGCCTATTCGGGTGGATTAACTGCANGCAAATTTAACCTTGGGCAGTTTTAGCATCTGTCATGGTATCGGTTCGGGCGCCAGCCAGGGTGGCAATAATGCCGGCAACGACAATCAAAATGATGCCGTAAATGTCACGCANCCACAGATGTTGTTCCAAAAATATCCAAGCCGCTAATCCGGCAAAGATCAGGAAAGAATATTCATAGACATTGATATAAGTAGGATCACCGATCTGATAGGCGCGTGTCATAAACCACATGGCAACAGTCGAAAACATAGCCTGTAAAAGGATTATCCCAAACACAGACCACGTTAACACGCCCCAACCTGTCGTGATAAACGCTGTCATCTGGCCAACAGGTTCAACGGGATAAATAGAAAAGAAAAGTGAAGTGATNGCCCCACAAACACCTAAAAAGAAAAATCCTATTCCTGACAATAAAATTGGACTTTCCCTGTAACAATAGCGTTTTGTAATCATATTGCTCAACGCCAGCAAAGCGCCGCCACAAATCGGCATAGTATTCATCCATGAAAACCCGGTGCCATTGGGATCAAGAATAATCAGCACGCCAAGCGAGCCTATGACGACAGCGCTGATCCGCCGCCAGCCAATATGCTGACCAAAAAGCAGTCGTGAGAAAATAAGGACAAAGATCGGACATGTGAAAAGCCCAGCACCGGTTACTGCCATCGGCAAAAAAGACAAGGATGAAAAATAAATCAGCATGGCTGCCGAGAAACATAGATTGCGAATAATGATCGCCCACGGCCGATAGATCGTCCAATTGGTGCCCACTACCCAGCCGATAACAAGGATCAGCGGGATGGCAAGAAGGCTTCGCAGAAAATGAAACTGGCCAACGCCGACATCATCTTCGAGGACAACCACAAGCGTATCATTAGGGCCAATGATAAACATGGCAAAGAGAATATATAAGCCGCCCCAAATCTCGCCTGACCATGATTTCATGTGCTACCCCTGACCAAATTCATGACGCACCATATCGGTATGTTGACCCAGATCAGGCACATCAGTAGCAGCAAGGGTGTCGCCGTTTATGAGCGCCCCCGGCGTCATGATATCCATCTCACCAGCTGATGTGCGGATAGTCATTAGCCTGATTTGCGGATGCTTTGTCAGGTCTTCCATTGTGTTGAGGCGTCCAAAAGCGATATCCGCACCTGTCATTATCTCCGCCATCTCATCACGGCTATGTTTTGCAAAAACGCTATTGATCCGATCATCGAGCGCTTGGCGATTGGCAACGCGGTTAGTGTTGCCCATAAATTGATCCTCGCTAGCCATGTCACTATTGCCAAGAACCTCAGCGCAGAAGCGCGCCCATTCGCGCTCATTTTGAATAGAAAATAAAATCATGCCGCCATCACCACAGCTATAAACCCCATAAGGCGCAATCGTTGGATGATGTAAACCTGGCCGTTTGATATCGCGGCCACCATGCTTGTATTGGATATAAGGGACGTTCATCCAGTCGGCAAGGGCATGAAACAATGAGACTTCGATATGTCTGCCTTCGCCTGTTTTCGCACGCCCAATTAAGGCCTGAAGAATGGCTTGAAATGCCGTCATGCCAGCGCCAATATCACAGACGGAGACACCAACCCGACCTGCTGCTTCTGCTGATCCCGTCAAATTAGCTAGCCCAACCTCAGCCTGCACCAACAAATCATAGGCTTTCATCTGGCTGAATGGCCCGGTTTCGCCATAGCCGCTAATCGAGCATGTGATGAGGGACGGAAATTGCGCCCGTAATGTTTCCATATCTAGCCCTAACCGCGAGACTGCCCCCGGCATCAAGTTTTGAATAAAAATATCGGCCTGACTAAGCATTGCTTTAACCAATGCCAAATCATGCGCGTCTTTAAGGTTAAGCGCAACCGATTCTTTGCCGCGATTAAGCCACACAAAATAGGAACTCGACCCTTTGGCATCTTTATCATAGCCGCGGCCAAAATCACCTTCTGGACGCTCAATTTTGATTACTCTGGCACCAGCATCAGCAAGTTTTCCTGATGCATAGGGCGCAGCAACCGCTTGCTCTATCGTTACAACTGTAATCCCACTCAAGTCACTGGCTGTCATCTTAACCCTTTCTGCCACAAAACTAATCGCAAAACATCCTATCTTATGCTGTGAGAGATAGCCAATATTTATAAAAACGGCTGTGTCAGCGAAAATGGAAGTTAATTATTTTGCCCATTTATGACACCAATAACCGCATCAGTGACATCACGTGTTGTCGCCTTGCCACCAACATCCGGGGTTAAAATGCCTTCACCGCAAACCTGTTCTACGGCGGCCATGAGCATTTGTGCCGCCTTGGCTTGCCCTAAATGATCCAGCATCAATGCCGCTGTCCAAAACGTCGCCACCGGATTAGCAATGCCTTTGCCAGTAATATCAAAGGCTGATCCGTGAATAGGCTCAAACATAGATGGATAGCGGCCTTCGGGATCAATGTTGGCGGTTGGGGCAACGCCGATACTGCCAGCCAATGCCCCCGCTAAATCAGACAAGATATCAGCGTGTAAGTTGGTTGCGACAATCGTATCAAGGCTTTGCGGGTCAAGCGTCATCCGCACCGTCATCGCATCAACCAGCATCTTATCCCATGTGACATCAGGAAAATCGGCGGCGACTTCGGCAGCGATATCATCCCACATCACCATACCATGACGTTGAGCATTTGATTTCGTCACAACAGTCAGCATCTTGCGGGGACGTGCCGCCGCCATTTGAAACGCATATTGCATAATGCGTCTGACGCCATTACGGGTAAACACCGATACCTCTGTTGCGACTTCTTCCGCCAGCCCCTGATGAACACGGCCGCCACTTCCTGAATATTCCCCTTCGGAGTTCTCGCGGATGATCATCCAGTCCAGATCACCTTGATCAACATCACGCAATGGTGATTTTATGCCCGCCAAGACACGAGTTGGACGAATATTAGCGTATTGATCAAAGCCTTGACATATCGGCAGACGTAACCCCCATAAGGTAATATGATCAGGAACATCAGGTGCCCCAACCGCACCAAAGAATATCGCATCAAATGGCTTGAGCTGATCACGGCCATCTGTTGGCATCATCTGGCCATGGCGTTTATAATAATCTGATCCCCAGTCAAAGGTCTTAACATTAAACGAAAATTGCCCATCACGACGGGCAACAGCCTCTAATACTTCTAGTCCAGCATCAATCACTTCGGGGCCGATTCCATCGGCAGGTATAGCAGCAATATGATATGTTTTCATTGTTCTTTCCTAATTTTCTTGTTGTCTAAAGATGATCAATAAATTGAATAATATGGTCAGCAACTCTGTCACCAGCCTCTAGTAATAAAGAATGTTTCAGTTCTGGCAAGATCACTAATTCAGAATTGGGAATGGCGGTCGCGATTCGCTGATTAAGGCGGGGGTTACAGCCGCCATCATTTTCCCCGGTCAAGACCAATGATGGCACCGCTATCTCCGCCAGCCATGGTGCTATTTCTGTTCCAGCATAAATCCGAAATACATTGAGAAAGATATCAGGGTCAGTGGCTATCACCTGTTTCAGCCGTGCTTGCACAACATCAGAATGAGCCGCTATAAACGCATCCGAAAACCAGCGATCAGATAATGTTTCCAGCACTTGCGGTATGCCTTTTTCTTCCATCGCTTTGACAACTGCCCAGACATTTTGGCTATCTTGCTCTGTCCGAAACGCCGCCGTTGATAACAGCCCTAGCGATAACACCCTGTCCGGATAAGCCCGCGCATAGGCAGGGCCAATCATGCCGCCAAGGGAATGCCCGGCAACATGCATCGCATTAATTCCAGCGGCAATGCGTACGGCCTCAAGATCAAGCACCAGATGATCAAGATCAAACACCCCATCNCCAGCAGGTGAGTCGCCATGGCCGCGCAAATCATATGTGATGACGGTAAATCGCGCCGTCAGTATCGGCATTAATTTCGCCCAAGCGTTGCGTGCCGCACCAATGCCGTGGATGAGCAATAGCGGCTCTCCTGAACCGGCCTCTGACCACGCGCAAGGTACAGCCGCCAGCTTCGCTGGTTTAGGTGACTGGCTAGTTATCACTTTGATTTCTTTCATTGATCCCTGCTGTTATGCCCTATCATTATCCCCTATCAGGGCTTAATTTATGCTTTAATAGCTATCGGGGCAGTTAATCAGGCTGGCTATCAGCAAAGGCGATGCCGGCCTTTCCCCAATCCTGCTTATCAACATCAACAAGCACAACGTCAACAACCTCAGGCTTGGCTCCAGTAGCGCGACAAAAGCCATCAGTAAGCTCTTTTATGATCGCGCGGCGTGTATCACGGTCGCGGCCTTTGAACATTTCGACACGAATAATAGGCATTGATATCTCCCTATATGGCTTGCGATTGAGGGTATGTGGATGTGGTAAAATACGGCATGACGTCTTCGGCAAAGGCTTGCAACGCATCAAGAGTTTCATTGGCGGCAAGCCCAAAATTAGGATTGATAATAACCCGATCAATCCCTAATTCTGCATAAGGCGCAAGTTTGTCTATAACCTCTTGCGGGGTGCCGATTAGCAAACTTTCCGCCAGCTCATCTTTTGGTGTTCGTGACGGCATCGGCGTAATCATACCGTGATCAACATGTCCAGGCCCCAGAAAAATATTATCAAAGCGGCCATAATAATGATGCGCGGCAGCAATCTTTCGCTGTTTTTCCGATTCGTTTTTAGCGATATGGCCAACCCGAGATAAGGTTAAAGTTGGCATATCATGTGATGGTTTACATTCGGCTTTACCCCGATTAAAGGCATCAACCTGATCGACCAGCAACTGATGATTGCCTGATAAAGGCGTTGTCTGAATATGAAAGCCTTTTTTGGTGCAGCTATAAATGCCTTCAGGATTAAGCACCGCCATCATAATCGGCGGCCCCCCTGAACGGACTGGCCTTGGCATAATGGTGAGAGGATCAAACTGATACCATTTGCCATCCCATGAGACTTCTTCTTCGGTCAACAGCGCTTGCAACACCGCCAGCGATTCATCAAATCGCTCACGTGTTTCGTCCATAGGTACACCCATCCTTTCCATCTCATAAGGAAAAGCCCCACGACCAAGGCCAAGCATCAATCGGCCTTCGCAAAAAATATCTGCAACAACAACCTCACCAGCATAAACCCGCATATCATGAAGCGGCAAAACCACAACTGATGTCATGATCTTGATCCGTGAGGTCAGGCTGGCAATTTTTACAGCAAAGGTAAGCGGCGCTGGCATCATGAGACAATTGACCAGATGATGTTCGGTCACTGATACCGCCGCAAAGCCAAGCTGCTCAGCCAATTTGGCTTGATCAAGCATATCGCTGTAAACCTGATCACCACCATAGGATTTATCAGGGTAATCAGCGGAAAGTTGTATGCAGAAATCCATTATAATATCCTTGTTCGTTCAAATAACCTGCTTGTTCAAATAATAAGTGACCTGATTTTATGACTGTTCTGTATATTCATACATGTAGGATAGGCATTAATGCTTTATCAAATCAATCATTAGATAACTTTGATGCATGAAAATAGTGTTTTTTTAAGAAAAATGAATTACCATCACATAGCTATTCACTTCAGAGAAATCATTCTGTTCCATGTCACATAATAAAGCTATTGCTATCATTCTATTAGGTGGCAGTTTTATGTCACTGGTTGGCCTTGTTATGCGGCTGATGGATGTTAATGATGGCATGATTATCCTGTTTTATCGGTCGATCAGCCTTTCTGCTGTGGTCATGATGGTGGCCTGTTTACGGCGGCGGGAAAGCCCCGTTACATTTCTTATCAAATTGGATAAAACAGACCTAGCCATGGGCGCGGCATTATCATTAGCCTTCACGACCTATGTTTTTGCCATGCTCATGACATCCGTTGCGTCAACATTATTTATTCTGACCACTACCCCCTTTATGGCAGCTTTAATCGGTTGGATATGGATCAATGAAAGACCACATCCTTTCACTTGGATAGCCATGTTAGCGGCGCTGTTTGGGGTCGGGTTAATGCTCAGCGATGGCTTTGAGCTTGGCCGCACACAAGGCAATATAGTAGCGCTATTATCCGCATTCTTTTTTGCCGTCATGCTCGTATTGGCACGCCGAAGCCGCAAGGATGATGTTCTTGGCGGCACCTTTCTTGGCGGCATTATCGCCTTTGGCTTAGCTGGATTATCGGCGATCAGTTTTGGCAATGGGCTTAGCATCGGTGGCCAAGATTTACTGTTAGCATTATTTATGGGAGCCTTTACTATTGGTATAGGGATCGCGCTTGTCACGTGGGGCGCTCCCTATGTGCCAGCAGCAGAAGTTAGCCTTTTGGTATTAATCGAGTCTATTCTTGGGCCAATTTGGCCATGGCTATTTTTGGGTGAAGTCATGTCAACGCCAGAGATTATAGGCGGCGTTACCGTCATGGCGGCGGTGGCAGGACTGGCGCTTTTAGGATCAGAGAAGCCAGCACAGGCACATTATAACTAATCCCTTGTTTCTGAGCGGCTGACCACCTATGTCAAAACTGTCAGCTAAATCAAAATTGAGATATCCATGTCTATTCGTCCTATAAAAATGTCAAGCCAAGCCAAGCCGCATATTGAAGGCGCAGGGGTGCATTTGCACCGTGTTTTTGGGTTTGGCGAAACCGAACCCTTTGATCCGTTCTTGATGATGGATGATTTTCGCAACGATGATCCGGCACAATATCTTAATGGCTTCCCCTGGCACCCACATCGGGGCATTGAGACCATTACCTATGTGTTGAAGGGGAATGTTGAACATGGTGATAGTCTTGGCAATCGCGGCGTCCTCAGTGATGGTGATGTCCAATGGATGACCGCAGGGTCAGGTATTATTCATCAAGAAATGCCAACCGGAAATGCCCAGGGGCAAATGCATGGATTTCAGCTATGGGCTAATTTGCCGAGCCATCAGAAAATGACGACACCGCGTTATCAAGATATCAAATCCCCTGATATTACCAGCCTGACTGATGATGATGGCACGCATATTCGCGTCATTGCTGGCGATTATCGGGGCTATCACGGGCCTGTTGATGGCATTGATACAAGCCCTGGCTATCTCGACATAACAGTACCAGCCAATACCACCAAACGGTTTCCATTTGATACAAGGCGACAAGGCTTTGCCTATATCTTTGAAGGCAGTGCTAGTTTTGCTGATGCTTCGCAGCCTTTTGGTGTCAATGTCGAAAAAGAGTTTATGGGGGAGGA
>NZIT01000070.1 GCA_002691725.1 SAR116 cluster bacterium | reverse complement strand
GTTTTATATGGGGTAGATAGCAATTGGAACTGATGTAGTATCAATAGAGTTAGGTGATGATTATGGCGCAACACAAACAGATCAAGCTAGGCATTTTACTTGCAGGTGAGACCGGCATTAATATGCGTCCTCATAATCCGTCCTATCAAGAGATGTTTACATCTTATCTGGCGGCGCATAATCACATGCTTGATATCACATTCATTCATGTTCGCCATGGTGATTTTCCAGAGCAAGTCTCCGATTATGATGCCTATATGATCTCAGGCAGTCGCCATGGGGTTTATGATGACCTGCCGTGGATACCGCGGCTGATGGATTTTGTTAAGTCAGCTTATCATATGCAGATACCGCTTATTGGCATTTGCTTTGGCCATCAGCTGCTTGCCCACGCTCTCGGTGGTGAGGCGGTGTTATCAGATAAAGGTTGGGGTGTTGGCATTAAAGAGATGGCAATGCAAAGTGATTTGCCTGCGGCGTCTAGCAAAGGCCAAGCCGTGCGTCTGATTTACATGCATCAAGATCAAGTCATTAGCCTGCCAGCCGAAGCAGAGGCTTTATTAGGTGATGATTTCTGCCCTTATGCGGCATTTACTATTCCTGGTCGGGTGCTGTCTTTCCAAGGTCATCCGGAGTTTAATACCGCCTATTTGTCAGCCTTGATTAACCGACATAGCCGCGCCATAGGTGATGAAGGCGTTGCCCGTGCAAACGGCAGCCTAAGCACCCCAACAGACAATGATCAGGTGCGTGATTGGATGGCGAGTTTTCTCAATCATGCGCTTGCTGCTCAATCACGCGCTGCCTGAGGCGGATTAGAATATGGCATTTATTCTCGGACTTGATACGGGCGGCACATTTACGGATGCGGCGATCATCAATAGTGAAAATGGCGCGCTTGTGGCGAAAGCCAAAGCCCCTACAACACGCGAAGATTTATCCATTGGCTTGGGGGAGGCGATCCATTCTGTCATTGATCAATTAGCTCAAGATCAACGTCAATCGCTCAAGCAAGTGTGCCTGTCAACGACACTGGCGACTAACGCTGTGGTTGAGGGCATGGGCGGGCGTATTGGCTTGGTTATGATCGGTTTTGCAGAAACGAGCCTTAGCAAAAACAATCTCGGCAATTCGCTTGGCCAAGACCCTGTGGCTTTTGTCACAGGAGGCCATAAAACCGATGGTAAACCGCAAGCGCCTTTAGATATGGCTGCGCTTGAGGCATTTGCTGATCAGTATGGCAAAGATATCAGCGCGATTGCTATTGCTGGTCATTTTGCGACCCGTAACCCTGAGCATGAAATTGCCGCCCGTGACCTGTTGCGTAAAAAAACTGGTTGCCCGATCACCTGCAGTCATGAGTTATCATCCGAATTAGGCGGGCCTAAACGCGCCTTGACCGCGTTACTAAATGCGCGTCTCATCGACTTGCTTGATCGTCAGATTAATGCCACTAATGACATCATCACATCATCAGGTATCAATGCTGAATTGATGGTCGTCAAGGGCGATGGCTCCTTGATTAATCAGCATCTTGCCCGTATCCGTCCAGTCGAGACAATCTTATCAGGGCCTGCCGCCAGCATTTCAGGCGCCGCCCATCTGGCTGGCGTAGCCGATGCCATCATCAGCGATATTGGCGGCACAACAACCGATATCACAATCATGTCTAACGGCACACCTCGGCTGTCACCGAAAGGCGCGACGATTGGCGGATGGTCAACTATGGTTGAGGCGGCGGATATTCGAACTGGCGGGCTTGGCGGTGATAGTGAAGTCAATTTAATGGATCGCGGTATCAAAGGCGGCGTCACATTAGGGCCACGCCGCGCTATCCCCATTTCATCCTTGGCACAACAATATCCGCATATCCATACATTGCTTGATGAACAATTGGATAACCCCATTCCGAGCGCGACTGATGCGCGTTTTGTTGTTCCTGTGTTTTCTGGTGAGCCGCCAGAATGGCTGACACGATCTGAATATCGAATGGCGCTGGAATGTCAAAAAGCCGGTGTCGCCAGTATTGCAGAATTGGCAGAAACAAGGCTGGCGATGGGGGCAATAGATCGCCTCGTTGCGCGCGGTTTGGTGCTAATATCCGCGTTTACCCCAACCGATGCTGTACATATTCTCGATCAGTTTAATGCCTTTGATAAATCTGCTGCTGAAAAAGCGGGCAAGTTAATGGCTAGACAACGCTCAGGCTCAGGCAAACCACAAGCAGAAAATATCCAACTATTTGCTCAGATGGTGCTGGACAGGCTGGCCATTCAATCTAGCCTCGCCTTGATTGACGCGGTTAACGCGCATGACCATAACAGCCATGCTATGTCAGACAAAAACCCCGTTCTTGTGCATATGATCGAAGGCGCATTACAGCCATCAAGCGCGACAATGATAACGACCCGTATTCGTTTTCATCGCCCGCTCATCGCCTTGGGCGCCTCGGCCGCTTGCTACTATCCTGCCATTGCCAAGGTTCTTGATGCTGAATTAATTGTTCCTGAAGATGCTGATGTTGCTGGCGCTATCGGTGCCGCCGTCGGCAGTATTCGGCAAAGCGTTCGCGTTACCATCACACAGCCGTCTGATGGCACATTCCGCGTCCATCTCATCAAAGGCCCTGCCGATTTCACTGACCTGGAATTAGCCCTCGATCATGCCGAATATGTGGTGCGAGAAGATGCCAAGACCAAGGCTAAAGTCGCCGGCGGTCATAGCATTGAAGTCATATCAAAACGGAAAATAGATCGCATAGACCTTGGCGGTGATAAAACCATGTTTCTTGAGGCAGTTGTCAGCGCCACCGCGTCAGCACTAGTGCAGTAATTGGAATAATTCTGCTGCCAATAATTCAAAAGGCTATAACAGGAAAGTTAAGCTGGTGGGCCCGGAGGGACTCGAACCCCCAACAACACCGTTATGAGCGGTGCGTTCTAACCAGTTGAACTACAGGCCCAGCATCTTTTGGATAGCCGAAAACCCATTAATTATCAAGGAAACTTCTCAGTTTCTTTGACCGTGAAGGATGTTTCAGCTTGCGTAACGCTTTTGCCTCAATTTGGCGGATACGTTCACGGGTGACACTAAACTGCTGGCCAACTTCTTCCAGGGTATGATCCGAGTTCATGCCAATGCCAAAACGCATCCGCAAGACACGCTCCTCTCTTGGCGTTAGCTCTGCCAGAACGAGGGTTGTCTTGGCACGCAAGCTCACATAAATGGCCGAATCAAGCGGCTGAACTGCGTTCTTATCTTCGATAAAGTCCCCAAGATGACTATCATCTTCATCACCGACCGGGGTTTCCAGACTAATCGGCTCTTTGGCAATTTTCAGGACATTTCGCACCTTATGGATGGGCATGGAAAGCTTTTCTGCCAATTCTTCAGGGGTTGGCTCACGGCCAATTTCATGAAGCATTTGCCGCGATGTCCGCACCAATTTATTGATCGTTTCAATCATATGAACAGGGATACGAATAGTTCGTGCCTGATCAGCAATAGATCGCGTGATCGCCTGCCTGATCCACCACGTCGCATAAGTGGAAAACTTATAGCCACGGCGATATTCAAATTTATCCACCGCTTTCATCAGACCGATGTTGCCTTCTTGTATCAAGTCAAGGAATTGCAGGCCACGATTGGTATATTTTTTGGCGATGGAGATAACAAGCCGGAGATTAGCCTCAACCATTTCTTTTTTTGCGCGAGCCGCTTCCCGTTCACCACGCTGAATCACTTGGATCAGCTCTTTGAACTCAGATACTGACATGCCAATTTCTGTCATCATCTGAATAATGGATTTACGAATCTCATCAATTTCATCAGCATGGTTTTGACGCAGTTTTTTCCACCCTGCCGAATCAGCCTCTTCAGGTGGCCAGTCTTTATCAAGCTCATGTCCAGACCAGAAGCCAAGGAATTGCGGGCGTTTAATATTGCACTTCATGGAAACGCGCAACATTTGTCCTTCGAGCGAGGATAGATGTTTGTTTAATCCATAAAGCTGTACCATCAGCGCTTCGATACGGCCGGTATTAAGCAGAATATGTTCCATCTGCTCAATCAGCTTAAGCCGCAGAGAGATATATCGCTCCTCTGTTTTGGCATTAACCGTAGCGCCTTTTTTAAACTGCGTGATGCGTTTATCGCGCAACTGGCTTAGCTCTTTATAGGTGACGAATACATCTTCCATCATGACCATGACATCTTCGCGAATGGAATCTTCCATTGCCGCCAGCGACATGTTCAGATCATCACCCTCACCATCACTTGCCTCTTTCTCGCTATCGTCTTCATCAGTTTCGGCATTTTGAGAAGTGGACTCCTCGTCCTCATCTTCGCTATCGCTATCGGCATCATCATCAGCATCATCATCGGTATCGACTGATTTTATTTCCAGTCCAGGGCGATTGATAAGGATGCTGTCATCATCATCACTAGCAATGGCAATGGTATCGCTATCTTCGCCATTAATCCGAGAAAATGTTGTTTCCAGATCAATGACATCGCGCATCAAAACTTTACCTTGCTCAATCTCATCCCGCCATTGAATGAGCGCTCGGATCGTCAGAGGCGATTCATATACACCGCCAAGCATAAGCTCACGGCCAGCTTCAATCCGCTTAGCAATGGCAATCTCACCTTCGCGCGTTAACAGCTCAACCGTGCCCATTTCACGCAAATACATGCGGACAGGATCATCAGACCCACGGCTTTCATCACTGATATTACCTGACGAAGACGTGCTGGCTTCTTCGCTATCTTCGCTATCCTCAACCACATCTTCCTGATCAGCATTATCGACGACATTAACCCCCATAGAGTTAAGTTCAGCCATAACATCTTCGATCTGCTCTGAGGTAAGCTCACCTTGCGGCAATGCCTTATTCAATTCATCATGTGTGACAAATCCGCGCTCACGGCCTGATTTTATCAATACCTTGATCGCTTCTTCGCTCATATTGACCGATTCGCCCGAATCGTTGCTAGCAGACTTTAGCAGCGATTCGCTATCAGGCAGTTGTTCTTCGTTTTGTGTCTTCTTCTTTTTGCTTTGTGCCATGGATCATCCCATCAGCTAATATGGTAAGGTTAAAATTGGTTTGTTGAGCGGGCTCTAGTCCCACGGTTTTCAAGCGTTACAAACTCTTTCAGCTTTATTTCTGCGTCCTCTTTAGAAAGCGATGCCGGATCAAATCTAATCCGTGACTTAATACTATCCCAGAGACTTATCTGGTCTTTTTCACCTACTCCTAATGACTCTAAATGATGCCGAAATGTTGTTTCGTCAAGATGATAATTCATTGTAACACTGTCTGAAATGATATTTAGCATTTTTTTTACCAAACCATCCTTAATATTTAATTTTACTAACTCTTCATGCCAATCATTTATTAATTCAGGATGCTTCATAAGAATAGCCATGATCACTCGTGGACGGATATTTTGAACAGGACGGGCATGTTGACGTCCTATATATGGTGATCCAGCAGGCGATTTACCATAGGTGGTTTGACGCGGCCGTTGCCGCATGGCTTGAATACGGGCATTGATATCATCACTCAGCGAGTCGCGCATGGCTGGATTACTGACTTGGCGGATATATTCGCGCATGACTTGCCAGAATTTAGCGCGCTGCTCGGCTTGATTAAGATCATAATCTGCTGAAGTTGAGCTCCATAATGCCTCGACCAGACTTTCCGAGGCATCCATTACTCCGCGTAACGCATCCGCGCCGCCCGATTTTAGCAAATCATCAGGGTCTAATCCCTTTTCCAATCGCATGACACGAACGGTTTTTCCAGGCTCCAGAATGGGTAGAAGCCGGGCCAATGTTTTTGTTGCCGCGCGCTGGCCAGCGCTGTCCCCATCAAAACACAGAAAAGGCGTGTCAGTATTCTTCCAGAGGAGCATCATCTGGTCTTCGGTCAGCGCCGTTCCCAATGGCGCAACAGCTCCAGCCACCTTAAATTGGTCAATCGCAATAACATCCATATAGCCTTCGGCAACGATAATCGGCAGCTTGTCTTTGCTCTGCTCACGCGCTTGTTTTAAGCCATAGAGAACCTGTTTTTTATGGAACATGGGGCTGTCAGCAGAGTTTAGATATTTAGGCTCTTGATCCCCATCCAAAGCACGGCCACCAAAGGCAATGATATCGCCTCTGGGATTGGCAATCGGAAACATCAGGCGATGCCGGAAATTATCATAAAGCCTATCATCCCGCGGTGATTTTCGCACCAGGCCAGCCGCCAGCATATCATCAGGCTTAAATCCCTTGGCTTGAAGAAATGAATAAAGCCCACTAGCAGGAGCATAGCCAATACGATATCGGGCAATGCTATTCAGGCTGACCTGACGGTCATTCAAATATCGTTTTGCTTGTTTGCCAGCCTCGCCTTCCAGCTGATTTTGATAAAAACTGGCCGCTTCTTGGTTAAGCATTGCCATGCTGTTACGCTGGGCTTTTTCTTCTGGGCTAATCTCTCTTTGTTCGGGAACAGCAATATTCGCAAGCCCGGCCAGATGGTGGATAGCATCCATGAAGCTAAGACCTTCTTGCTCACGCAGAAAGGTAATCGCATCACCACTAGCCCCGCAACCAAAGCAATGATAAAAGCCTTCATCATCACGAACATGAAATGAGGGCGTTTTTTCCTGATGGAAAGGGCATAGCCCGACCATGCGATTGCCCCGATTAATCAATTTGACCTTTTTGCCAATGATTGATGACAGGGACACACGCCGCCGTAACTCATCCATAAATTGCTGTGGCAAAGCCATGGCTTCAACCTCCTGCCGGATAAATGCTCCATATCCCCCGTGCTGTCATCAGCCCCCAAAATTAGACTTCTTTGATGATCTGGAGGTATTAAGACAACATGCTTTCGGCCTATTGATTAAGCAGCATGTCCTTGACTGTGGTACTCGCTGAGGCAAAGTCCATCTGGCCAGTATAGCGCTGTTTCAAAAGCCCCATAACCTTACCCATATCTTTAACTGATGCGGCATCGACTTCTGAAATAACGGTATTAATGGCATTNATNACAGCNTCATGATCCATCTGCTTTGGCATGAACTCTCTGATAATTTGNATCTCATTATCTTCATCTTCNGCNAGCTGATCGCGNCCTGCNTCACGATACATACGNGTCGATTCNTGGCGTTGCTTAATCATTGTCTGAAGCATGGATAGAATCTCATCATCGGTAATGGCATCGCCGCTACCTTTTGTTCGCGCCGCAATATCTTTGTCTTTCAGTGCTGCCGATATTAACCGCAACGTACTCAGCCGTTTAGTCTGACCAGACTTCAGAGCCTCATTCAAAGCTGTTTGAATGGCTTCTCTCAACATAATCATATCCCCGCTAAAGGTTATAGGCTTATGTATATCTAGACCAACTGCGTCTGTTCTATCAAGTCATCATTCANGATTACTGAAAATGGAAAATAAATTTGTCTTATTTGCTTGACGAACGCCACCCATACAGATATTACCCCTGACGAAGTGTCTTACCTAATTCGAAGGTGATAAAGACAGGATTGATAGGGCGAATGAAACCGAAATCATTTGACATATTTCAACCCTCCCCAGAAAAACCAACAGCATTACTGATTCTAGACGACAACAGCATCTTTGCNGGACAAGGATTTGGTGCGGAAACTATTCGCGTTGGTGAAGTCTGTTTCAACACNTCAATGACCGGCTATCAGGAAATTATTACCGATTTATCTTATGCTGGTCAGATTATTACCTTTACCTTCCCCCATATTGGCAACACAGGCACCAACGCCATTGATATGGAATCCGTATCGCCAGCTGCCCTTGGTATCGTCTTGGCGCATCTGCCAACTAGCGCATCAAATTATCGGGCTAATGATACTCTTGATAGATGGCTGAAATCAATNGNAATGCCCGGCATTGCCGGCATAGATACCAGAGCGTTAACCCACCGGATCCGTGATAAAGGCGCGCCCAAAGGCGTGCTTGCCGTCAATTATAATGGTGAGTTTGATATCCCTGCCCTCAAGGCTATGGCACAGGATTGGCATGGTCTTGCTGGCATGGAGCTGGCTGGCGACGTGACATCGGAGAGCGCCCATAACTGGGACGAAGCAGGCTGGATCAAAGAAAGTGATCGTTACCGCAAAGTTAACCCTGACGGGCTTCATATCGTTTCTTTTGATTATGGCTGCAAGCTGAATATCTTGCNCTGCTTAGGTGATGTTGCGGGCAAAGTTACTGTTGTTCCTGCTGATACTGATGCCGATACGGTGATGGCCATGCGTCCTGATGGGGTGTTCCTTTCAAATGGCCCTGGTGACCCTGCTGAAACAGCGCGCTATGCCGCCTCACAGATTCGCAGCATAGCTGAGCAAGGCGTTCCGATCTTTGGGATTTGTATCGGCCATCANCTGATNGCNGAAGCCTTTGGCGCCAAAACCTTCAAGATGCATCGNGGGCATCGCGGCGCCAATCATCCNGTCAAAGAANATGCNACTGGNANGATTGANATNACNAGCCAAAANCANGGNTTTGCCGTTGATNCNGANAGTCTGCCCGACACATTAGAAGTCACCCATATCTCGCTCTTTGATCAAAGTATNGANGGNTTAAAGCATAAATCGCTNCCTGTTTTNTGTGTNCAATACCACCCCGAGGCATCGCCAGGGCCNCATGACGCGCATCATTTGTTCAAGCGATTTGNNGAGATGATCAGCAAAGNCCAATCTGACAGGTCACAACATGCCAAGACGTANCGATATTCAATCTATTATGATNATTGGTGCTGGCCCTATCATTATTGGGCAAGCNTGTGAGTTTGATTATTCCGGGGCGCAGGCCTGTAAAGCTCTCCGCGAAGAAGGNTATCGCNTNATACTNGTCAATTCNAATCCAGCCACTATCATGACTGATCCNGANATGGCTGATGCNACNTATATTGAGCCNATTACNCCTGNAATGGTAAGCAAGATCATTGCGCTTGAAAAACCTGATGCCTTACTGCCAACCATGGGTGGGCAAACCGCACTCAACACGGCGCTTAATCTGGCGCGTAATGGCTTTCTTGCCAAACAAGGCGTTGAGCTGATCGGGGCGACAATCAATGCCATTGAAAAAGCCGAGGACAGAGAGCTTTTCCGCAAAGCGATGGATAAAATCGGTCTTGAAAGCCCGCGCTCGCAAGTCGTCAATAACTTTGAGCAGGCGCTAGAGTCTCTTGATGCGATTGGCTTGCCCGCAATTATCCGCCCGTCTTTCACCCTTGGTGGTGAGGGTGGCGGCATTGCCTTTAACCGGATTGAGTTTGAAGATATTGTCAAAAACGGATTAAGCAAATCGCCAGTCAGTGAAGTTCTCATTGAAGAATCCGTGCTGGGCTGGAAAGAGTTTGAGATGGAGGTTGTCCGCGACAAAGCGGATAACGCTATCATTATCTGTTCGATTGAAAATGTCGACCCAATGGGCGTTCATACAGGCGATAGTATTACGGTTGCGCCAGCGCTCACCCTGACCGATAAAGAATATCAAGTTATGCGTGACGCATCGCTTGCTGTGCTAAGGGAAATTGGTGTTGATACTGGCGGCTCAAACGTTCAATTTGCTGTCTGCCCAAATACTGGCCGCCAGTTGGTGATAGAAATGAACCCACGGGTGAGCCGATCATCTGCCCTTGCCTCAAAAGCTACTGGATTTCCAATTGCCCGGATTGCTGCGAAACTGGCGGTCGGTTACACGTTAGATGAGCTTGATAATGATATCACTGGCGTCACACCAGCCAGTTTTGAGCCGACGATTGA
>NZIT01000069.1 GCA_002691725.1 SAR116 cluster bacterium | reverse complement strand
ATCTCGCACAATCAGATCATCACCTTCAACCTCGGTATGCTGATGATTTGACAGGCTATCAACTCGGATGGAAAAAGGAAGTTGCCATGCAATGTCAGTCAACTCCTCAACAGCGGCCAGCACCTCAGGCGCGTTAGCTTTGCCTGAAATTGGATCAACAGCAAAGTTAACGTTATCAATCTTGGTATAGGTCTGCTGGATTTGCTCAAATGCTATGAGTTGAGGGTTCTCTTTACCAAAGAACACTCTGTAATCATTGTCAAAGTAAAGAAACTGAGCACCTGCGGCACCAAGCAAAGTTAAAGCTGTAACAAGACCCAATACCAGAAATCTATATTTCAAAATCCATTCGCCGTAAGAAGCATTTTGCTTTGTCATTGTGGTACCCTATAAAAAAGATCAACTAAACTGCATGCATACATAACATAGCCCAGTAGTAGTCCCGGGCCATGTCATGTTTTTATATTCGATTACATTTTTTGATACCCTACCACTTAAAGTCGTAAATGCTATGCGTTGCATCAATCTGGAATGTGGTTTGAAATGTTGGCAAAGCCGTTATCCCTTTGTATTTGCCTGTGCCGCTAGTCAAATTCCCGTTGCCAATTCCTGTGCTTGCATCAATTTCTGCAACCCATACCGAAGCATCTCCATCCGGGTCGACTGACTCACAAATGCCATTAATCGTCGAAGGAGCTTGCTCTCCCGCCACCATCAACATAGTGAAATGGCAAGTTGCCATGGCTGCGGTGGGCCACCCCTCAGGTGCGTTTTGATATTGCCAAAAATCTTCGGCAATCATATGGACAATTGATCCGGATTTTCCTTCAATAGTTGTTGAGGAAACAATGCTGGAAAAGCCTTGGCCGTTGTAGTGACCGTCAGCGAGAGCAACTGACCCTGAAGTCGCTAAAATTATCGCAGTTAATATTCCATTAATTTTGTTTATCATTTAGATCTCCTATCTATAATTTAGATTTTCCAAGACACTTAAAAAAAGGGGGTTCCTTCCACGTGACAGGTCTTGAGTAAGCTTTACCATCATAATTAATTTTCCCTTTTTTCTGAATTGTGACTGGACTAGTCACCATTTTCATATTAATGGGATAGTATCCTAAAATCCTTTATTCATTTGAAACTACTTTCAAATTAAGCAGGGTTTAGATAAGTTATATTCCAACCTCGTTATTGTCAATTTTCGTTTGAGAGAAAAACTATGAATCAAATTATAAAATTAAACATAACATCCAAGGCCAAAAGCCATTGTCCAATTTCCTTTGCTGCAGAGGTGATTGCAGACCATTGGTCAGTACTTGTTCTTCGCGATATTGTTATTCATAACCGAAGAAGCTTTAATTCGATTTTGATTAACAATAATGAAAATATTTCTTCTGCCACTTTGGCAAAACGGTTAAAACGAATGTGCGACCTTGAATTGCTGTGTACATCTGACGACCCAACGCATTCACAACGTAAAATTTATTCTTTGACTTCGAAGGGAATGGACTTAGTCCCAATTATGGTGGAAATGTTCAGGTTTGGGAAAAAGCATACTGCGCCTTCTCCCACAGCTACTTCTTCGGCAGCTACTTCTCCGACAGCAACTTCAATTCCAGAAAACATGAAGAGGCCATTGTCTTCTTATGAAGAAAATTTGTTTGAGGATTTGAGATTAACGCACCTCAATCATGCCGAGAATACGATTTAATTTAGAGCGCCAAACAAGATGGTTGACCCCAGACTCATAAACTCGGCCTTTCAAGCGCGGTTTTGATATGAACTAGCCCCTCACTGGCTGAGTTGGCATTACACTTTTTATGTGCTGCCGTATTTGGGGAAAGCAAACTTGGTCTCTTGAGCTTTGATACGTGGAGCCTTGATACGTGGAGCCTTGATGCAAGGAGCCTTGATACCTTGAGCCTTGATACGTGGAGCCTTGAAACTTGGAAATTGGAGCGGGTGATGAGATTCGAACTCACGACCCTTACCTTGGCAAGGTAATGCTCTACCCCTGAGCTACACCCGCATCCGCACCATGTGTTAAGCCATTGATATATAATGCTAAATTTTCCCCAGCTAGCCCTAAGAACGCCACTTTTGGGAACATACGCTTCCAAAAATAGCATCGTTTCAGGAGACTGGAATGCGTTCACATCAAGCACCTAACAACACAATTTCTACGTTACTACGTGAGGATTATCGCAAAGTCAAGCGGCAGCGAAAGCAAAAGCGCAAAACCAGCCCCCGGCCAGAGTTCAGGCAGGTCTCAAAGAGCTTCTAGCTCAAAAAAAGAGCCAAAAACGGCAGCCGCAGGTTTACTAATGGGGCGGTGTATTTTCAGCACCGCCGCCACATCCAACCAGAACCAGACCGCAACGTGTCCATAAATAACTGCTCCCCGGAAGGGATGCTTTAATGGCCTGTGATCCTGACTGGCGAGTGACTGGCGAGTGACTGGCGAGTGACTGGCGAGGATCAGGCCAGATCATCCATGATGGCGGCAACATGATCGGTGATATAATCCTGCGTCACATCATCGAGCCAGGCATGAAATGGCAGTGACAAAATCCGCTGACATAGCTCAGCGGTCACGGGCAAGCGATCATTTTTTCCATCAGCCGCTTTGGCGAGAGGATAGGCGGCATATGGCGCGTGTTCATGTATTCCCATTTTATAATAAACAACCGAAGGAATGCCTTTTTCCATCAGCCGCTTTTGCACCATATCCCTGTCGACATGTTGCGGCAGCAGAAAGCAATATTGCGCCCAGCTTGATGTCGTATCACTGGCTAGATATTGGGGGATAACGATATCTTTGAGCGCGGCGTTATATCGGTCAGCGCGAGATTGCCTTCGCGCCAGCTCATCGGGGAATATCTTCAATTTTTCCAGCAAAACAGCGGCCTGGATCGTATCCAATCGCGCCGTCATGCCAATCCGCTCATAATCATAGCGGTTTTTCCCCATGCCGTGAACACGCGCCGATTTAGCGATCTCGGCCAGGCCATCATCATCGGTAAATAAAGCCCCACCATCGCCATAGCACCCTAATGGCTTTGCCGGGAAAAAGCTGGTGGCGGTAGCCTTTGCCAATTGCCCAACCTGCCGATTTTGCTGAGTTGCGCCTAGCGATTGTGCCGCATCATCAAGCACCCATAATCCATGAGCATTGGCGAAATCCTGAATGGCGGGCATATTGGCAGGCTGCCCAAATAGCCCCACAGGAATAATGCCAACAACATTAACCCCCAGCGCATCAGCGCTCGCTTTCGCATCAGCAAGCCGAGTTGGATCAAGCGTGAAACTATGGCGATCAACATCACCAAAAACAGGGATAGCTCCCAAGCACGGCATCACCTCAGCACTGGCGGCAAAGCTAAAGCTGGGAACAATGACGCCGTCGCCGGGTTTAAGCCCTAATGCCATCAGACATAACAGCAACGCATCGGTTCCGCTTGATGTGCTGACAACATGTTTTGATCCTGTAAACTCGGCTAGTTTGTACTCTAACTGTTCAATTTCTGGCCCCATAATATATCGGCCATGATCAAGAACAGCCTGAATAGCCTTATCAATATCAGATCGGATAGGCGCTTGTTGTGCCGCTAGATCAATAAATGGGATCATATTATCTTGTGAATAAGACATGAATGGGCCTTTCTTTTAGGGTCTAACTTTCCTTAAAACGGCTTAGGTGTTGCGCGGTGCTGTTTTCCATCCGCTCAAGCAGGCGCTGAACATAGAGAGCTTCGGCAATATCAGAAGGTGGTGGCGTGTTTGTTTCGATCATGGTCAAAAAGGCGCGCATTTCATCTTTTAATGGCTCTGATGCGGTGATCGGGATAGGCACAGCCTCTCCACGTTCCAGATCAGGGGCGCTATCGTGACGAATAATCCGCATCGGATAGCGCGTTAATTTTGCCTCCCACGGTTTCGTATCATCAAAGACGAGCGCCGCCTCATCACCAATCACAGTGAGATTATGGACTTTAACCGGGTTCATCCAATTGGCTTGAATGCTCGCGCTGACGCCATTGGCAAATCCCATATCAGCAGTGACAATATCATCCACCCCAGGGGTAATATGACATATCATTTGGCATGAGATATGCGTCGGCTCTGCCCCGCGCATCAAGCGATGGATCATGGCTAAATCATGGGGGCAGAGATCATAGAGTGCTGATTCTGTTGCGCGAATACGGCCGGGCGCTAAGCGGCTCGCGCGGATATGCGTAAGCGCCCCAATCTGCCCAGCCGCTACCGCCGCATCAAGCGCGATAAAGGCGGCATGATAGCGCAACAAATGGCCTAGCATGACGTGCTTTCCAGCCGCGCTGGCGGCATCAGCAATCGCTGTCGCTTCCGCTAGTGATAAGGCGAGCGGTTTTTCAACATAGATATGCTTGCCTGCGGCTAAGGCTTTGATGGCAATATCATGATGACTAGGTGCCGGAGTAGCTATGGCGACGCCGGCAATATCAGGATCAGCAAGAATATCATCTAGCGACAACACGGCAACAGGATAGGTATCCCCGGAATAGGCCTCCCCGGAGCTGGCGGCAATTTGCGCCGCCTGCTCATGTGAGTGGTCGCAAATCCCCTTTAAGGCGCCAAGACCAGCCAAATTGCGGGCGATATGTCGGCCCCATAATCCAGCACCGATAAGCGCTACATTGCGGGTGATATGTATATCCGTAATCATATAGTTAAAGCCTGAAATAACGGGTTTTCATATTTATATGACCTATCGTTTAGGGCGTGGTCAATCGTTGCATTTTGTAATTATATGTGAATCCATGGAGTTAAGAGGCATCAGCATAGGAATGTGAGTGGGGTATGAAATGCGGCAGGTAATGATCTCAATGCTAGACGGATAAGCCGTTACCGCTTATAAAATGACAGCATTAGAAAAACAGCATTAGACAAGAGGTATCAGTATCATGACATCATCTTTTTCTGGACAGAATCCAGCCACGCCTGATGATCTTTTCACGCTGTTTGAGGCGCTCAATATATCGGTTACCCGGCATCAGCATCCGGCCTTGAGGACGGTTGAGGATTCGCGTCAACATCGCGGCGATATGATGGGTGGTCATGCCAAAAATCTATACTTGCGCGACCGTAAAAAGAAAAACTTTCTGGTTGTGGCCGAAGAAGACCAGCCAATAGACCTGAAAGCCCTGGCAGGGGCTATGGGGACAGATCGGTTATCATTCGGCAGCTCAGATCGTCTGATGGAATATCTAGGGGTGATACCGGGGTCAGTGACGCCATTTTCGGTTATTAATGATCCTGAACATATGGTCACCGTATTTCTGGACAAAACATTAGCCGATATGGAACTCGCGAATTTTCATCCCTTGATTAACGACCAAACAGTGACAATATCCGTGAACGATCTGATGCGATTTTTTGAATTTACTGGTCATCAGGTCAGCATATTACCACTTGCCGAAATAATGAATTAAATCAAAATAAAAAGTTGTGGCTCTCTTGTCATTTATGAAATTTAATTTATATTTTTTTATAAGACACCGGCTACAATAAAATTTCTCGTCGGCAATAGTATTGAAAGTTTGGAAGACAATGGTTTCATTGCAGGAAACAACAGTTCATTCTGGTGGCGGCGCAAGCGTTGACGTATCTACTGATAGCTTCATGTCAGAGGTTGTCGAAGCCTCACGTCAACAGCCTGTAATTGTTGACTTTTGGGCGCCTTGGTGCGGCCCTTGCAAACAGCTGATGCCGATCCTTGAGAAGCTTGTTAATGAGACTGCTGGCAAAGTCAAACTAGCTAAAGTCAATATTGATGAAAATCAGGCTATTGCCGCCCAGCTTCGGGTGCAATCTGTGCCGACGGTATATGTCTTTCAGGATGGTCAACCGGTTGATGGATTTGTCGGCGCGAAGCCCGAATCTGAGTTAAGAGACATGGTGCAACAATTAGCCGCACATGCAGGTGGTGGCGAAAGCGTTGATAGCTATCTCGAACAAGCTGAGGCGGCGTTTGCGGAAAAAGACTATGGTGCTGCCATTGGTGCCTTTCAGGCGGTGCTTCATCTGGAAGAAAATAATGAAAAAGCCGTGGCAGGCTTGCTCCGTTGTCTGATCGGCTTAAATGATTTAGAGAACGCCAAAGAGATGCTTGATAATCTGCCAGATACACTGGCATCAAGCGATGCCGTTCAAGACGTTGCTAAGAGACTTGAGTTTGCCCTTAAAGCATCAGAACAGGCGGGTGAGTTATCTGTTCTGCAACAAGCTGTTGTTAGTGACCCAGAGAATATGCAGAAACGATATGATCTTGCCATTGCTCAATTTGGTTCTGGCGCCTCGGAAGATGCCATATCGACGTTATTAGAGATGATAAGAAAAAATAGAGGATGGAATGATGACGCGGCGCGTCTCCAGTTGCTTGAAATATTTGCCGCATTGGGTGCAACCGCACCCGAAGTTAAGGAGGGGCGTAAACAATTATCCTCGCTTCTGTTTTCGTGAAGACATTAAAAATAAACTAACACATCCATTTTAAATGGAAGGATAAGTCATGAAACGGAATTCACTTGATCCAGATATTGGGGAATTGCCAATTAACATCCCAATTTTTCCATTGGATGGAGCATTACTTCTACCCACTGGCAGGTTGCCATTGAACATATTTGAGCCGCGTTATCTGAGCATGATATCAGACGCTTTATCAACGCCGCATCGGCTGATCGGAATGATACAAAGCAATTCAGGGGTCACACAAGATGAAATGTCCCCTTTATTGTATTCGGTTGGTTGTGCTGGCCGCATTTCGAGCTTTGAAGAAACCACTGATGGTCGTTATCTGATCTCACTTGATGGTATGATCCGGTTTAATATTGACGAAGAAATTGAGGGCAAATCTGGATATCGTCAATGTCGGGTCAGTTATGATGAATATGCGGCTGATCTGCTCGTCAAGGATGTGGACTTTGACCGCACCAGATTGATCAAGGTATTGAAACGCTATTTCCAGATGAAGGGCTTCTCGGCGGATTGGAATTCGATCGAAGCCTGTGCTGATGAAAAACTGATCACGACATTATCNATGATCTGCCCGCTTGCGGTTGCCGAAAAACAGATGCTCCTGGAAGCTAAGGATGTGTCATCGCGCGGTGATCTCATTTCAGCTGTTCTGGAAATGGAATGTGAGATGACGGCATCAGATATGCAGAAAAAAGGCCATGTCAAACACTGATAAAGGGAGTCACTCAGGCACGGGATCAAGAGAACTTGATCCGATCCTGCTCGAAGTTCTGGTCTGTCCGGTCTGTCATGGCCCCTTGACCTATGATCGTGTGCGCCACGAATTGATCAGCAAACAGGCAGGGCTGGCCTTTCCTATCCGCGAAGGGATTCCGGTGATGTTGGTCGATGAGGCACGGCAGTTAGACCCTGATGAATGATGGCTGAGCTATGACTTCCGCCCCGTGGCCGACAGATATTGAACTATCGGCAGATAAGACTGAATTCAAAGTGGTTTTTGAAGATGGGATTAGCGCCATTCTTGCAGCCGAATTGCTGCGGGTAGAATCACCATCAGCAGAAGTCCAGGGTCATGCGGCTGAGCAAAAGCAAACGCCGGCAGGCAAGAAACATATTCAGATTTTAGGCGTTGAACCTGTTGGTCATTATGCGGTGCGTCTGGTCTTTAGTGATGGCCATAATACAGGCCTTTTCTCATGGGATATTCTCTACCAATTTGCGACCACGCAGGATACTATGATGGCGGATTATTTGGCGCGGCTAGAGACGCTGGGATTAAGCCGAGAATAGCGTTAACTGATCATATTACCGGCCAAACAAGCGGCCACTGGCGACATGTTGAGCAAAGGATTTAATGCCTTGCAGATTAGCTAGCGCCATTCCCATTCCAGCGAGCCGCCGTCGCCGCTTGCCAAATGAAAACAGCAGATTAAGCCCATCAGTTGCCAGTGTCATCGTGGCGATTTCAGGTGTTCGGCTGAAGGCATAGCGATGAAGCAGTTGGCGTGAGCCAATATCCNTGCCGTCGCGCCGTGCCGTCATAAGCATCCGCGCCAATGCCTTCACATCAGCCAGNGCCAGATTATAGCCCTGACCAGCAAGCGGGTTAATCGCATGGGCGGCATCACCAATCAGAACCAAGCGTTGCGCCACTGGCCATAAAGCATGGGTTGGGATGACGGCAAAGGTTTGCCGCACACCAATATCAGTGATCCGGCCAAAGGTGAGATCAGTCGCATCATCACATGCCATGGCAAACCGTTCATCATCAACATTCATCAGCCGTTCGGCATCTTCATTTGTCATGCTCCAGACCAGCGATGCCATATGCTTATCTGGCATCGGCATTAGGGCAATAGGCCCGCCTTCTGCGAACTTCTGCCATGCAATATGGCGATGCGGCTCGGTCATAGTAACCGTGCTGACAATGGCGGATTGTCCTAAATTGCGAGTGATGATCCTAATCCTGGCGGCTTGCCGGAGCTTACTATTACGGCCATCGGCGGCAATGATAAGGCTAGCCGGGATAAGCCTGTCATCAGCGGTCATCAGCGCGGCGGCGGCTTGCTGATATTCTGGGTGCCGGGACTGATAACCGGTAATATCAATCTGGCAGGTCGTAATGTGGTCATGGGCGGCCAGCATAGCTTCCATCGTATCGCTAAGCACAGCATTGCCGATCACCCATGCCAGCGGCTCGCCTTCACCAGCTTCTGCGGAATTATGCCATGACATAACAGGATCAAGGGTGTTATCGCGATCAGCATCATCGGTCACCATGATCTGATAAATCGGGGTCAGCGCGTCTGCTGGGAGCGCCGCTATGACGCCGATATCTTTCAGCATATCATAGGCGCTCGGATTGATTGTTGTTGTCCGCAGCGTATCTTTGCCGGGCGCACGGCTCTGATAAACGGTGACCGGAAATTCCGCCTCAGCCAGCGCCAGCGCCGCCGCATATCCTGTTAAGCCGCCCCCAACAATATGGATGCCGTGGCCGAAATCTTGTGCGGTGGCTTTATCTGTATCTGGTTTNGTCATGATATATGTTTAGCCATAATAGAGATATGTTGCAATGCGGCATCCATGACGTTAAGCAAACTGCCGCTTTCATACAAAATCCCATGACAACCAGCGGCATGGGCTGCTTCCATATCGGTTGGCCTGTCACCGATCATGACGCTGGCTGGCAAATCAATATGATGTTTTTGCGCCAGATCAAGGATCATGCCGGGCTGGGGTTTTCGGCATATACAGTCGCGCATATCAGGATGCGGAGCGTTGGGATGATGCGGGCAAAAGGCAATATCGGTAATATAGCCGCCAGCATCGTTAATTTTTCTTAGCATATGGTCATGAAACTGCCGCATTGCCACGATATCAAAATACCTTAATCCAATACCGCCCTGATTGGTGACTACAAAAATCGGTATATTCAAATCATGGGCACGCTTGATGGCTCTATCAGCATCTGGCATAAAGGCAAAATCTTCTACCTTGTGAGGATAGCCATGGTCGATATTGATAACACCATCGCGATCAAGAAATATAGCAGGACGAAGATTGAGCATAGGCCTAGAGTAACCGCGTTTTTGACTAGATTTCAATAGCTATCGCGACTGAATATGAGGTAAGATAAACCTATGGTGCAGCAAGGCGAAAAAGCCCCCATCATCTCGCCGGCGATATCCGCATGGATTTCACGGATATTTTATAAGCTCGTTGCCGGGATTTTATGCATATCCAGCTTCGGCTTGTTGTTCATTATTTTGAGCTTTGATGTTGCTGATCCGTCCATAAACAGCACCGCAAGCGATAGTGCTGAGACCAGAAATATTACTGACGCGGTTAGCGCAAATTTATCGAGCTTCCTGATCAATGCTTTTGGATTTATAATCTCTGTGGCATTGGCGTTCATCCCATTAGTCTGGTCATATCGGATGTGGCAAAATCGCTGGCATGGGCGGCTTCTCTTCAGGCTGTTTTTGCTCCCCTTTGTTTTGCTTCTGATGGNGGTGTCTGAGTATTATGTGTTTGCCGCACCTTTTGGTAATGCCACTGGTAAGGCGATGTATGAGCTGTTCCTCGAATATCCGATATTGGTCAAGCCAATAATGACATCACCAATACTGATCAACAGCCAGCATCTGGTTGCTGGGGGTTTAATGCTGATGGCAGCGATTGGCTATATTTATATCGCTTCAATCGGATTTAATGAATTGCGGGTTCTGGGNAAAGGCTATCAGCTAACGCGCGCCGCTATTGGTAAGGTTTTTCAAGGCATGGCGCGGGCAAAATCTCTTGCTTCTGAGAGACGCAAATCAAAACCACGAGCCAAGCGAAAATCACCTGCACCAAGACGTGAGCCTATTATTGTTGCAGGCAAGGATGATAATGATGCCAAAGCCGCATCAGCAAAACGCAAAAAAGCCGCCGCATCAGGGAAGCAAACCTCACTTGATCTAGGCACCCCTAGCGGATATAGCCTGCCCTCTGCGGAATTATTGGCTGAACCTAATAAGGCGTTGATTGCCCCGGATGCGGAAGCTTTGGACAATACCTCACGCATGTTAGAAGGCGTGTTATCGGAGTTTGGCATCGGCGGCAATATTGAAAAAGCCAGATTTGGCCCTGTCGTCACACGCTATGAGCTGAACCCTGCGCCGGGGACAAAAACCCAGCGTGTGATTAGCTTATCTGATGATATTGCGCGGTCAATGTCGGCGTTATCTGTGCGTGTTGCCGTTGTTCCTGGCCAAAACACAATCGGCATTGAATTGCCCAATACGAACCGCCAGACCGTCTTGATCCGTGATATTCTTGACCATGATGAATGGGAAAATAGTAAAGCGGCTTTGCCAGTTGCGCTAGGCATGGATATTGCCGGTAATCCTGTTGTTGCTGATCTGACGCGGATGCCGCATCTGCTGGTTGCTGGAACAACTGGCTCAGGTAAATCGGTTGGCATTAACGGCATGATCTTGTCGCTATTATATACGCATACGCCTGAAACCTGTCGGCTCATCATGATAGACCCTAAAATGCTTGAGCTATCGGTTTATGATGGCATCCCGCATTTGTTAACGCCGGTGGTTACTGACCCCAATAAAGCCGTGGTTGCCTTGAAATGGGCTGTCCGTGAGATGGAAAACCGCTATCGCAATATGGCCAAGGTTGGCGTTCGNAATATTGATGGCTTTAATAAGTATATNCTTGATGCCAAACGCAANGGNGANACNNTAAGCCGCCGTGTCCAAACNGGCTTTGATGAGGANAGTGGNCAGCCNGTTTATGAGGAAGAACAGCTCGATTTGAATNTTCTTCCCTTTATTGTTGTNATTATTGACGAAGTTGCTGATCTGATGCTGGTTGCNGGCAAGGATATTGAGGCNATGGTGCAACGGCTGGCNCAAATGGCACGAGCGGCNGGAATTCATGTNATTATGGCAACCCAGCGGCCGTCTGTTGATGTCATTACAGGCACGATCAAGGCTAATTTCCCGACTCGGATATCGTTTCAGGTGACCTCACGGATTGATAGCCGGACTATTCTGGGTGAACAAGGCGCTGAGCATCTGCTGGGTCGAGGGGATATGTTATTCATGGAAGGTGGCGGCCGCATTGTCCGTGTTCACGGGCCTTTTGTTAGCGATGAGGAAGTCGAAAAAGTCGCTAGCTTCCTGCGTCAGCAAGGTGAGCCAGAATATGATGATAGTGTCACAATAGAAGCTGATGCGTTGCAAAATGGTGATAATGGAGACGCTGCTTTGGATACTGAAGCCAGCCTTTACGACCAGGCTGTTGAGCTTGTCAGGCGTGAGGGCAAGGCATCAACATCATTCATTCAGCGGCATCTGCGGATAGGATATAATCGTGCCGCGACCATTATTGAGGATATGGAACGAAATGGTCTGGTTAGCCCTGCTAATCATGCTGGCAAGCGGGAGATTTTGATGGATACAGATCATGTTTAATCGTCTTAATACAATTATCAAACCAATCATGAAAACAGGGCTGATCGGTATCATGTTAGCATGGGCTATGGGCGGCGTTAGCATATCTGCATATGCTGACCCCATTACCGATGCTGAAAACTGGTTCAATCAGCTCAAAACCTTAAAAGGCCGATTTATTCAGGTATCTGATGATGGCAGTTATGCCGAAGGTGATATTTATCTCAAACGTCCATACTGGTCTCGATTTGATTATGATGACCCGTTGGAAACGGTTCTCATCACAACGCGAATATGGCTTCATGTTGATGAACAGGATAGAGAAAAATTAACCAGCTATCCGATTAGCGAGACGCCATTAGGGATACTGTTCAATGAGACTGTTAAGCTGAGTCTTGATGGCATTACCACGACCGCTACCACCAAAGACGGTATTGTCAGGATTGAATTGGATAAGCCAACAGGTGATGATGCTGGCCTGCTGGTGCTGGAGTTTACAGACAAACCCTTTGAGTTACGGCGCTGGATGATTATTGATAGCGCTGGCGCCCAAACCATCGTGACGTTTCAGAATGTCGAAAAGAATATTGATTTATCACAGCGGCTGTTTGTGCCCAATAACTATACGCATTAAATGCCTTGATACGGCATATTCCATCACCCGAAGCATTGTCATGAGACCAATATGAAAATTATTACCTGGAACATTAACTCGGTCCGTTTGCGGCTGCCGCTTGTCTTGAAACTATTGGCTGAACAACAGCCTGATATATTGTGCCTGCAGGAAACGAAATGCCCCGATGAGGCGTTTCCGGCAGAGGCGTTTATTGCCGCCGGATATCCGCATCTCGCCTATCGTGGTGAGAAAGGCTATAACGGTGTGGCGACGATTGCGCGACTGCCTATCCGTTCATCCGATCATGCCTATTGGGCGCAAAAACAAGATTGCCGGCATCTTTCGGTTGAGTTGAATAATGATCTGATTATCGATAATTTTTATATCCCGGCAGGTGGTGATGTGCCTGATGCGGATGTCAATGACAAGTTTGCCCATAAACTGCAATTCCTTGCTGAACTAGCTGAATGGTCGGCTCGCCGTGATCATGGCAGGCCAGGTGTTCTGCTGGGGGATTTGAATATCGCCCCCCGCGAAGATGATGTCTGGTCACATAAACAGTTACTTAAAATTGTCAGCCATACGCCGGTTGAGGTCGATGCGCTCAATCGGATTATGGAAGATGGTCAATGGCATGATGCGGTGCGGCTAGCCATTCCTGATGGTAAATTATATTCATGGTGGTCATATAGAGCCCGCGACTGGGCGGCGGCGGATAAGGGGCGGCGGCTGGATCATATTTGGGTAACGCCGCCATTGCGTGATCAGATTGCTGATGCCGAAGTCATCAAGTCCGCGCGCGGCTGGGAAAAGCCATCGGATCATGCGCCGGTGGTTATCCGCCTTAATATATGATGGAATATGATGAATAGATGAAGTTTTGCAATAAACGGTAAAACGGCGTATATCGGCATAATGGAACTGTCTTTTGTCAAAATGCATGGTCTCGGCAATGATTTTATCATTGTTGATATGGCGACACCGCCAATGGTTGCGGCAATAACTGTGCATGCGCGTATGCTGGCTGATCGGCGGCGCGGGATCGGCTGTGATCAGATATTAATTACCGCCGAGGATCATCCCGCAGATGCCCGTCTCATCATCCTGAATAGCGATGGCTCATTAGCTGAAGCCTGCGGTAATGGCACGCGCTGTGTTGCCGCCGTCATGATGCAGCGTCTGGCCAAGGATCAGATTACGCTGAATAGTGCAGGTGGCAGGTTAGAGGCATGGCAAGCCGGGCATGGCATGATTTCTGTCAATATGGGTCACCCCCGATTTGATTGGTCAGAGATACCATTAGCTCATCAAGCGGATACCAAAGCGCTCGATCTAGGCATGGGATTACCGCCTGCCATGGCGATAAATATAGGCAATCCNCATTGTGTTTTTGCGGTTGATGATGCGGAAAGCATTGCTCTGGCGGAATTAGGCCCANGCCTTGAAACGCATGCNCTATTTCCTGAAAAAGCCAATATTGAGTGGATTAGNGTCATTGGCGATAATCGCATCAGGATGCGGGTATGGGAACGCGGCGCCGGGATTACCAGTGCCTGCGGCAGTGGGGCGACCGCATCTGCCATTGCTGCCTATCGGCTAGGATTAACCGAAAAAGCTGTCACCGTTGTTTTGGATGGTGGGGAGCTGATGGTAAACTGGACAGATGCAGGTGCCATCATGACAGGCGAAGTCAGCCATGTGTTCCATGGTCAGATCACATTGCCGCCCGTTGCCGCCAATGCAGGAGCGACCAATGACTAGTGGCGCCCGCATAGAAACCTTTGGCTGTCGGCTCAATAGCTGGGAAAGCGAAGTCATTCGTGAGCATACGAAGCAATCTGGCTGCGATAATATGGTGGTGATCAANACCTGTGCTGTCACTGCTGAAGCGGAAAAACAGGCGCGGCAAATGATCCGTAAAATGCGCCGTGAAGATGAAGATGCGCGTATTATCGTAACTGGCTGTGCCGCCCAGATTGACCCGCAAGCCTGGCAAGCTATGCCTGAAGTTGATGCTGTCATTGGTAATCATGAAAAACTAGATGCGGATAGCTGGCGTAAACTGGCCACCACCAACACACCCGAATTACCGTCGCTTGTTGGCGATATTATGACGATGCGGTCGGTGGCGCCGCATATGCTGGCTGGATTTGATCATCATAGCCGAGCCTTTCTGCAAATACAGCAAGGCTGTGATCATCGCTGTACNTTTTGCATTATCCCCTATGGTCGTGGCGGCAGTCGGTCGGTTTCGGTGGCTGATGTGGTCTCACAAATCCGTCATTTAGTGGCGGCTGGCGTGGCTGAGGTGGTGCTGACAGGGGCTGATATTTCCTCATGGGGAAATGATCTGGCTTTATCAGGTCAAGTACCGCCGCGCCTGGGGCAATTAGTGGCAGCAATCTTGAGCGCTGTGCCAGAATTGCCGCGGCTCAGATTATCATCACTTGATCCGGCTGATATAGATGCTGATCTGCGTGCCGTGATAGCTGACAATCCGCGCCTTATGCCGCATTTGCATTTATCCATTCAGCATGGTGATGGCTTGATCCTAAAGCGCATGAAGCGCCGCCATAGCCCTGATGATGTGATCGGGCTTGTTGATGATTTGCGCTGCCGCCGCCCTGATATTGTCTTTGGCGCTGATCTGATAGCTGGCTTCCCGACAGAAGACGATGAGGCGCATCATAATAGTATGCGCTTGCTTGATCAGTTGAATATTAGCTGGCTGCATGTGTTTCCGTTTTCCCCACGGCAAGGCACGCCTGCGGCACGGATGCCGCAAATCAAAACAGACATCATCCGAAGCCGCGCGGCTGAATATCGGCAATTGGCGCAGGCCTTATCGCAGCGCCAGATGGATAAAATGATCGGGCAAGATGATGAGGTCGTCATGGAAAGCGGCGGCATTGCCCATACGCGGCAGTTTGGACGGGTGAAAATGCTGACCCCAGACCTCACGGCAGGTCAGCTTTATCCTGTCCGGATACTGCGCCGCGACGGTGAGTTGCTATTAGCGGAGTTAAGATCATGAGCTTTTTTGGACGTCTCAAGGCTGGCTTAGGGAAAACGGCCTCACGGTTGACTGAGACGATTACCTCAGTTGTGACCAAAAAGAAGCTCGATCAATCGACGCTGGATGATTTGCTTGATGCGCTGGTGATGGCTGATTTGGGCATGGAAGCCTCTGAAAAACTGATTAAAAATCTGAAATCCAGGCGCTTTAACAGCGAAGTCACCGAAGATGAGATTAAGGAAACATTGGCCGAAGGGGTGGCAGAAATCCTTGCTCCAGTGGCTATTCCGCTAGACCCTGATCCAGATTGCACGCCTTTTGTTGTGCTGATGGTTGGGGTTAATGGGTCTGGCAAAACAACGACCGCAGGCAAGCTGGCCGAGTTATGGCAGTCAGAGGGCAAAACCGTCATCATGGCGGCGGCGGATACGTTTCGGGCGGCGGCGATTGATCAGCTCAAGCTATGGGGCGATAGAACCGGAACAGAGGTTATTCACGGTGAACCGGGAGGCGATGCGGCGGCTATTGCTTATCAAGGGCTGGAAAAAGCGATCAATGCCTCTGCTGATATTTTGATCATTGATACGGCTGGTCGGCTGCAAGCTAAACAGGAATTGATGGATGAGCTGCCCAAGATCAGCCGCGTTTTAGGCAAAAAAGATATTGATGCCCCGCATGCAACGATTTTGGTTCTCGATGGTACGGTTGGCCAGAACGCCATCTCACAAGTCAAGGCCTTTCATGAGGCGACACCATTGACAGGGTTGATTGTGACAAAACTTGATGGCAGCGCGCGTGGCCTCGAAGATGCCATAAGAGAGGATGAACGGCGGCTCGCCCACCGCCTTGGA
>NZIT01000068.1 GCA_002691725.1 SAR116 cluster bacterium | reverse complement strand
TATGTTAAAAAAGGTCAGGAACTGGCCAGACTTGATCGCGATTTATTGATTATTTCGCGTGATGAGATCGCTATCCAAATCGAAGCCAATAAGACCAATATAGCGGAGCTAGCTATTCAACGTGAGTTGCGCCAAAATAGCTATGAGCGGATGCGCCAGATGAATGTCGCATCAGTCGTCTCACAAGCTAATCTGGATGAAGCGCAACTCGCCTTATCAATGGCTAAAAATGCGTTAGAGCAAGCCAAAAGACAACAAGCACAGCTAGACCTTAGCCTGAAGCGCGCCAATAAACAGCTTTCTGATGCGGTTTTGCGCGCTCAGTTTGATGGGATTGTATCAGCCGTGCAAATCGGTCGTGGGATGGTTGTATCGCCAGCCATGGCGGTTGGTACGATCACGGATTTATCCAGTCTTGAAGTCTCTTTTGTTGTTCCGGGGGATGTATTTTCCAGAGCCAATGCCCTGATTGGCAATGCGGTAAATGTGGTATGGCGGTCAGGTGGGCGTGAGATTACATCAATCGAAGCCCCAATTTCGCGCGCCGAAGGCAATGTCCAAGCCGGTGAGGGTGGCGGTCGTCTTTATGCTCAGATCGCGCTTTCCGATACCGGGGATTGGATTATCCCTGAAGGAGCATTTGTTGAGGTCATCTACTCATCGGGTCAGGTTGATGATGTTGCTATTCTTCCCGAAGCAGCGCTTTATGATGATAATAGCGTTTTTGTTATTACTAACGGCAGAACGGCTCGCCGCGTTGTTGAAATCATTCAAAAATCAGACGGGCTGGTCTATGTCAGAGGCAATATCAACGAAGGTGAGCAAGTTGTTGCGACACGATTACCTGCGCTTGGGGACGGCATTCTTGTCAAGCCGGAACGCGGATGAAACCGTCAGCATTTTTAGAGTTTTTTATCAGCCACCGCACTGCCGCCAATCTTCTGATGATCTTGATGATTGCGGTTGGNATTGTATCGCTATCTAATCTTAANNGGCAATTTTTCCCTGATTTTAACATTGAGGTCATTGGCGTTAATGTGCAGTGGACAGGCGCTACCGCCGAAGATGTCGATGCTAATATCGTGCAATTACTTGAACCTGAATTGCGCTCTATTTCAAATGTTAAGAAAGTGCTGTCGACCAGCTATGAAGGTCTTGCGGCTATTCAGGTAGAGTTTGAGTTTGGAACAGACATGCAGCAAGCTCTTGCTGATGTGGAAACAGCCGTTGGGCAGGTCGATTTCCCCGAAGAAGCCGAAACCCCGAAAGTTGTGAAGGGGGAGTTCTATGACGATATCAGTAAATTAGTCATCTCAGGGCCTTTTGATTTATTTGCTTTGCGCAGCATGGCTAAGGATATCAAAGAAGACTTGCAACGTCTTGGTGTCGATAAAATTGATCTTGATGGCTTGCCTGATGAGATTATTAAGATTGAGATTAGCCAGAATGAATTATCACGGTTAGGATTATCGCTTAATGATATCTCTGCGGCGATATCCAGAACAACGCTTGATGTTCCGGCAGGTAGCCTGGCTGATGGGGCTTTGCGGGTGCGGTCGCTTGGTCAGATTAAAACAGCAAAAGAGTTTGAAAAAGTCGAAGTTCTTGTTCGCCANGATGGTAGCCGTGTCACATTAGGTGATATTGCGGTCATATCCGAAGATTTAGAAACGCCTTCTGTGACCTTGTCGCGCAATGGTTTACCCGCGGNTATGCTTTCCTTTAAGCGGGGTTCGACCAATGACTCACTCGCCATTAATGACGTGGTACAAAACTGGTTATCCGATTATCGACTAGAAGCCCCTGAAACTCTCATCATTGAACAATATGATGTGCGCGCAAATCTGATCAAGGAACGCATCAATTTGCTGGTCAGCAATGGCGCAGGCGGCTTATTGCTAGTGATCGGGGTGTTGTTTCTGTTTTTATCTGTCCGCGTCGCGTTCTGGGTNGCTATGGGTATCCCTGTTGCATTTCTGGCCACCTTTGGCGTTATGCTTGCCATGGATCAAACGATTAATATGATATCGCTTTTTGGGCTTATCATGGCATTGGGNATAGTTGTTGATGATGCCATTGTCATTGGTGAGCATACCGAACATTTGCGACAACGACGCGGGCTTACTATGCATGAAGCCGCCGCTATGTCGGTTACCCGAATGGGGCCGCCGGTGATAAGCGCCATGCTGACAACTGTTGCGGCGTTTCTACCTTTGTTTATGATCAAGGGCATTATAGGTGAGATTATAGCCGCTATCCCTATGGTAGTTGTTGCGGTGCTGATTGCCAGCCTGATTGAGGTGTTTTTCATCCTGCCTGCGCATTTGGCGCATTTTGGCAAGAATGCTAAAGAGAAGACCTCAGGTTTCCGTTATCATTTTGACCGCCAGTTTAATCGTTTCCGCAATGGCCCTTTCCGCTGGTTAGTGCAACTGGCGGTTAACTGGCGCTATGCAACAATGGCGGTAAGCCTATCCTTATTGCTTTTTTCGGTTGGCATGATGGCTGGCGGCCGCGTTAATTTTGTCTTTTTCTCATCCCCCGAAGCCGATATTGCCTTTGGTAATATTGTGATGGCGCCGGGGACGTCGCGTAGTCAGACTGATGAAATGCTGACCGAATTGGAAGCCGCCTTACTGCGCGCAGAAGCCGAAGTCACCGATGGCAAAGGCGGGCTGATCCAGTTTCACATGGCAACGCTCGGCCAGACGCTTAGTGATAACCCTGATGAAGGGGTGATAGGTGCTAATGACACGCGCGCCGGTATTGTGGCTGAGCTNTTAACGGCGGATAAAAGATCGGTTCGCATTGATGATTTTCTGACGGCTTGGCAATCTGAGGTTAACACGGTTTCAGGGCTTCAGCGCCTGACCATTCGGGCGCCGCGTGGGGGGCCGCCAGGCCGTGATATGGATGTCCGCTTGATGGGCGATGATTTGGATAAATTGAAAGCCGCCGCCCAAGAGGTTGAAATATTGGTCAAGGCGGTGCCTTCCGCGTCTGGCGTGACTGAGGATTTATCCTATGGCGCAGAAGAACGCATTGTCCGCATTACGCCTTATGCTCAGTCGCTAGGATTAACCGTATTTTCCATCGGCCAGCAGCTGCGGGCATCTTTGGATGGCGCGGTTGTGACGCGATTCCCGCGCGGCGATGAAGAGGTGACAGTCAGATTATCGCTGCCCGAAGATGAGGTTTCGACAGATAATATCGGCGATATTCGTATCATTACTCCGATGGGAGCTTATGTGCAACTGCGTGAGGTAGCGACGGTCGAAAATCGTCTCGGTTTCTCTGTGATTAAGCGCCAAGATGGCTTCCGCGAAGTCGCGATCAAGGGGGATTTGAGTGGCAATGTGATATCAACNCCTGAAGCCCTCGAAATTGTCAAAGACGCAGGTCTTGAAGATATTGCCCAGAAATATGGATTGCGCTATCGCTTTGATGGTCGTGATCAAGAACAAGCCGAAGCCTTTGCTGATATGGGAAGCGGGGCATTGCTGGCTTTAATTTCGATTTATATCATTCTTTCATGGGTGTTCTCATCATGGACACAGCCATTAGCTGTTATGATTATGATCCCATTTGCGCTAATTGGGGCGGTGCTTGGGCATTATGTGATGGGGCTGACTATGACCATTTTATCAATGTTTGCGCTGATTGCGCTGGCTGGAATTGTCGTCAATAACTCGATTATNCTNGTGGCAACGATTGAACGCCGGATGGAAGAATCGGATGGCAATTATATGGTTGCTATTGTATCGGGGGCAACCGATCGTCTGCGCCCGGTCATCCTGACCTCAGTGACGACCATATGCGGNTTGTCAACGTTAATGTTTGAACGCTCGTTACAAGCGCAGTTTTTAATTCCAATGGCAACAACAATTGTCTTTGGTCTGGCGATAACAACATTGCTGGTTTTGTTTGTTGTGCCATCTGTGTTAGCCATTGGCCTTGATATCAATCGCGTCTTCCGATTAATATTTGGTCGGTTTTTCCGCCGCCANTTGAGTGCAGAATAGGATAATTCATGACACATCCGTTGCTTGACGAAGTTGAATATAACGCTGATGGATTAGTCGCGGCAATCGCTCAATGCGCTGATACTAATGATGTGCTAATGTTGGCTTGGATGAACAGTGATGCCTTGACGCAAACGCTGGTTACGGGACAAGTGACTTATTTTTCGCGCTCACGACAACAATTATGGCGTAAGGGTGAGACGTCTGGCCATACGCAAGAGCTAATCTCAGCCTATCTGGATTGTGATATGGATGCGATCTTATTAAAGGTGAAACAAACGGGGNCTGCCTGTCATACCGGGGCACAGAGTTGCTTTTTCCGTGATTTAANCTGACAATATCAGCCATGACTATTCGGAAAGATAATAAAGGTTCAAGCGGCAGGTCTTATCGCGGTGAGGGCGGTTTAACTAGTAAGGTTAAAAAGAAAAGAGGCCTTAGCGCCTCGTCTCGCCGCTGGATAGAGCGGCAGATTAATGATCCATATGTTACCGAGGCAAGGAGTAAAGGCTATCGGTCACGGGCGGCGCTGAAACTTGAACAAATCGACCATAAACATAGGCTATTCAAATCTGGCCAGACCGTCCTTGATCTTGGCTCTGCGCCTGGTGGTTGGCTGCAAGTGACAGCAGAGCGGATTGGTCTCGATCAGGGCAAGGGTAAACTGGCTGGAATTGATTTGCTGGATGTTGACGCTGTTAATGGTGCATTGATCATTAAAGGTGATATTAATGATGATGAAAAACTGGCTGAACTTGTTGCCTATATTGATGGTAAAGCCGATTGGGTGATTAGTGATATGGCGGCAGATACAACTGGCCACCGCCCCACTGATCATTTAAGGACAACCGCGTTATTGGAAATGGCACTTGATACGGCTTTGCGGGTATTGGTGCCGGGGGGCGGCTTTTTGTCTAAATGTTTTCAAGGTGGGGCAGAAATTGATTTGCTAACCGTGATGCGGCAATCCTTTGATCAGGTCAAACATATCAAACCTGATGCCAGTCGGTCTGAATCTGTCGAAATATATGTTCTATGCACAGGCTTCAAAGGCGTCCCAGACGATTATTTGTTTGCTGATTGAAGACTTTCATCTTTTCAGATGTGATTGCATTAGGTATAGATAATAGCCACCGACCAAGCGGAGGCATCATGCCAGACTTAACCTCACAAATTCCCGAAGCCCTAACCTTTGATGATGTGTTGTTGAAACCAGCCGCATCATCAGTTCTGCCAGCAGATGCAGAGACACGGACGCAGCTAACGCGCCGGATATCCTTGCATATTCCCCTGATATCTGCGGCCATGGATACGGTAACAGAAAGCCAGCTGGCTATTGCTATGGCGCAACATGGTGGAATTGGCATTATTCACAAAAACCTTGAGCCTGATGAGCAAGCAACGCAAGTCGCTTCTGTCAAGCGATATGAGGCTGGAATGGTCGTCAATCCAGTTACGATTTCGGATGATAAAACGCTATCTGATGCGCTTGATTTGATGCGCCATCATAAGATTAGCGGTATTCCTGTTGTGTCTTCCAAGCATAAAACCCTGGTTGGTATCCTGACAAATCGAGATGTCCGCTTTGCCACAGACCCGAAACAGCATGTCAGCGATATGATGACTCATGAAGTCATCACCGTAACTGATGATATTACCCCTGATGCGGCGCGGCGGCTGTTGCATAAGCACCGTATCGAAAAGCTGGTGGTGGTTGATAAGGATAAGCATTGTGTTGGGCTGATCACGGTCAAAGATATGGAAAAGTCAGAAAACTATCCTAATGCATCGAAAGACAGCTCAGGCCGGTTGATGGTCGGGGCGGCTGTCGGAACGGGTGCGGCGGGCATTACCCGCGCCGAGGCATTGATTGCGGCAGGGGTTGACGTCGTTGTGATTGATACAGCCCACGGCCATTCGGCTGGCGTGATAGAAACCGTAAGCACGGTTCGCGGCCTGTCCAATGATGTTCAGATTATTGGCGGTAATATTGCCACTGCTGAGGGCGCTGAAGCCTTAATCAATGCTGGCGCGGATGCCATTAAGATCGGCATTGGCCCCGGTTCAATTTGCACAACGCGCATGGTTGCGGGTGTTGGCGTGCCGCAATTAACCGCCGTCATGGAAGCCTCTGCCATGTGCCACAAACATGGCGTTCCTGCGATTGCTGATGGCGGCATTAAATATTCAGGTGACTTGGCAAAGGCGATTGCCGCTGGTGCCGATGCGGTGATGATCGGAACAATGCTGGCCGGAACTGATGAAACTCCGGGGGAGGTATTCCTCTATCAAGGGCGATCATATAAAGCCTATCGCGGCATGGGTTCAATTGGCGCGATGGCACGCGGTTCAGCTGATCGGTATTTCCAGGCCGAAGTCTCTCAGCCCCTGAAACTCGTTCCCGAAGGGATCGAGGGGCAAGTCCCCTATAAAGGGTCTGCTGGTGCCGTTATTCATCAGATGATTGGCGGCTTGCGGGCGGCTATGGGCTATACTGGATGCCAAACGATTGCGGCGATGCAGACGCAATGTCAATTTGTTCGGATCACGGGTTCTGGGTTGAAAGAAAGTCATGTTCATGACGTGACCATCACCCGCGAGGCGCCTAATTATCGGCATAATATGTAATGACTGATCGTATTCTTGTTCTTGATTTTGGCTCACAAGTCACGCAGCTGATTGCCCGCCGTCTGCGTGAGACTGGCATATATACAGAGATTCTGCCCTACACAACCAGCGCTGATACTATCGCCAATATGCAGCCTAAAGGCATTATTCTGTCAGGCGGTCCGATGTCTGTTATTGATGCTGGCTCTCCGCGTACGCCTGAACAGGTGTTTTCAATGGATGTGCCAGTCTTGGGCATTTGTTATGGCCAGCAAACGATGTGTGAACAGCTTGGCGGTAAGGTAGTCAAAGGCTCAACGCGCGAGTTTGGCCGTGCTGAATTAACGATTGAGGCATCTTCGGCGCTTTTTGAAGGTCTGTGGGATATGAAAACCCAGCATCAGGTCTGGATGTCGCATGGTGATAAGGTTGATCATCTACCTGCTGGATTTGCGGTTATTGCCACGAGCAAAGGCGCCCCATTTGCGGCAATTGCAGATGAGTCGCGACAGTTTTATGGCGTTCAGTTCCACCCCGAAGTCGTCCATACTCCTGATGGCAAACGCTTGCTTGAACGGTTTGCGAAAGGCATTTGCGGCTGTGCTGGTGACTGGACGATGGCATCTTATCGCGAGCAAGCGATTGCTGCTATCCGGGCGCAGGTTGGTGATGATGGCAAAGTGATTTGCGGGCTTTCTGGTGGTGTAGACAGCTCAGTGGCGGCGGTGCTGATCCATGAAGCGATAGGTGATCGGCTGACTTGTGTTTTTGTTGATCATGGGTTGATGCGGCAAGGCGAGGCTGAGGAAGTGATCAGCCTCTTTAGCGGGCAATATAATATCCCGCTTATCCATGAAGATGCTGCTGATATGTTTCTGGCGCGGCTAGATGGCGTTGCTGACCCTGAAGCAAAGCGCAAAATCATTGGTGCTGCTTTTATTGATATTTTTGATCAGGCGGCAGCGCGCATTGAAGGCGCTCAATTTCTGGCGCAAGGCACGCTCTATCCTGATGTGATTGAGAGTGTGTCGGTGACAGGTGGGCCTAGTGTGACGATCAAATCGCATCATAATGTTGGCGGCCTGCCTGATGATATGGCGCTTGAGTTGGTTGAACCTTTACGTGCCTTGTTTAAGGATGAGGTGCGTGAATTAGGGCGAACACTTGGCATGCCGGAAACACTGGTTGGGCGGCACCCGTTTCCTGGTCCGGGGCTGGCTATCCGTATTCCGGGGGCGGTGTCACGCGATAAGCTGGATTTATTGCGGGCGGCGGATGCGGTATATCTGGATGCTATCCGTCAAGCTGGTCTTTATGATGAGATATGGCAGGCCTTTGCCGTCTTATTGCCTGTGCGATCGGTTGGCGTTATGGGCGATGCGCGGTCATATGATTATGCGGTGGCGATCCGCGCTGTGACTTCAACCGATGGCATGACCGCCGATGTCTATCCCTTTAGCCATGAGTTTCTGACCCATGTTGCGACCCGTATCGTCAATGAGGTTAAGGGGATTAACCGCGTGACTTATGATATCACATCAAAACCCCCCGGCACGATTGAGTGGGAGTGAAGATACATTCAGCAGGAGAGGGAGATGAAGACCATTTTCTTCACTGGAACCAATAAAGCATTGCGCCTGGATTCACAAAATCACTATTTGAATGAAGGGTGAGGTGGGGCTGATGAACACTGATGCGCCTAAACATAACAATAAAAATATCTTTGAGAACATGCTTAGTGGCGGGCATCCAAACTCACTAGGGCGGACATTGGAAGTCGTTGATGATGTCCTTAACAACAAAGACAAATTAGCAGATTTATTCCAATGCTATTTTAGTGATGATGCGACGGTCAGGCTCAGGGTCTCTAGTGCGTTTAAACGGATTTTTAGAGAACGCCGAGAATGGTTTATTGCCTATATTGATAAGTTTCACGACCTGATTCCCACCTTGAAACAACCGTCCGCTGAATGGACACTTGCACAGCTTCATCTAGAAATGTTTGATTTGATGACTGATGAGCAAGTCAAACACGCCATCACCATTTCCAAACAGCAACTGGTTGACAGCAGCGATTGGATAGTCATGATCAAAACCATGAGCTTTCTTGGGCATGTGGCAAAGGACGATCAGGGTCTTGCTCAATGGCTGTTGCCTAAATTGGCGGTGATTGCAAAAGACAAACGGAAGTCTG
>NZIT01000067.1 GCA_002691725.1 SAR116 cluster bacterium | reverse complement strand
TTTTCATGGCCTTTGGCATGCAGCGTTGGGCTGAGTATCAGGCGCTAGCCGATCAACCCACCTTCCTCTACTTTATGGACCACGTGCCGCCGGCGTTTCATCTTTACATGCCTGAGCAGCCTTATCTGGAGCTCGAGGGCGGCGCTCGAAGTGGAGGCGCCTATCACTCGGGTGATCTGGCGTTGGTGTTCGGATCGCTGGATAAGGTGGGCTACGAATGGACCGATGAAGACAAAGTCGTCTCTAAGCAGATGGTTACGTATTGGACAAACTTTGCTAAAACAGGCAATCCGAACCCGCGTGGTGAGGATGCCTGGGCGCCGTTCAATGCGCAGAGCCTCAGCACACGTGTAATCAACACAGATCCTTCAACCGTTGCGGGTGTGAGGAAGCGTATTTTGGAGATTTTAGCGAGTCGTCAGCCCCTGTAGCGTGACTGTCTCGAAGCAAGTAAGGAGCCCCAATCATGAGTCCGAGTAGAAAATATTCGTTCGTAGCGATCGTCGTATCAGCTATCCTGAGTATTGAAGTTTCAGCTCATAATCATGCAGGTGAGAAGCCCACGAAAGATCCGGTGAATGTGGTCGCGATGACTCTGCCTCAGATTGTCAGTGGGTTGGACACAGGTCAGTTCAGCTCGCAAGATCTGACGCGCGCTTACCTCAACCGTATCGACATGATCGACCGGTCAGGACCCACGTTAAACGCGATTATTTCGCTGAACGCCAGCGCAATGAAGCTCGCAAAGAAGAGCGACATGCGACGCGCACAAGGCAAGGAAAAAAGTCCACTGGATGGTGTGTCTTTTCTACTCAAAGACAACATTGAGTCGAAAGATCTCATGGCGACGACGGCAGGCTCGACGGCACTTCTCGATAACGTAACCGGTCGGGATAGTCCTCTAGTGGCACGTCTTCGTGACTCTGGTGCCATTATTTTGGGCAAGGCGAATCTGAGTCAGTGGGCAAACTTTCGTTCATCGCACTCGGTATCGGGCTGGTCAGCCGTGGGTGGACTCGTAAAAAACCCGCATGTGCTCGATCGGCAAGCCTGCGGTTCGAGCTCAGGCTCTGCCGCCGCGACGGCAGCAAGTCTTGCCGCCGGTACGGTAGGGACGGAGACCAATGGCTCGATCATTTGTCCCTCTCAGGTGAATGGTGTGGTGGGTCTGAAGCCCACGCACGGGCTGTTGCCCATTGACCATATTATTCCCATCGCTGCGACGCAGGACACAGCGGGACCCATCACCAAGTCGGTTGCAGGTGCTGCCCTCATGCTCGACGGGATGACCGGCTGGCAGAACGATTACGCTGGGTCGTTGGATGCGAGCGTCGTGAAGGGAATGCGGGTGGGTGTGCTCGATTTTGCCCGTAATGACAGCCCCCGCTTGAATGCACAGTTCGACGCAGCAATTGCCCGAATGGAGGCCGCTGGTGCAACAATTATTCGCATCGAGAGCAACGATACGCCTCCTGAGTTCTGGAGGGCTTCGCGCCTGGTGCTGGGTTCAGAATTCAAAGTGTTCCTCGATGCATACCTGAGTGGATCGCCTGCAGATATTCCCGTTCGAAGTCTGGCTGATCTGGTTGCGTTTAATAACGCGAACGCCGAGGTTGAGCAGGCAATCTTTGGACAGGACATCCTTGAGTCATCGCTCGAATCGCCCGCAATGGACAGCGATACTTATCAAGAAGCATTGGCACTAATCCGTAAGACGACCCGGGAAGATGGCATCGACGCGTTACTTCGCGATCATGAGGTTCAGGTCTTAATGGGTCCCAGTGGTCCGGTGTCGCCACGAGCCGACGTCGTCAATGGCGATGTTTGGCCGGCATGGGCGGGTGCGGGACCTATGGCCGCTATCAGTGGCTACCCCAACCTCACGGTTCCCATGGGNACCATTGCCGGGGTGCCGGTGGGCGTCTCGTTCATGAGNGGTCGCGANGCAGANGCGNTGCTGCTGTCAGTGGGGCTNGCGTTNGAGNNNNCGGGCACTGGNTCNCCNGTGCCTCAGTACAAGCCCTCGGTTAATGCAGNGGATATGCGGGCGCTGTGAGCGCCCCACAACAGTAAGGNCTTAGTCNTCTACAAGTTCGATAGGAGCNTCATCGAGCCGGACCCAATACCTCGCATCGAGGATGTAGCGAGTTTGGACGTCGTCTAGATAATCGAAGAAGTTGTGGTTGTGCCCCACGTAAAAGCGATCGCCATCGACAGCAAAGATATCCCAAAATCGACGGTTGTAGATGACACATCCCTCAAGTTCGTCTGACGCACAGGGGTCGTAGTTGTCCGGCCCGTTGTTCCGGTAGAAATTGATCATCAGGTTCTCAAATTGGTTACTCCAGTCACCCGTATTGATCTGCGACTCACTGACGGTAACGATCCCATCCCCATTGTGGTCTGTAGTCCAAACACTGCGCGCGCTTCCATCCTGATTAATGTCGATCCAGAACTGAGAGTTACGGTCGTCTAACCAGCTCCATTCGAGGGTGTAAACGCCGGGCGTAAAGGCGTTTGCATTGACCTCGTCGTAGTCGCGCTCACCGCCGAAGGTTACATTCATTCCGATCACGGAACCCGAATCGTCGCGTTCGATCACGCCCCACACCCGATTTACAAGCGGCAGATACTCCAGTGAGGTTCCATGCTCTGTGGTGATCAGCAGATGACCATCGGAGTTGACCTGCCAGTCAAAGCTACCGATCTCCGCACCGGCTCCAACATTGGCCGGATCAAAGATCATGAAATCGAATGTAATGTCCCGACGATAGAAACGACCATCGGGATACTCCTCGGACCATCGGCCCGGTATGGGTAAAATCCACTCTGAAATATCGCTTTGGGGTTGGTTAAAAGACCCGCCGGTTGAGGCAAAGAACGCTTTGGCACCGCGGCCGGCGTTTTTGTCCTCGTACTTATCGAAGGGCTCGTCGGGAAGCGTATCAGCGTTATCTGGGTAACGTTTGATGAAGTAGTCGGTGATGTTGACCACATCGTAATCAGCTTGCTCGGAGACAAACACCAAGTCAGTTTTTGTAAGAACAACTTCCTCGTGCACTTCCTCCTCTATACCATCGCCGTCGATATCAATCTTNACGGTATTCGACTCAACAACCCAGTTGTCGTAATAAAACTCGATGGTTTTATCCGCTTCAGTCCAGGCAAATTCCCTCACTTCGTTTCGACTGTTGTTGAAGCGATTACCCGTGCCGTCGGATAAGAANTGGTAAGCCGATGANCGATACCCCGGCTCAAAAATGAATATATTCTCGAGTGACTCTGGCCGTTGAAGCTTGATTGCGGCGGCGCTCTGAATGGTTTCCATCTTGGCATCCACTTTTGTGGTGCCCCCGGCGGCGTCCATCATCTCGACGGCACGATGCAGTGCGTCAATGGAAGTGGTCAGGTCCATGGTGGTTGTTCCATCAGGAATCATTCCCGATTTCATATCAGGATTGCTGATGGCCAGTCGGATGGCCGATGATGCAATGAGTAGCTCTTCTGCATCGATATTCAATGTCGCTGCGCGCCACTTGCCTGTGGAGTCAGCCATGACACCACTCTGCTCGATCATTGCGAGACCCGCAGCTGCCGTGGTCATCTCCGAAATATGTGTAGCAGCGAACTCGTCCACGGTCAGCGTATTGTCACTTCCAGCCAGCGCCTTCAGCGCGGATACCTGACCGAGCACACTCTTAAATTCAATAAATTCCTGGCTACCCTGACCTTGCGCAGTGACGACAGCAAACCCAGTGTCGGCGATATCTCCTTCCAAGGTGAGCTCATATCTGCCTTGGGCGTCGGTTGTTGTGGTGAATGTCTCCCCCGACAAACTAAGGGAGACTTCGGTTCCCTGGTCTAGAAAGGTAGGCATAGTGCCAGAGATGACAAAGGGTGCTGGTGGCGGCGCTACGATAGGTTCAGGGCTGCTCCCGTAGCCCGAGCCACCACCACAGGCGGTCAACATTGCAATACATATGAGAGCCGCGTAGCTGCCAAGTCTTGGTTTTGAAGTCATCACGCCCGTCTTATTTAATAAAATCTAAATTAAATTCGTGGCACTAGTAGAATTGGATCAATAGGCAATCGCTTAATGAGCTTTGTGAGCCGTACTTTCTCGATAGAATGTGTTCATAGCGCTGCCTGCAGAATTTAAACTTCGCTCTTCAGCTGACGATTAGAGGGCATACCCCGCCTAAAGCAATCAACGCGAGATTGGCGCGCACTTTGGCTGTGACTAGGCCCAGATGCTTCAAATTCTGACGAAGCGAACAATCCATAGGCAAAAAAATAGGGTGATTCTCCCATTAGCTCCTAGTCTGTAGTTGGGGGCCACGTCCGCGTTTTCACCTCGCGGGGGTGCAGAGCTTCCAAATCAAAAAGACCGGAGCAGAAAAATGAGAAAAATGATTCAGGTTGTACTCGGTTCAATCCTTACCTTTGGCAGTGCGGGTGTTTTGGCCGACGATCACGACATGTTTGCGGGCGATATAGACCCAGCAGAGCCCATGTCGATTCAGGCAAATATTTGCACTCTTAATGATGGCGTATCACTTGATGACTATGCGGCTTTTTTCAAAAGGTATCAGAAATGGGCATCAAAAAATGATGCCGAGGTAGCCTCGGTACGGCAGTTTCCATTTGCGACTCACAACAATGCGAACAACCCTTATCCGGCAGATTTTGTCGAATTTCTGATAACCGACTTCGAAAATGCTGGAACCTCCTGGGATAAGTGGATGTCCGGTAAGTCCGGCCAAAAACTTAATGCCGAGTGGCAAGAGATGGCGTCGTGTAGCGTGAAATTTGCCGCCATGTTCACGCAATGGGCGGATGTGGATGCCATCAATAGTGACGATGACAGGGTTGTGACATGGAACTGGTGCACTCGTAGAGAGGGCGTGTCTCATGACGATTTAAACGCGGCACACACTGCCTTTGTCGAGGAGAATCCCGAAGGCTTAGGCAACATCGGTTGGTTCACGCTTTATCCCAATATTGGCGGAGCCGATGCTGCGGGTGAGTTCGCGCATATCGTTGTTTACCCAAATATGGAAGGTCTCATGGAGCATCAGGAGTGGTTCGCCAAGGGCGGCTGGCGTGGTCGCATGGATTACTACCAGATGGCCGATTGCACGGGTGAAGCCCTGATGACTGAGCAGGTACTTGGTCGACCGAGCGCCTAAAGAGGGAGTGATGGAAATGTAGGCCGCCTACGGGCGGCTTTTTTCTCTTTGAAAAGCGACTACGCTTACACCATGTGACAGAATGACGCTGTTCCGTCATCAAAAAATAAATAGGAAGGACAACAAGGAGACGTGTTATGAGCTACGAGTGTTTCGAGTTAACGCTGTCAGAGGGCATTGCCCACATCCGCTTAAATCGCCCTGAAAAAGCCAACTCGATGGTTCCATCGTTCTGGACAGAGTTGCCAAATGTTGTTAACGAGTTATCGCGTGATGCATCAGCGCGCGTCATTGTCCTGTCGGCTGAAGGGCGTCACTTCTCCTCGGGTATGGATACATCGGTCTTCACCGAAGGCGGTCTCGATGGACCTGCCAGTGGCAGTCGCTTTGTTCGCGCTGAGGCATTCCGCCATCACTGCATGGCGTTGCAAGATGCGTTCACTTGCCTAGAAGAAGCCCGCATGCCTGTTCTGGTGGCAATACAGGGCGCGGCTGTTGGTGGCGCGATGGACCTCATCACCGCTTGCGACTGTCGTTACGCGACCCGTGATGCGTTTTTCTCAGTACATGAGACTGCGATTGGCATGACAGCCGACGTGGGCACCTACCCACGACTGGTCAAGCTCATCCCCGAAGGCTGGGCAAGACAAATGTCTTACACCGCAGAGCGGGTGAGTGCAGAGAAGGCGCGTGATATTGGGCTGGTTAACGAAGTGTATGACTCTGCCGAGGAAATGTTAGAGGCGGTGATGAACATCGCGCGTCAAATTGCGGCACATGCACCACTCGCGGTATCCGGCGCTAAGCGCATGGTGAATTACGCGCGCGATCACAGCACAGCCGACGGTCTTGACTACATTGCCACCTGGAATGCCTCCATGCTAGACGGTGAGGCTATTCGCAATACCTTTGTGGCTCAGGCTAAAGGCGAAAAGCCGGAATACGAGGACTTACTGGCGGTCAAAAAAGCAGCGGGTGAGTAATAGTTGGCGCACGGCCAAAAGCCGCCATAGGGACTGTTTAGGGACGCTGGCTTGGTTGTGCTCAATGGGTCTTGTGGCGCATGCGGGTACCGTCGATGATCAGTCGCGGGACAAGGCGGCCACCGGGGTACATCGATGCAAGTGACGAGCTGAATGTCACCTTGGAGTTGCTGCAACGTGGCTATCCCGAGTTCCAGATCAGGAAAGTTTTGGGAGGAGGTTTTCTGCGAGTTTGGCGTGAGGTTGAGCGCGCGGGATCTGGCTCAACATCACAGTAACTTCTAAAGCTTGCTTCGCATCTCTACTCGCAACGCAACTTCTTTGGACTCATAAAGCTACGCCTGCCGGAGGCCATAGCTCTCCAGTATTCGCGAGTGTCACGGTTGAAGCAATTATCGTCGCTAGGCGTGTAATGCCGTGTAACTTGCACAACTTGAGTGCCATGATCTTTGGTGTCGCTCTCATTTGGTGCAGTTTTTATGTCAAATTCAGCTCCGATAGTTAGCCGTTTTCTTCACAAACAGCCTAGCTATCTGTGAGTCATAAATTTTGTGTATTTGGCATCTAATGTGCTTGGCATCCGTACAATTCTAAGACGATGTATCCGACATCAATTCGTAACTATTTTTTATTCAGAAAAGGACCTATTCCGGTGAAGCCTCATTTCCCTAAAGCACTTTTAAGTGCATCGATTGTTTCGTCCATGTTCGCCACGAGTGCGCTCGCGCAGTCGGGCCCCGTTTTTGAGGAAGTCATCGTGACTGCTGAAAAACGATCGGAGAGCCTGCAGGACCTATCGCAGGCCGTTACGGCGTTGACGGCCGCTGACGTCGAAGATCGACAGCTGACTTCCTTCGTTGATCTAAGCGCTATCGCTCCCGGTGTGAACGTGGCGAAGAACGAAGGTTTCAAGACAGTGATTACCATCCGTGGTATCGGTAACGAGGCAAACCAGAATGCGATTGCCAACCCGTCGGTCTCGTATCACCTCGACGGTGTTTACATTGCATCACCCTTCGCCTTACAGACAGATTTTCTTGATCTCGAACAGATCGAAGTACTGCGAGGACCGCAGGGTACGTTGTTCGGACAGAACTCAACCGGCGGTGCAATCAACGTCATCACCATGGATCCTGACTTTGAAGAGTTCAGTGGCACGGCCGATCTCAGCCTCGGTCAGTATAAGGGTGTTCGTGCTCGCGCAAGCATGAACATTCCACTGTCTGACACGCTGGCGGCACGTGTTTCGCTACTTCGTAACAACCGCGAGGGATTTACCGAGAACGTATCCAACGGCCAGGATCTTGACGACGCAGACAGCCTCTCTGCTCGCGTTAAGCTGCTGTGGCAAGCCAGCGATGACGT
>NZIT01000066.1 GCA_002691725.1 SAR116 cluster bacterium | reverse complement strand
ATATGGAGTATATGATATGGCTTCTTTGTCCGAACATAAAAGGCATCACGCCAAGTACAAGATTGACCGCCGTTTAGGTGTTAACCTTTGGGGTCGTCCAAAATCACCAGTTAATTCCCGCGAATATGGCCCCGGTCAGCATGGTCAACGGCGCAGTAAGCCGACGGATTATGGTATTCAGCTAATGGCAAAACAGAAGCTGAAAGGCTATTATGGCAATATTGGTGAAAAGCAATTTAAGAAATATTATGTTGAGGCTGTGCGCCGCCGTGGTGATACAGGTGAAAACCTGATCGGTATTCTGGAAAGCCGCCTTGACGCTGTTATTTATCGCATGAAATTTGCCCCGACCGTGTTTGCCGCGCGGCAGCTGGTAAACCATAAGCATGTTATGGTTAATGGTGTGATTTGTAACATTTCATCACGCATGCTCAAGCCTGACGATGTTGTTGAAGTGCGTGAACGCGCCCGCAATATTCCTTCGTTACTTGATGCTATGGTATCGGCTGAACGTGATATTCCTGAATATCTGTCGGTTGACGAAGCCGCATTCAAGGGCAGTTATGTCCGCGTGCCAGCGATTGAAGATGTGCCATATCCGGTTCAGATGGAACCTAATCTGGTGATCGAATATTACTCACGTTAAGAGGCTGGTCTTGGTGGTGCTTGCGGCAAGCCGCGCGCTACCATGAACATCCCGCATGCTACAAAGACAAAACCGGCCAGCTGTTGGCCGGTTATTTCGTCGCCTAAAATGAACGCATCCATGATCATGGTAACTGGCGGGATAATGACAGTTACCAATGCGGTTGAGCCAGCTCCTGCGCGATCAAGCAACATGAAATACAAGATATAAGCAAGGCTGGTCGAAAGCCCGGCAAGGGTCAGGATTGATGCAATATTAACCCCGCTTAAGGGGATTGTTGGAACACCTTCCATGAATAAGACAATCACACTCATCCATAACGCACTTGAGCTTAGCATGATGGTCACTGAAACCAATGGGTCTATGCCTTTGATAAGCTTGCGTGCCAAGGTTGTTGATACCGCATAACAGAGGGTGGCAAAGAGAACGCATTGCTCTCCCAGATTTTCCATAGAGAAATATAACAGCTCATGTGGGCCAATAGCGATAACCACTCCAGCAATGCCTAATGCCAAGCCAAGCACACGGATTGTCGTCAGCCGTTCATCTGCCAGAATAAGACTTGAGAAGATCAGCGTTAAAAACGCCGTATTTGTGTTGATTATTGTCGCTAGGCCGCCCGTTATAAACTGCTGGCCATAGACAATGGCAGAAAAGGGTAAGGCGTTATTGGTCAAACCCATGAGAAAGAGGAAAAACAGGGCGCGTGGGGCATAGGGGATGCGTTTACCTAATCCGCGGATCAGAACGATCATAATCAGACTAGCAATCAGCACGCGATAGAATACGATGGTGAAAGGCAAAGCCGTCTCAAGCAAGATTTCTGCTGTGGTGAAGGATAAGCTCCAGACAAAAGAGAGAAGGAGCAGTAAACCCCAAGTGGCAATAGGCATTATTTCTCCTAAAGCAACCAGCAAGCATCAGCCTCAGGCGCTTGCGCAGATAACGACAAGCGAAGCCAATAGCCTTCTGGAATGATGTTTTCACATCATAGCAGAAGCCTCAGATTATGCTAGCAGAGTTAACTGTTGAGAGCTTGGGGGGTTGTGGCAATGCCGCGAGTGTTGAACATTTCGGTTAACTCACCCGTTTCATACATCTCACGAATAATATCACAGCCACCAACAAACTCACCTTTAACATAAAGCTGCGGAATGGTTGGCCAATCCGTGAAGTGCTTAATCCCTTCACGAACCGCTTCATCCTCAAGCACATTTACGCCTTTGAATGGGACGTTAAGGTGAGTCAGCACACCAACAACAGCCGCTGAGAAGCCGCATTGTGGAAATACTGGAGTGCCTTTCATGAATAGCACGACATCCTGGCTGGTGATATTGGTTTCGATACGGGTCTTGGTTTGTTCATCTAACATGGATTACTCCTCAATCGGGGTAGTTTGTATAGCAAGAGCATGGAGCTGGTTACCCATTCTTCCCCCAAGCGCCTCATAAACGATTTTATGTTGTTGGACACGGGTTTTACCAGCAAACGCCTTTGAGCGGATATGGCAAGAATAATGATCACCATCACCGGCGAGGTCTTCTATCGTCACGTCGCAATCTGGTAAGGCCTCACGAATACATTTTTCAATTTCATCGGCTCGCATAGCCATCGCATATGTCCTTTTTTCATCAGCCTGTTGTGGTCTTGTTATTGTTTTTTGCTTCCCATTAATTCAGGAAGCCAATTTTCATACACAGAATTTAGTTCTTCTATTGAAATAATATCACTGCCGCCAAGTTTCAATTGCATATTATCCGAAGTCATAGCAATTTTTTGAATATTGATGTCATAACGTGCCGCTGCGGCCTCTAATGCTGTTGGGTCGGCGCTCGCCACCAGATAGCGGGCTTGATCTTCACCAAATGCCCAGCCATGGGTCAACTGCTCTGCCTCAAGGGTCAGATTTACGCCAATGTTGCCAGCCATTGCCATTTCAGCCAATGCAGCCAGCGCCCCACCATCGCCAATGTCATGGACAGCAGACACAAGATGTTGCGAAATAAGATGCCGTATGTATTCCCCATGCTTTTGCTCAGAGCCGAGATCAACAGATGGCGGCGCCGTGGCCGTATCATTGCCAGCAATAACATGTGCATAGACGCTGTTCGACAACCAGCCATCAGCCGTATCTTGGCTTTGGCCAATGATATAAAGCGTCTCACCAGCCTGTTTGAGCGCAATCGTGACCGCATCTTTGATATCAGAGATCACCCCAACCATGCCAATAACAGGTGCTGGCGCAATCGCCTGACCATCAGTTTCGTTATAAAGCGACACATTCCCCGATACGACAGGAACATTAAGCGCCGAACATGCCGCCCCCATGCCTTTAATCGAGCCGACAATTTGCCCCATAATGGCTGATTTTTCAGGATTACCAAAATTGAGGTTATTGGTTGTCGCTAAAGGTTTTGCGCCCGTCGCGGTAATATTGCGGTAAGCTTCGGCAACCGCTTGCATCGCGCCTTGATAAGGGTCAGCAAGCACATAACGCTGTGTGCAATCTGTCGTCACCGCTAAACCGCGATTAGTGCCATGAACGCGAACCAAAGCCGCATCACCGCCGCTTTCGATAACCGTATCCGCCATAACATGCCGATCATATTGCTCATAAACCCAGCGCCGACTGGCCAGAAAATGGCTACCGAGCATCGCTTTAAGGGCATCACTTAATGGCATATCCTGAACCAGCTCCGCATTGTCTATCGGTGATAGTGGTGGAGTCGCCTCATGCGGGCGATCATATTCAGGCGCATCATTCACCAATGGATCAAGCGGCAAATCAGCAACAATTTCATCTTGTGCGGTCAATACCAGATGACCGCTATCTGTGACCTTGCCAATAATCGCAAAATCCAAATCCCATTTATCAAAGATAGCCTGCGCCCGTTCGGTAGCATCAGGTTTTAAAACAACCAGCATGCGTTCCTGTGATTCGGACAGCATGATCTCATAAGGGGTCATGCCTTTTTCACGGATAGGAACTTGATCAAGATCAATTTCCATGCCTAAGCCGCCCTTGCTAGACATCTCAACCGATGATGAGGTCAGGCCAGCCGCCCCCATATCCTGAATAGAGACAACCGCATCCGATGCCATAAGCTCAAGGCTGGCTTCCATCAACAGCTTACCAGCAAGCGGATCACCAACCTGAACCGTTGGCCGTTTAGACATATCCTCCTCGCTAAACTCCGCCGATGCCATAGTCGCACCATGAATGCCATCACGGCCAGTTTTAGCACCAATATATATCACGGGATTACCAACACCCGATGCCGCAGAGAGGAAAATGCGGTCTGCTCTCGCCAAGCCAACCGCCATCGCATTAACCAGAATATTCTGATTATAGCTAGCATCAAAATGGGTTTCGCCGCCAATCGTCGGAATACCAATACAATTGCCATAGCCGCCAATACCGCTAACCACACCACTCACTAAATGCCGCGTTAAGGCATGGTCAGGCGCCCCAAAACGCAGCGCATTTAGGAGAGCGACTGGCCGCGCTCCCATCGTGAACACATCTCTTAAAATGCCGCCAACACCGGTTGCAGCCCCTTGATACGGCTCAATAAAGGAAGGGTGATTATGGCTTTCGATTTTGAACACCGCCGCCATACCATCACCAATATCAACAACACCAGCATTCTCACCTGGGCCATGAATGACTTGCTCGCCGCTTATTGGCAAGGTTTTCAGCCAACGCCGTGACGATTTATACGAACAATGCTCAGACCACATGGCAGAAAAAATACCAAGTTCGGTAAGATTAGGGATACGGCCTAGACGCTCACATATTCGGTCAAACTCATCGGCGCTTAATCCCATGTCACGAGCTTGATCTACGGTTGTATGTTCAGCTCCTTCGGTCATGATGCAGCCTCAATGACAGATGTCAGGAGTAGCCGGCCATCTTGCCCGCCATGAATATCCTCGGCCTTTCTTTCAGGATGCGGCATTAATCCTAAGACACGGCCATTTTCAGATGTCACGCCAGCAATATCATTTATCGCGCCATTAGGATTATAATTCTCAGCCCCTGTATTGGTATAAGTCACGGCAATTTGACCCTTATCAGCCATTTTCTTGAGAGTATCTGGATCAGCAAAATAATTGCCTTCGTTATGGGCAACAGGGATTTGCAACTGCATCTGCTCTTTGCACTGGGCCAGGATAGCGTTGCTTTCGGTCTGATGGATGGTCAGCATGACATCACGGCAAACAAATTGAAGCTGTTTGTTTCGCATCAACGTGCCGGGCAGTATGCCAGCCTCAGTCAATATCTGAAAACCGTTGCATATCCCAAGCACATAACCACCACGCCAGACATGCTCCATCATCTCATCCATGATCGGTGAACGGGCGGCTATTGCCCCGCATCGGAGATAGTCACCAAATGAAAATCCACCGGGCAAAATGACCAGATCATGTTTGTCCATGCTGGTTTCTTTATGCCAATATTGCGCCGGGTCTGTGCCGGTAATATGTTTTACCGCTGTGATAATATCCCGATCGCAATTCGATCCGGGAAAGCTGATAACCGCTACATTTGCCACTTTATCTACTCGTCCTCAACCTGATCTTCGACAGTAATATCGTAATTTTCAATGACGGTATTGACTAATAGGGTTTCACACATTTTCGCAACCTTCTGATTGGCGCGGCTCAAATTGGTCTCATCAATAGTAAAGCTGATAATGCGGCCAGTCCGAATATCACTTGCTTCATGATAACCCAGATTGCCAAGTGAATGTTCGATGGCTTGGCCTTCGGGATCAAGAACCCCGTCTTTCAAGCTAATCGTGATAGTAACCCTTAGCATATTCATCCTCTCTGTTACGGCAGTGATACGGTCAATCCAAAACGGCTGGCAATATCTTGATAGGCATCAACTAATCCGCCTAAATCCTTGCGGAACCTATCCTTATCTTTGATATCGCCTGTCTCTCTATCCCATAGACGGCAGTTATCGGGGCTAATCTCATCAGCCAGGATAATCGCAGGCTCGCCCTCTAAAGGGGCGGCTGGGCGGCCAAACTCCAGCTTAAAATCCACTAACACAATCCCAATATCAGCAAAGATATTTGTCAAAAGCCGATTGATAGCAAGCGCGGTAAAGCGGATATAATCTAATTCTTCCGCACTAGCTAGACCAAACTCAGTGATATGTTCAGACGTGATAATCGGGTCATTAAGCGCATCTTCTTTGAGATAATATTCAACGATAGGTGATTTCAGGCAGGTGCCTTGGCTGATCGGAATGTGGTTGCCTGCCAGCCGCCCAACCATGGAACCTGCGGCGATATTGCGAACCACAACCTCAACTGGAATAATCGTACATTTGAGTATCAGCTGTTCGCGGTTATTGATTTTCTTGATCAGATGATGACTTATGCCCGCCGACCCTAACGCCGTCATTATATGATGTGAGATGGCATTATTAAGCTTGCCCTTGCCAGAGATCACCTCATGCTTTTGGGCATTATAAGCGGTCGCGTCATCTTTGAAATACTGGATCAATTGATCGGGCGTATCGGTGGCAAAAATTGCTTTTGCTTTTCCTTCGTAGAGTTTTTGACCCTTTTTGACAGGGTCGCCATTATGTAAAGGGTCGCCATTATGTAAAGGGTTATCAGACTGATCTTGAGGTTGATCCATAGATGCACTTATTGTTTTGATAAAACGTTCCGTAACCTAGCAATAATCCAGCATTTAAGCAATCATTGGGATACAATTTTATCTGTATTTATACGATATCTTAACCAAATATGCGGTCAAATATATAATCGATATTTCTGAAATGATGATTAATATCAAATAAGGCTGTCAGTTCATCTTTTGTCAGGCTTGCCATGACGGTGTTATCCTCTAGCAAATAATCCAGAAAATGCCCTTCTTCATGCCAGACGCGCATGGCGCTCCGTTGCACCATCAGATATGCATCCTCACGGCTCACCCCATTTTGCGTTAAGGCAAGCAAGACCTGTTGCGAGTGGACAAGACCACCAAGCTGATCCAGGTTTTTCTGCATTGCTTCTGGATAGATCAGCAGTTTCTCAATGACTGATGCCAATCGGTGCAGGGCAAAATCTAGCGCAATCGTCGCATCAGGCGCATGGACGCGCTCGACCGAAGAATGTGAAATATCGCGCTCATGCCAAAGCGTGACGTTTTCGAGCGCTGGCGTCACCGCGCCGCGCACAATCCGCGCTAATCCTGTCAAGTTTTCGCTCAGCACAGGGTTGCGCTTATGCGGCATCGCTGATGAGCCTTTTTGCCCGGCAGAAAAATATTCTTCGGCTTCACGGACTTCTGTTCGTTGCAGATGTCTTATTTCGGTTGCCAGATTTTCAATTGATGCGGCAACAACACCCATCGTTGCAAAAAACATAGCATGGCGGTCACGCGGGATAATCTGAGTTGAATGTGGTTCAGGGATGAGAGCCATTTTTTCCGCAACATGACGTTCGACATAGGGGTCGATATGCGCAAATGTCCCGACCGCACCTGATATTTTGCATGTAGCAATCTCCGCTTTGGCCTGCTCCATGCGAGAGAGGGCGCGCGCAAAAGCGGAGTAATGGCCAGCAAGTTTAAGACCAAAAGTGACAGGTTCGGCATGGATGCCATGACTGCGGCCCATGGTGGGCGTATGTTTATGTTCTTCAGCCCGCGTTTTGAGCGCCTCCATCACCCGCTTGATCCCGCTTATAATCAGATCACTGGCGCGGCTTAGCTGTATTGCTAATGTTGTATCAAGCACATCAGATGATGTCATGCCTTGGTGAACAAAACGCGCAGGCGCACCAATATATTCAGCAAGATTTGTCAGAAAAGCGATGACATCATGGCGAGTTTCCGCCTCAATTTCATGGATACGATTAACGTCAAATTGGCCTTTTTCCCAGATGGTTTTGGCATCTTCCTTTGGAATAACCCCTAATTGAGCTTGCGCGTCACAGGCATGTGCCTCAATTTCAAACCAGATTTGAAAACGGCTTTCATCTGTCCAGATTTGGGTCATTTCGTGTCGCGAATAGCGCGGTATCATGATGGTACTTTCTGTTACTTTATGTTGGCCTGAAATTTATAAGCTGACCTGTAATATATAGGCTGAAATAGTCAAAGAATCACAGCGCTATGTTAGTCAGCAAGCGCTAAATTGTCCAGCCATAGCAGGGCTTAAATTAAACCCGCATTCTTAAAGCTAAAATGGCTTTCGCCGCTAATAATCAAATGATCATGTAGCCTTGCGTCAATCGATGTTATCGCCTGATTGATGAGTTTAGTCATAGCAATATCTTGCTTTGATGGCTCGGTGCTGCCTGATGGGTGATTATGCACGAGAATAATGGCAGTGGCATGATATTCGAGCGCTTTGCGAACAATCTCACGCGGATAAACGGCTACTTTATCTGTCGTGCCAGATGCCAGCTCATCTGCGGCAATGATACTGTTTTTGCTATCAGCAGAAATAACCAGAAAACATTCCTTTTCAATAGAACCGATTCTTGTCCGGCAATAGCGAATGACATCCTGCCAGGATAACAGCGTCGTTTTCTTGATGATTTTTTCCTCACCAAGTTTGATCGCAATCGTCTGAATGATCTGAAATAAGACCGCAGTATGATTACTGATAAATTTAAACTCACTTAACTCCTTGGGGGTAGCTTGGCATAAGGCATTGAATGTCTTGAACTTTGCTAATAATGCCTTGGCTAGTGGTTTCGTATCGCGGCGTTGAATGGAATAAAACAATAGCGTTTCGAGCAATTCATAATCCGCTAGCGTATCCGCGCCATGATCAAAAACACGTTTTTTCATCCGTTAACGATGATTGATATGGTCAGGTGTTTCTGGTTGCGAGGTGTTTTTGCTCACATCGTGGCTTTCTTCCATTTTGGCATGCGTTTCTGCTTTTTTGCTTTTTTGCGTTTTGGCTCAACACCTACATAGCCGCTTATAAGCACCACCTGAAATCAACTTACCGTGTTTATCAGGCGAGGCATAGCAGTAATCACGCGCGCCTGAAAAACACCGTTACTGCGAAAGGTTAGATATTATAAGGCGGTTGCTTTTGGTGCTTGGGGGAAAGGGTAAAAATCTCAACCCCATCTGCGGTAACACCAACACTATGCTCAAATTGGGCGGATAATCCGCGATCACGAGTAACCGCTGTCCAGCCATCAGGGAGAATTTTAACCTGCCAAGTCCCGGTATTAATCATCGGCTCGATTGTGAAAATCATGCCTTCTTCAAGAACAGTGCCTTCACCGGGATTACCATAATGCAAGACCGTTGGCGCAATGTGGAATTGCTGGCCGATCCCGTGGCCGGTAAAATCTCTGACAACCGAAAACCGCGCGGCCTCCGCATGGGTTTGTATGGCATGCCCAACATCACCCAGCGTTGCCCCCGGCTTAACAACATTTATCCCGCGCATCATGGCCTCATAGGTGACATCGGTTAGCCGCTTGGCCTTGACGCTAACATCACCAACCCAATACATGCGTGAGGTATCTCCATACCAGCCATCCAATATGACGGTAATATCAATGTTTAGAATATCACCATCAAGCAGACGCTTATCAGACGGAATACCATGACAGACAACATGATTGACTGATATACAAGTGGCTTTCGGATAGCCTTTATAATTCAGCGGCGCAGGCACCGCGTCATGATCAGATATAAATTGATGACATAAGCTATCCAGCTCTAGCGTGGTCACGCCAGCCTTGACATATGGAGTAATATAATCAAGCGTCTCAGCGGCAAGCTGTCCGGCTTTCCGCATTTTTATAAAGCCAAGCTGATCATGACGGGGAATAGGTTCAAATCGCATTACTGAGGTATCACCATGTTTATTTTGCTGTCCAATCTTAAAGCGTCTAGCGTGATTTGGCAACGCCATGCGCTAATTTCAACGCCGTTTTCATGTGCAGATTTTAGTGTGCTGGCATAAACGGGATCAATATCATTGGCAATCACCATGCGGTCACCATCGGCTCTTTGTACAACGAATAATAAGCCGGCGCGATAGCCTTCTTTTTTAGCCGCGATTAATTCCTCTAAATGTTTGGTGCCGCGAGTTGTTACAGCATCCGGAAAGGCCACCGTCTTAGGGCTGCTATCATCAGACCGGCGCAGGTGAACATTTTTGATCTCAAGCAGCATTGGCGGGCTTCCATCATTTGCCGCATCAAGCCAAAAGTCAAAACGCACACCTTTTTTCCATGTAAACTCTCGCTTGATAACATCATAGCTGCTCCATTCAGGGATCATGCCATTTTCCAGCGCTTCATGGGCAATGGCGTTAGGCCGATTTGTGTTAATGCCAACAAGCGTGTTATCCGCCTCAATAATCTCCAGCGTTAAGGGCAGTTTGCGTTTCGGATTATCAGAACGTGAACACCAGACGCGACTGCCCGGCGCTTTCAGGCCCGTCATAGCACCGGGATTGGGGCAATGCACAACCTCAATTCTGTCGCCAAAATCAACATCAGCAAGAAACCGTTTATAGCGGTTTATAAGAATTCCCTCAATCAATGGCGGTAATATCATGTCAGATGTCCTATATTTTATATCTTATATCTTATAGCCCATATCTTATAATATGGTCTTTGTCTTGGCTCGAATATATCATATTCGTTTGATAAGTTGATCATCCGATATATAACCACTAACACAAAGTGAATATTTTATAGGAATGATATGACACAGCCATCTGCCGCATTGATCATTATTGGGGATGAGATTTTATCTGGGCGGACAAAAGATAAAAACATCAATTCTCTGGCGCAATTTTTACATGAGCGCGGCATTAGCTTACGCGAAGTTCGGGTTATTGGTGATGATCATGACCGCATTGTTGGAACGGTTCAGGCGCTATCTGCTGACTTTGATCTGGTCTTTACCTCTGGCGGCATTGGCCCAACCCATGATGATATCACAACGGTTGCTGTCGCCGCCGCATTTGACGTTAAGGTCATCCGCCACCCTGAGGCAGATGNGTTGCTGATTTATCATTATGAGGGAACTGGCCTTGATTATAATAGCGCTCGACAGAAAATGGCAGATATCCCCGANGGCGCGGAATTGATTTATAATCCAGTATCCGCCGCCCCNGGATANCGCATNNNCAATGTTCATGTCATGGCNGGCGTGCCAAAGATTTTTGATGCTATGCTCATGCANNTCGANGCCATGTTACCAAGCGGCGTCAAGCAGCANAGGATTTCTGTTCAGACNGCANTGGGTGAGGGCACNTTAGCCGAGGGGTTAGGNGTNATTGANGGNCGCTATNATAACCTNAGCATTGGCAGTTATCCGTGGTTCAAGCCTGGGCAATATGGCACTGCTGTTGTTGTCTCATCCCTGAGCCTTGATGATGTTAATCAGGCGGCGGCAGAAGTCATCAGCTTAATCGAAAGCCTTGGTTGCACAGGCGCTATTGAGGATGTTGTGACGGGCGGCAATACGGTTTAGCCTGTTAATATCCCCAAAAGCCTTCTGTATTATTTTGACTTTTTGACATTAGGCAAATGCCGATTTGAAGTTTGGTTTGAAGTTCGGTTTGAAGTTTGGTTTGATTGGGGCTTCCGATAGCGTTCGACAAAGGCATTTTTCATCTGCCGGCGGTCGAGTACCTTAAGGCGGTTATCCGCTTTATGATCATGCTTGGCTAAATGCTCCGTATCATCCCCTATATTCTCCTCTATATCATCCTCTTTATACTCATAATAGTGAGCTTCTTCTGCCTTTGACGGGAATAGTGGATGCCCTTTATTTCGCATAAATGGCGTAAGTGCCAGTCCTGCAACAAATCCGCCGATATGAGCAAAATACGCAACGCCGCCATCTTCTGCCAGACTGGACGGGGCTGATAGAAACTGAATTAATATCCAGCCAGCCAGCACCACCACCGCCGGAAAAGATGCCCAACGCACAAAGATAATGATAACAATAATTACCCTAACCTCTGCATGCGGGTGAAGCATTAGATAGGCGGCCAAGACCCCGGCAATAGCACCCGATGCGCCAACAAGTGGCGTGACCGATGACGGATCAATCGCAATATGGGTGAATGTTGCCGCAATCCCGCAGGCCAGATAAAACAGGGTGAACTTTATCGGCCCCATGCTGTCCTCAACATTATCGCCGAAAATCCATAGATAGAGCATATTGCCGCCTAGATGGAGCAACCCGCCATGCATGAAAACAGAGGTTAGAAGTGTGGCACTATCAGGAATATCAAAAAAATAATTTGGTCTGATTTCTGCCCCGGTGATGAGCGCTGGAATAGCTCCATAGGAAAAGATGAACAGTCTTTCCACCTGCTCCGTAAGCCCGAACTGATAGAGAAAGACTAACCCGCAAATCACAATAATACTGCGCGTGATAACAGGCGTCCGGCTCGTCGGGTTGTTATCAAAAAGTGGCAGAAAAAACATGCTGGTATCCGTTATTATGTGTCATTGCTATTATTTTGCCCCGTTCTTTTACATTATATGCGGTATCTGACTTGACATATGACATGTAAAATACTTAACAAGAAGACATATTTTAGGGGGCATGGTGAAACAGGTAAACACAGCAGACTTAAAATCTGCCGCCGTAACAGGCTTCTCGGTTCAAGTCCGAGTGTCCCCACCATGCCTTGCGGTATTAAGCCAGTTGATAAATTGCTCTGCTCCTAGGGCTTGATTAGCTTGCCAGTCATAAGCTGCGCTATCATCAGCCATGTCCGAAATATATTTAAGCGACCTGAAATCACAGCCACAGGCTTTTGCGGATTTTGCTAAAGCATAGGCTTCCATATCCACAACCTCAGTCCAGAGGGCCGGCACCGATGTCACAAACTGATCACCAGTGCCGCATCTAACCCCGTCATAACCAAAACTGATCGTGATGTCGTCCTCAAAAGGGGTTAATCCTTTGGCAAATCCAAGGGCTTCGACATCCATATCGCGCTCAAGGAATTCACCAATTTCAATCAACCCATGAACCGTTTTATCCAAACTTCCGGCAGTGCCGTAATTCAGCATTATATCTGGCTTGTATTGATGGATCGCCTGACTCGCCGCAATGCTCGCATTGACCTTACCAACACCGGTATAAATCATCCGCCAATCAGGCAAATGATGAGCAGGAAGCTCACTTTCCAAAGCAACAATAATGATCGTATTTTGTGGTTTAATTTTCATTAAATATCTGCTCACTCAATTTTCTATCTATTCATTTTGCCCTATTTTAAGCTGTTCATTAATTGATTAAACCGCTGAAGATAGATTTTTTTCGCCTTATTGGGTGATAAAGGCATAATCGTCAAATCGGGTATTCGTCGCGGGTTAGCAATATGGCGTTTCGCCTCAATCGGCTCAAATCCAGCGATTTGTGTAGCTTCCAGATAGGCGGCGGTTTTATCGGCTGTTTTGATCGCTTTTCTAACCCATTGCGGCAATACCCCCGGCAATCCAAACCGAATATGAATGGCATTGCTTAATCTGTCCTCAATCTCACGGTAATAATCGCCGAGAAATTGTTTGAACGGAGTGATCATATCGCCAATAACATATTCAGGCGCATCATGGAGCAGACATGCCAATTTCCATCGCTGACTAACCGCCTGATTTTGCATGCAAAAGATTTCCTCAACTAAAACAGAATGGTCAGCGACAGAATATGGCCATTTGCCCATGGTCTGACCATTCCAACGCGCCACTCTTGATAAGCCATGGGCGATATCTTCTATTTCTATATCAAGCGGCGTTGGTTCAAGCAGATCAAGTCGGCGACCGCTTAACATCCGTTGCCACGCGCGTTGGTTTTTTTTCATGACGTCACTAGCAGAAGTTGGTAAATTGAAAATATATATTTTTGAAGGGTTATCATAGCGACATAATGCGGTTATTCTAGTTTTTTAACCACATAAACTGATTTCGACAAATATATCAAAACTCCTATGGATTTTCATCAAACCACCGACCGATATCGTAAGCGTGAAGCCAAGTCTCAGATGAAGTTTATTCTCTGGGTAATCTCTATTCTTGTCATGCTTTGGGTAGGCTGGATGATTGGTCAAAATCAGCAATGGACGATATTTTCATCTTCAAATGAACGCCTGCAAGAGGTGAGCCAGCGAAATGAACAATTAGAACATATGCTGGCGGCAATGACGGAGCATCTCAATGATGAGAGAAATCGCCGTATAACCGCTGAAACGCTCGTTGATGAAGAAGATCAGGAGCTGCTTTCTATCCGCAAGATTGTTGCTCGATATCTGGCAAATGATGTGCCAGTAGAGCAAATTCGCCAAAGCCTGAATCAACTCGGCAAGCCTGCTAAATGCCGGACACTTGATAAAAGAGATATAGACGTTGTGACTCCAAACTTTGCCGGTGGGGAGAGCGATCGGCTGTTTTTATCTGATACGCTTAGCCTGTTTATTGAGGGTGAGGTCGGCAAAGATAATCTTCGTGAAAACTCATGGTTCGATCCAACACAGCCGATTATTGTTCGGGCATCGTTTCTGGGTGGTGAGAAAATTGCTAGCGGATTACTGCCACTATCCATGATTATCTCGATGGAGGATTGGCTCATCCGTATCCGCCTCACCAGCACCGAATTAAACGGCTATGTCAATGTCACCATTAGCAAGTGTCTGATCATCTAGCCTTGATTCTATTAGTAGCCGCCTAATCAATATGACTAATGAGGCCGCCTAATCAGGGCGACTTAGCTCAAACACCTCATCAATAATGGCGTAATCTTTATAGCCAAGCCGAGCCGCTGGCTTAAAGCGCGTGACATCAATCTTGCCCGCATCGGTTATCAGCGCATCATCAATGCCAATTCCAACAACCTCACCAAAGACAAGCTTGCTATGCACACCTGCCGCAGATGGTGGTAAATCCAGTATCTGCCATAGCTTACATTCCAGATAACACGGGGCCTCAGCAACATGCGGTGAGGTAACGAAATGTGAGGGTTCAGGCGTCAGTTTTGCGGTTTCAAACTCTGATATATCATGGGCAACATTTGCAGATGAGATATTCATCGCATCAAGTAATTCTGCTGACACGATATTGACCACAAAATCCCCAACATCTTCGATATTTTTCACCGAATCCTTATGGCTAGCCGCCGGGTCTGTTGCGGATTGCGGTGATGAAGAAAAGACGACCATCGCTGGTGTGTCTGAAACCGCATTGAAAAAACTATATGGCGCAAGGTTATGGATACCATCTTTGCTTATGCTGGAAATCCAGCCGATTGGCCGTGGACTAACAATAGCTTTAAGCGGATTGAAGGCCAGGCCGTTCTCTTTATGGGTATCGATCGCGAAAAACATAAAATCTCCTACTCAATTAGCCAGCATGTAACATCGCTATTCATNCATAGCTGATTATACAAGACTCATTATACATTACTTATTATACATTACTTCCGGGGGATGAAAGCACCGGGGCGTTAGGGTCGGCAGGGATGCCAATGCCATTTATTGGCGTACAGCCAGAGCCAAAAAACTGTTGGATCATGGATTCCTTACACGCTAGCCATTCGCGTTCTGCCGTGCCAAACCCTGATAGGGAAATGATGATTAATAAGGTGATTAGCCCGTAAATTAATAATGACCATTTGCTCATTTTGACTCCATTACTTGTTATCGTGTTATTGTTATTTATGTCGCCATATTATCCATTATGTGACGACCAGTCTTTAATATGGGATGGCAAGTCCTGTTCATCAACATGATCCTCAGAAATGATTTTTCCTGCCACCGATTGCTCAGCTTGATGCGTGCTTGATGGATCACCTGTCACTAACGGATGCCATGCTGGCAAGGTCTTGCCTTCATAGAGCAGTCGATACGAACAACTGTCTGGCATCCACGGGATTTGATCAAGCGTATTTGGTTTCAGAATAACGCAATCAGGCACAATGGCTTTGCGGTTTGCGTAGTCTTTGCATCGGCATGTTGATTGATCAAGCAATGTACAGCCAACATCCGTGAAATAATACTCACCTGTATCAATATCTTGCAGTTTAATCAGACAACATTTGCCGCATCCATCACACAGGCTTTCCCATTCATCATGCGTCATTTGCGATAAAGATTTAATTTTCCAAAACGGATCACGATCTGACATGGCGTTATAATGTCGCAAGCTGATCAGCCAGTCTAGCGGCTTGTTTAGCGGTTGTCGTAGCGCCAACAACATCACCTAATGCAAATTGCGTTGGCGGCCCTAACGCCCATAAGTGGGGTTGAGGGGAGCCATCAGGCGCCAGCACCTGCAATTCATCACTGACATTGATACCGCCATTTGCCAAAACCCCAGCAATGTGACTATCTTTTAACTGCGTTATCAGCGCATCATTGCCAACGCCGGCGGCAAGGATCACATGACCGCAAGCCAAGTCATCATGGCGTTGCATCACTAGCGTTAGAGGTGGCGGCGAAGACGATACAGCATCACTCATGGCGGCTTTAATCTGAATGACGCGATCAGCAATAATCTGCATCTGGCCAGCCTTTGTCATGGCATTAACAGCGCGGATCGTTTGCGGACAGGCGCGATACCGTATCAGTGACCAAAGCCAGCCAAACCGCCGCATTAATCGCGGTCTATGCTGATCAGGAAGGCGGTGCCAGCCATCAGCTAATTGCGTCCTCATACCCTCAAAAGCAGATTGCCATTCAGGTTTTGTCCAATCCCTATTGGGCAGATTTCGCCTTATATGCTGAATAAACCTTGATGCGGTAAGAGCATCAGGGAAGGGCGGTATATCAACGTCTTGCCATGCGCTTTGCGGCGGCGGCAGCAGTCCTTTCGGTGTGACTATTGAGATTTGCCCATGATGGCCATTTTCATAAAGCGCAAAACAGGCATCAAGCGCGGTTAACCCGCCACCGATGATCCCGACATGTGCATTCGGCGGTATCTGATCAACAGCATCACCTTTCCAGGGCTGGTCAATAATACGCTCACGTTGGGTATCCAGCGACACATCATCGGCTATAAGATGCTGGCCTTGCGGTGGCGGATTGCCAGTCGCCAAGATCACATGCTTTGCCAAAACGGTGCTGCCATCATTGAGGGCAATATCCCATAAATAGCTGTTTTTATTNCTTTTTACTTTATTATTTTTGTTAGGCGTTATGCGCGTGGCTTTACCAGTCAGGGATGTTATCTCATTCACAATATTATGTTTAGCTAATTGCTCAGCCAGATAACTGGCAAAATCACTGCGCCGATAAAACTGACCAGCGCCAGCCTGATCTGTGGCGGCAGGATCATTAAGCTGTTTTGCCCAATCGACAAAATCACTTGGAAAATCTTGATCAATCACCATCAGATCATCACGCACATTGAGCCGGAAATGCGGATGCTGAGTGCCGTATGCCGCGCCTCTGCCCAATGCTTCTGCCTCCAAAGCTCCCATCTTCAAAGCTCCCGCCTCCAGAGCAGCATCGCCAATCACCCCGATAGAGGATAAATTAACCTGCCTGCGCGCCAAATGGATGAGCAAAACTGCGGCGGCATAGCCATCACCGATAATCACAATTGGTAAGCCAGATTGAGGCGAGGTCATTACACTTTCCTTATCCGATCATGCGAGTAGATGATCAGCGTTTCAAATCGGCTAGAATCATATCGCTGGCTTTTTCGGCAATCATGATGGTTGCTGCATTGGTGTTGCCCGATACTAAACTAGGCATGATAGACGCATCAACAACGCGAATACCTGAGAGTCCATGAACTCGCAGACGATCATCAACAACGTTGGTTTTTGTATTTTCGCCCATCCGACAGGTCGATACAGGGTGATATAGCGTAACGCCTGTTTGCCGCACATAATCCAGCAATTCATCATCACTATCAACGATTTTGCCTGGCCGCAATTCATCAATGACATATGGTTTCATGACATCATTTTCCATGATTTTCCGTGCCATTCGCACCGCCGCCAGATGCACACGCTGGTCTTCTGCTGTATTCAGGTAATTCATGCGAATAGCAGGCGGGGCAAATGGATCAGCTGAGCGGATATGGACAGACCCCCGACTTTCAGGACGCAGCTGACAAGGGCCAATCGTCAGGCCAGGGAAACGGTCAAAAATGCGTTTGGCTGGATTGGCATAGCTGGCATTGGCAATATGATATTGAATATCAGGGCCTAATAATTCAGCACGGCTTTTGATGAAACCCATGATTATCCCAGCTGGCATGGACAGAGCGCCTCGGCGATTGCCAATGAACTTTAATATTTCGCCAGCCAGCCCAATGCCGCGTGTCTTGCTGTTCAGCGATGGCAGATCACGCAATTTCCACGATAGACGAGAGATATAATGGTCTTGCAGATGCATGCCAATGGCAGGCAGATGATGAGCGGTGGCAATGCCGTGTTGTGACAGGATATCATGATCACCAATACCTGACAGCTCTAGTAATTGCGGTGATTGGAACGCCCCGGCTGATAAAATCACCTCTGCATTGGCGGTAAGCGTTTGCGTGTTGCCGCCTTGCGATATGGTAACGCCGGTGACTGTCTTGCCGTCCATGATCAAGCCAGTCGCCATGGCGCGGCTAATGACATGCAAATTAGGCCGCTTGCGAGCAGGGTTCAAATAGCCTTTCTTGGTTGACCAGCGCAGCCCATTTCGCATGGTTGTCTGGGCATAGGCAAAGCCTTCTTGCTCATCACCATTATAATCAGCATTTATTGGCCAGCCCTCGGCGCGCGCGCTTTCCAGAATCTTATCCATGGTGGTGTAATGTTCACGGACATGCTGAACATGCAATGGCCCATCACCACCACGCCATTCCGGATTTGCCGTTTTGTTTGTTATACCTTCAAAACATTCACTTTTCTTGAAATAGGGCAGAACATCTTGATAGCTCCAGCCTGAATTGCCGCTCTGTGCCCATTGATCATAATCATGGCTTTGCCCACGCACATAAATCATGCCATTGATAGATGATGAGCCACCGAGAACCTTACCGCGCGGCATATCAATGCTACGATTATAGGTGCCTTCTTCGGGCTCAGATTTGAACATCCAGTTGACGGCTGGATTGACCATGGTTTTGACATAGCCAACAGGCAAGTGGATAAAGGGATGGCGGTCTTCGCCGCCAGCCTCAATCAAGATGACAGATGTTTTTCCGTCAGCCGTCAGCCTGTTGGCCAAAACACATCCAGCTGATCCAGCACCAATAATGATAAAATCTGCTTGTTTCATATGTATTCCATTAAAATTATGTTATGATTATATTGTTGGTCGAATGTTGATTTAGGGTTTGATGCATAGAATATTGCTTGATTGAAACTTACTGCATTTAACCTTAAGGTATTAAAAGTAATATTAAGATAAATCTCTCTAACAAAACAACACTAAATGCGATGTGATGACAGATCATGATAAAGATAAAAAAACGCTTGTCCTGACAGGTGCCAGCCGTGGAATTGGTCATGCGACAGTGAAACGGTTTTCTGAGGAAGGCTGGCGCGTCATTACTTGTTCGCGCAATGCTTTTCCCGAAGATTGCCCATGGCCAGCCGGTGAAGAAGATCATCTGCAGATTAATTTGTCAGACCGCATGAGCATTGAAGCCGGTATTTCTGAGCTTCTTGAAAGGCTTGATGGCAAGCCCTTAAATGCCTTGGTCAATAACGCGGCCATTTCACCCAAAACCCATGATGGTGGCCGCATGGATAGTAAAGCGACACCTATCGAAGACTGGTATGAGGTATTTCAGGTTAATTTCTTTGCCCCGATTATGTTAGCGCGTGGTCTGGCCGATGCGCTAAAACATGGCAAAGGCACTATCGTCAATGTCACGTCAATCGCCGGTAGCCGCGTTCATGATTTTGCAGGCACAGCATATGCGACATCGAAAGCCGCTTTAAGCGCACTCACCCGTGAGATGGCAAATGATTTTGGCTCTATGGGGGTGCGCGTTAATGCCATAGCTCCTGGTGAGATTAAAACCGATATGATATCNGCTGATACGGAAAAAGTTGTTTTACCTAATATTCCGATGAAAAGACTTGGAACAACGAAAGAAGTGGCAGATAGTATTTACTTCTTATGTTCTGATGAGGCAAGCTACGTCAATGGTGCAGAATTGCACATAAATGGTGGTCAACATGTTTAGATTTAAGTCGTCTCAGCATATGCATAAGACCAATAAGTTTTAGGAGGAAGTTAAATGAATAAACCAGAACGATTTGCGCCAAACTCGCAAGAAGCCAAAGATATTGCATATCATTTCCACCCTTACACAAATCCCGCTCAATTAGCTGAACAAGGCCCCATGATCCTGAATAAGGGCAAAGGCGTTTATGTTTATGATAATGACGGTAAAGATTATGTTGAGGGCATGGCAGGGTTATGGTGCACGTCATTCGGGTTTAGTGAGCCGGAATTAGTCAAAGCCGCCGTCAAACAGATGGAAGAATTGCCATATTACCATAGCTTTACGGCGAAAACGCATAATCCAGCCATTAATCTGGCGGAAAAGTTAATCGGGATAGCGCCTGAAGGCCTTGAAAAGGTGTTTTTCTGTAATTCGGGATCAGAAGCCAATGATACCGCTATTAAAATGGTCTGGTACTATCATGCCGCTATTGGCAAGCCAGAAAAGCGCAAGATTATTGCTCGCAAAGGCGGCTATCATGGCGTGACCTTGGCGGCTTCCAGCCTGACTGGTCTTGCTTATGTGCAACAAGGCTTTAGTTTACCGCTTGATTTTGCCAAGCATACGACCTCACCCAATTACTTTCAGCATGCCCATGATGGTGAGAGCGAAGCCGATTTCGTCAAGCGCTGTATGCAAGACCTGGAAGATATGATCGCCGAAGAAGGCGCTGATACTATCGGTGCTTTTATCGCCGAACCATTAATGGGTGCTGGCGGTGTGATCTTACCTCCCGAAGGCTATTTTGCGGCTCTCCAGCCGATTTTGAAAAAGCATGATATCTTGCTGATTGCCGATGAAGTGATTTGTGGATTTGGCCGGACAGGCAATATGTGGGGGTCAACAACATTTGGACTGAACCCTGATATTTTGACTTGTGCGAAGGCGTTATCATCGGCATATCTGCCGATTTCCGCTGTCCTTGTGACCGATCAAGTGGCTAGCGGTATGGCTGTGCAAGCCGAAAAACTTGGGCAGTTTGGTCATGGCTATACCTATTCGGCGCATCCAGTTCCGGCGGCAGTTGCACTTCGGACTCTTGAGCTGATGGAGGAGCGTGATATCATCAATCGTGTCCGTGCGCTAGCGCCATTATTTGCCGAGCGAGTGGCGCGTTTGGGTGAATATGCATCTGTTGGTCATACCCGCAGTGTCGGTTTGATCGGGGCGGCGGAGTTTGTGGCAGAACCCGGAACCCGGATTAAGCCTGACCCGACACATAAAACCGCCGCCAAGGTGATGAAAATGGTTCAGGATGCTGGTGTGATCATTCGGGCATTGCCGATTGACGGGGTTGGTTTTTGTCCACCACTTATCATNACCGAGGATGAAATTAATATCATGTTTGACCGCATTGAGAGTGTCATGCCTGAGGTTGACAAGATGGTTGCCTCTCTCACCTGATTTGGCGTTAATTTAAGGTTTAGACTAGAGTAGTTGATGTTCGCGTTAACCGAAGATAGGCTTAATATTTTGACTGAGGCATTGCGTGAATTATCGCAAGAGCATTGCCTTGGTCTTTCTATTCCGTTTTTTGATGAAGATGAGCTGGCAGGCCTGATCAACGAAGCCAGGGCTTTACCCATGCGGCGCGCCCGTGATCGGGTATCGCATAAGGGTATTGTTGTCACCCAGGACTTTCATATCTGCTTTCCGGCGCCGCGCCAAGGCGCGATGGAAAAGCTATGTCATTTGCTTGAGCAAGGGCTCAATCAGGCGAGCACCAACTGTCAGCATCCTGTTCTTAAAAATCCATATCATATTAATGATTTAGCTGTGCAGGATTATCCTGCTGGATCAAAAGGCATTGGCATCCACCGTGATGGTCTGCGCTATCGTCAGATTGTTATTATTATCACACTAGCGGGGCAATCCCGGCTCTGCTTATGCGATGACCGCGATGGCAATGGTGCCACGGTCATAGATGATAGCCCAGGTCATTTGGTGCTATTATCCGCCCCTGATTTTGCTGGCCGTGATGGCGATAATGGCCGTCCGCTTCATTTTGTTGATCAGGTGACTGATGGACGCNTGTCTATCGGCTTGCGGCAAGAACTTACCTGATCTGCCCTAATTTAAGCACAAACTCTTATTACTCTTGAATTCATGATCAATATATTTGATCATTTGAATATCAGCCTGTGATGTCACTTGACTCANAACGGCTGATATCAAGATCAATATGAAGGGAGAAGATTATGCAAATTACAGTGTCTGGTAAGAATATGGACTCAGGTTCAGCGTTTCAAGATCATGCCAATACACAGCTTGATGCGGTGGTATCAAAATATTTTCCGCNTGCTGTTTCTGGCAAAGTTACTCTTGAAAAAGATACAATCGGATTTGCAGTGAAGATATATGTTGTCTTAACCACAGGCATGGATATGGAGGCAAGTGGCAAAGCTGGTGACGCNAANCAAGCNATGGATATAGCNGCNGAACATATTGAAAAGCGATTNCGNCGNTATAAAAGAAGACTAAAAAACCANCATCAGGATCACCATGAANAGGANNTNATGGCGGCAACGATGACGGTNTTATCNTATGATNAGGNNGANACAAGCCCCGCAAGTGATACGGCCAGCATAGATGATGCCGATGCGGATACTGGTGGTGAGAACGGCGCACCTGCCATTCTGGCTGAAATGGATTACTCAATTCAGAGCCTGTCACTTGAAGAAGCAATTATGCGATTTGATATCTCTGGTCAGTCGGCGATGATGTTCCGCAATAAAAGCCATATGGGATTAAATATGATCTATCGGCGTAATGATAATAGCATTGGCTGGGTTGATCCACGCGGTAATCGGTAAATCAAATCAGCTGATCAATAGGCGCGATTGAGATAATTTAACTGCCATTGGCCGCCATTAGCAGCTACATCTGATGACCCTGATTTCATATAGCTTAATTCGGTAAGTGATAATGGAGCGATATTAATTGACAAAGACTGATCGGCTGTCATCCCAAGAGCTAGACCAAGCAAGGCGCGGATCACCATACCATGCGTGACTAGCACGGTATTTTGATCAGCATATTCATTAATAACAGGGGCAAGCCTTGTCATGACTTGGGCAAAGCTCTCGCCATCAGGCGGAACGTGATTGGGATGCAGAAAATGCCAGTTATGTTTATCAAGCTGAGCCAGTTCACTTTCCCATAACATGCCAATATTTTTCCCATGCCATAGCCCATATGATTGCTCACGCAGGCGATCATCATTTTGCCGGCTAGCCAATTTTGCGCCATTTTTGATAAGGTGTTTGGCGGTATCTTGGCACCGCTTCAGAGGGCTAATCAGCCACCGATAATTATCAGGTAAAGCCGACCGCATAGCGGCGTAATCATGACTGGCTTCAGGATCAAGAGGTGGATTTTCAGGTGGCACGCATGATTTATCATACTGAGTTCTGGCATGCCGTATCAGGATTAATCGCGTCACAACAGG
>NZIT01000065.1 GCA_002691725.1 SAR116 cluster bacterium | reverse complement strand
CTCATGCGTATGCCAGCCGGTTTCCTGACCAGGCTGAAAAGACCAGAGAGTAAGCCGACATTGATCATTATCAATCAAGATCGTTGGCGTCGCTGATGTTTCGCTCAATGTTTCTTTCATGAAGCATTTCCCCTTTAGCGTTTCATTTTGGCATTTGGCGCCCAATCTCTTTCTGGTAAGCCGGTTGGATAAGCATAGGTATAATCATAAGCTGGTTTGATGACGTATTTGCGGTCAAACTCCATCCAGTCATAATCCATGCCCGAGGCAACAATATAAGCCCAGTCTGGATGCGCAAAAATTGGACGGCCGACCGCTACAATATCGCCAGCGGCTTGATCAAAGACGTCTTCTGCGCTCGCGCCATCAAAAATATTACCATTGGTAATAAACGGCTTACCGCTGATTTTTTTCAAGGTTACGGGAACTGGCGGTGCTGATGGATCAAATCGATTATCTTTCCAATTAAAACTTGACCAGTGAATAACATCGGCATCCATTTTGCCAAGCTCAACACCAAGTGCCTCAACATAGCTCTGGCCAGCTTCCCAAAACCCTGTAAAATCATCAACACCATCTTGTGAGATGCGATATGAGATCAGCTTATCAGGCCCAATCACGGCACGGATGCGATCAACAACCATATTCGGAAACCGCATGTTATTTTCAGCTGACCCGCCATAAGCATCGGTGCGAAGATTTTGCTTCGGATCAGTAAATTGATAGAGCAAGTAACCATTAGCACCATGGACTTCAACACCATCACATCCGGCATCAATCGCGCGTTTCGCGGCGGCGGCAAAATCATCAGCAACAGCGTTTAGATCATCTTCGGTCAGGCTTCGGGCAGGTGGAAAATTGACTTGTGGCCAGTCACCACTAAGCCCACGATCATGCAATTCTGTATCATTATCGGTATAAAGCACCCAGCCTGTGCTTGTTGTATCTGATGCTGATACAGGCTGTTCACCCTCTTTAATTGTTCTCGGATCAGCAACCCGGCCAGCATGCATAAGCTGAAGAATAATTTTTGCCCCATGCTTATGACAGGCATCTGCAACTTTTTTCCAGCCTTGTTGATGCTTGTCCGTCTCACAACCCGGCTGATTTAGATAGCCAACTCCAGAAAAATTATCAGCAGGATAAGTGCCTTCGGTAATTATTAAACCAACACCACCACGAGCACGGCGCGCATAATATGCCACCATTTCGTCGTTAGGTGTTCCATCATCATCAGCGCATTGCCGCGTCAGAGGTGCCATAGCAATTCGGTTTCTCAGCGCCAAAGGCCCGCAATTAATATTATCAAATAATTTACCACTATACATAACCACTCCTCAAATAATGCAACTAGTAGAACACCAAATCCTGTTTTTGCAAACACAAATTATCGTTGCGGGGCTTGTCGCTAACACCCCTTCACGCCCTGACATTAGGATCATATTTTGAAAATTCTGGTTAAGTCTTGCGATTAAAATCATATTGTGATGTTATTCACGGCTCTTATTTATGTTGAGGACATTAGCTATGAGTAAAGATGAAATGGATTGGCAAGAGCTTGATGATATGCTTCATCAAGCGTTTGATAAAGCGACTGAAATTTACCAGCAGCGCGGCTTTCAGCGGCGTATCGGATTTGGCAAAAAACCGGCTCTAGTCTCTGTTGATCTGGCTAATGCCTGGACGCGTCCGGGCAATCCGTTCACCTGTGATCAGAATAAAATGGATGGCGAAATTATCCCCGGTATGCAGCGTCTGCTGGCGGCATGTCGGGCGCATGGTCACCCGGTTATTCATATCACAACCGCCTATGAAGTCACCGATCGTGAGGCTGAGTTTACCGATATGGGGCTATGGCATTGCAAAATTCCTATTGATGTTGTCAATATCAAAGACAAAGAATTATGGGCTATCGATAGCCGCATCGCCCCTGTTGATGGCGAATATACATTGCTGAAAAAACGCGCCAGCGGTTTTCATGGAACCGAATTAGCCGGCATATTGCGGGCTGCTAATGTTGACACAATCCTTGTTACCGGCGTGACCGCCACCGCCTGCGTCCGCGAAACAGTATGTGATGGTCTTGCTGACGGCTTTCGCACTATCGCCGTCAAAGAATGTATTGGTGACCGTATTCCAGGTGCTGTGGCCTGGAATCTGTTTGATCTTGACGCTAAATTTGCAGATGTTCACAGCGTTGATGAATGTGTGGAATATCTCGAAACAGTTAAGCTAAAAAATACTTAACCACGCATAAATAGCTCTCTCCACTGACACCTAATAATTGGTGGACAGCTGCTTCATTTTATCTTCCTGTTTCACCATTATATTTTTTTATATTTGTTATCCTTAAGTGAGTTAACTATGGTTAACATTAATTAGTCATTAATTACTACTAACTTAAATATATATTAAGGGAGATGTTCGGTGAAACTTATTGGTGTAGATGTTGGCGGTACGTTTACTGACCTTGTGTTATTTGATTCGAATACAGGCGCAACATTTACCCATAAAACGCCAACAACGCCGCATAATCCATCCGAAGGCGTTATGAACGGTATCAATGAGCTATGCCGCCGCTTCTCCGTTGATAGAAAATCCATTGATCACATTTACCACGGTACGACAACCGCTACCAATACGATGCTAGAGCATGATGGCGCGGAGTGCGGGATGATCACCAATGAAGGGTATCGTGACATTATTCATATTGGCCGCCATCAACGGCCACAGCATTTTTCTATCCAGCAAGAGATTCCATGGCAAGATCGCCCATTAGTCAAAAGGCGCTGGCGTAAGACCGTTGCACACCGTATCGCGCCGCCTCATGGTGAGGTGTTAGTGCCGCTAGATGAGAACGCTGTCAGGCAAGCTGCTGAGATATTTAAAGCCAATGACATTGACGCGATTGCGATCTGTTTCTTGTTTGCCTTTCTTGATCCATCGCATGAACATCGCGCCCGCGATATTGTGTTAGAGGTGTATCCAGAGGCATTTGTCACATGCTCATCAGATGTATCACCACAATTTAGAGAGTTTGAACGTTTCACAACAACAGCGATCAATGCCTATATCGGACCCAAAGTCCGCAACTATGTCACTATGCTTGAGGAAAATATTGCTGATCAAGGTTATTCCGCTGATCTCCATATCATGGGGTCAAATGGCGGGCTTGCGACGTCAGCCATGGTCGCAGAAAAACCAGTTTTAACCATTCTTAGCGGACCTGCGGCTGGCGTTATGGGCGGCGCATGGTCAGGTGGGCAATCCGAACGCCATTCGCTCATCACTTTTGATGTTGGCGGCACTTCTGCGGATATCGGCATAATTCAGCATGGGCAATTTGCCGAAGCATCGCCGCGTGATACTTGGATTGCTGGCTTTCCACTGATGGTTCCAATGATTGATATTCATACGATTGGCGCTGGCGGCGGCTCTATCGCTTATCAGGATAAGGGCGGCGCATTTAAGGTTGGCCCTCGGTCAGCCGGTGCCAGACCGGGGCCTTCTTGCTATGGATTTGGCGGTGATCAGCCGACCGTAACCGATGCTAATCTGGCGCTGGGCCGGCTGGACCCTGACAATTTTCTGGGTGGCGAGATGATGCTTGATCAAGCGAAAGCTAATCAAGTTATTGATAATCTTGCTAATGAGCTTTCCATGGATCGCCTATCATGCGCTGAGGGTATTATTACGATTGTTAATTCCGCCATGGCGAATGCGATTAGATCAAGAACGGTTCAACGCGGGCTTGATCCAAGAGAGTTTTCTTTGATGGCATTTGGTGGTGGTGGCCCTTTGCAAGCATCAGAAGTAGCCGCCATGCTCGCTATCCCTGAGGTCATTGTCCCCCCACATCCGGGTATTACATCAGCAATTGGACTGTTGACCACAGATATCAAATATGATGCTATTCGAACCGCATTCCAAGTATCAGGGCAAGTCAGTCATGACCGCGTGGAAGCTATGTTCAGTGATATGGAAGGCCAGCTAGCCAGACAGTTTCGGGCAGATAATATCCCCGATAATGATGTTGAGTTTTTACGTTATGCAGATATTCGATATGTCGGGCAAGGCTATGAATTGCGCGTTAAGATTGATGGTAAATACTTTGATAATAATGCCGAGAAACAGCTATTTGATCAATTCGAAAAACAGCATCAGACCGAATATGGGCGGTCTTTCCCTGATAGCCCAAAAGAGATTGTTAATGTCCGTGTTTCTGGCATAGGAACGTCAACAAAGCTGGAAAAGCAGGATACACCCGCATCTGGTTCTATTGATGATGCGCGCGTGAAAGTTGCACAATGTGTGTTCCGTCATGGCGCCGAGCTTAAGACATTTGATACAGCTATTTATCAGCGTGGTAAGTTGCCGCTTGATGAAAAGGTTGAAGGACCGGCGATCATTCTTCAACAAGATACGACAACCGTTGTTCGACCTGGTGACAGCTTCCACATTGATCAACGGGGCAATATGCTCATTTCTATTAATAGCTGAGGACAGACGAGGAGATTGACCATGGAGCAAAAAATACAGCAATCCATTGATCCAGTTACCGCTAGTGTCATTCAAGGCGCGTTGCAAAATATTGCTATTGAGATGGGCTATAAGCTAATGCGCATGTCTTATTCTTCTATCATACGTGAGTCTGAAGATTTTGGCACGGCGCTGACTGATGCAAAGGGTAATCAGCTTGCCGAATCCGTGCAATCAACGCCTCTCCAATCAGGGCCAATTCCCGGCTATGTAAAAAATGTCATTGAGGTTTTTGAGAGACGCGGCACAGCATTTAAACATGGTGATGTCATCATGCATAATGATCCGTATGGCGGCGCCAGCCATGGGCCTGATATTGCGCTCATTGTGCCGGTATTTTATGGTGATATATTGATTGGATTCTCAGGAACAACTGCACATCATCTGGATGTTGGTGCCCTTAGCCCTGGTAGCTGCGGGATTGTTGATGCTATTGATGTTTACGCCGAAGGATTACAGTTCAAGGCTATTAAGGTCTATGATGGCGGCGAGCGTAACGAAGCGGTATGGCAGATTCTCAAAGATAATGTTCGCGCCCCCGGCATGGTTGTTGGCGATATGGAAGCCCAGGTTGCCGCCTGTCAGATTGGCGCCGAGCGGTTTATTGATTTGGTTGATCGGTTCGGGTTGCAAGCGGTAGATGATGCCAGCGAAGCCTTAATGGATTATTCTGAGCGGCTCATGCGTAATGCGATCAGAGATGTGCCCGATGGCGTCTATTCTGCAAAAACCTTTATTGACGGCTTCCTTGAAGACCCTGACCGTCGTGACTTACCGCTAGTGGTAACGATCACTATTTCAGGGGATGAGATGGAAGTTGACCTTGAAGGCACTGCCCCGCAAGTACCTGATCGGCCGATAAATATGCCTCTCATCGGTACAGTTGATATTTCGATATGGTTGACCGTGCGGTCAGTATTACTAGACTCAGACATCTTTGGATATATCCCACAGAACTCGGGTTTGACGCGGCCGATTACGCTGAAAGTCCCGCGCGGCTGTTTGGCTAATCCAATTTTCCCAGCGCCAGTCATCGCCCGATTCACACCAGGAAATCAGCTGGCGGATACGGTCATGAAGGCTCTGGCAGGTGCCGTACCAGAACAAGTATCTGCCGGTATTGGCAACCTCAAGGTTATCGCATTTTCAGGATTAAAAGAAGAAACCCATTGGGTACATATGGAAATCTTTGAAGGCTCTTATGGTGGCCGTTACAATCGCAATGGCATGGACGCGGTTGATACGCTTTATGCTAATACACGAAATAATCCAATTGAAGATATTGAAAGCCATCTGCCTATGCGCGTCACCAGATATGAGTTGCGTGAGGATACATCCGGCGCTGGTCGCACCCGCGGCGGATTAGGTGCATGTCGGGCATTTCAGTTTTTAGAACCAGGCGGGTTTTCAGTTGAAGGCGAAGGCCATAAGTTTGCTCCATGGGGTTTTAAAGGCGGCAATGATGGCAAGACGGCAGAGCTTCATCTCATTCATGCTAATGGTAAATCCGAATCTCTAACCTCGAAAGTGCCTTATCATACAACCGAAACTGGTGATACGTTTTTGGCTATCGGACCATCGGCTGGCGGCTATGGGGAAGCGTTCGAGCGAAGCCCTGAAGATGTTTATGAAGATGTGCTGGATGAGTTAATTAGTGAGGAAACAGCAGAACGTGATTATGGCGTTATCATATCACATGGTAAATTAGATTTAGAAGCAACAGCCAAAAGGCGACATGCATGATACGAAAATATGTAGTATCATCCGCGCAGATGGGGCCCATATCAAGGCAAGACACACGCCAGGATTGTGTTAACCGGATGCTTGAGATGATGAAAGAAGCGGCAGCAAAAGGATCGCGTTTCATTGTTTTTCCAGAGCTGGCTTTAACCAGCTTTTTCCCGCGTTGGATCATTGAAGATCAGGCCGAGCTAGATACCTGGTTTGAAACAAGCATGCCTAATGCCGATACTATGCCACTATTTGAAATGGCCAAGGCTCTCAACATCGGATTTAATCTAGGCTATGCAGAAAAGATTGTCGAGAATGGCGAGACACGCTATTTCAACACCGCTATTCTGGTTGATCACGCTGGAGAGATTTGCGGCAAATACCGCAAAATACATCTGCCAGGACATGATGAGCCTCAACCCGGCCGTCGTCATCAGCATTTAGAAAAACGATATTTTGAAAAAGGAAATCTGGGCTTTCCAGTGACGCCAATGCTGGACACACGGATAGGTATGCTCATCTGTAATGACCGCCGCTGGCCAGAAGGCTGGCGGGTTTTAGCTCTGCAAGCAGCGGAGCTTGTGTGTTTGGGTTATAACACTCCTGATGATCATAGCGGCTTTAGAGAGGTGGATGCGCTGGCGGATTTTCATCATCTGCTGTCGATGCAAAGCGGCTCTTATCTGAACTCAGTATGGTCAATAGCGACAGCGAAATGTGGCCTTGAAGAGGGATCATCGCTTATTGGCAACAGCGCTATAACAGCGCCATCTGGTCAGATCGTGGCACAAAGTGAAACGCTCGAAGACGAAGTTATTAATGCCGAAATTGATCTGGATATGGCGAAACAATATCGCCAGACCTTTTTTGATTTTGGCCGCCATAGAACCCCTGAAAATTATCAGCTTATTTCCAAAAGACGAATGGCATTACCAGAACCTGATGATACATAGAATACAATAAGGAGTGTTTACATGACCCCAAAAATGACCCCGGATATGATTATAGTTAATGGTCAGGCGATCACCTTTGATGAAGCGCATCCGCATGCTAACGCGCTCGCGATCAAAGATGGCATCATCTTATCGGTTGGTGAGACAGCTGATATTCGTGCCTTAGCCGATAGCTCAACACGCGTCATTGACGCAACACAAAACACCATCTTGCCAGGATTTATTGATAGTCATGTACATTTATTTGGCGGCTCTGCCGAGCTTGATTATTTAGACCTTTATGGGGTTAGAGGCATTGATAGCCTCACCGATAAAGTCCGCGCATGGCAACAGACCTGCCCCGATGACACTATCGTCTTTGCTATTCAGGCAGATTATAACATCATTGCTTCGGGTAAACAGACAACGCGGCAGGATTTGGATAAGGTGCTTCCCGATCGTCCCTTTGCCATGTTCGCGGCTGATCATCATACCATTTGGGCAAATACTAAGGCGCTTGAAATGGCCGGTATTCTTAATGGGGGTGAGGTTGATAAAGGCGCTGAGATTGTTATGGCAACTGATGGCAAAGCGGCTGGTGAATTGCGTGAGCCAGGTGCCTATGCGCCTGTCTTAAAACTAACCCGTTATGGCGGNCGTGATATGATTGGCTTGGTNACTGGCCGTAANCCTGANCCTGCGGCAANCATGCAAGAGCGNCAGCTTGANGCTGATGCNATCGCNCGCGGNTTTAAGCATTGTGCCAGCCATGGCATCACCGGNCTNCATAATATGGATGGCAATATTTATACNNTNGAGTTGCTNAAAGAGCTTGAGCAACGNGGTGATTTGTTATGCCGAACCGAAGTTCCNTTTCATTTNAANAGCTTTGATACCCTTGATCGCTTTGCCGAAGCNGANANGATGCGCCGTGATTTTNGNGGTGATTGGGTGTGGTGNAATCGGGTTAANATGTTTGTTGATGGNGTGGTTGAAAGCTCGACAGCATTGATGCTGGATAAATATCCNNANCNTGATACGGTCGGTGATGCGGTTTTTGATGANGCGCTTTTTAAGGAAGCATGCGTCAAAGCTGATGCTATGGGGCTTCAGATTTCTGTTCATGCGATTGGTGATCGCGCTATCAGGCAAACATTAGATGGCTATGAGCTGGCGCAAAACAGAAATGGCAAACGAGATAGCAGACATCGGATAGAACATATTGAAGTGCTGCATCCTGATGATCTGCCGCGCTTTAGCGAATTAGGAGTAGTGGCATCTATTCAGCCAGGCCACGCGCCATTCGGTGTGTATTTTTCACCAGAAACGGTGGAGCGCATGTTGCATCCGCATCAGATTCCCACCGCCTATGCTTGGCAGGATATCCGCAATACAGGCACAAAAGTCATCTTCTCAACTGACTGGCCAGTGATCCCTGTTGATGTTATGCCAAATATAAAATCGGCTGTGTCACCAAAGCAAATGCCAGCGCCATGGCGTGATCAACGCCAAAGCCTGATGGATACATTAGAAAGCTATACCGCCGGCAATGCCTGGGTTGAGTTTAATGAAAGCAAAAAAGGCAGGCTCAAGGCTGGCATGATGGCAGATATTGTTGTCATGTCACATGACTTAACGGCTATGGAGCCCGAAAATCTAGACCAAGCACGCGCCCAAACAACAATTTGCGGCGGTAAGATAACCTATCAGGCCTAAGCTTTTAATAGCGTTTTCGGGTGAACATAAAGAACACGGTCACAACCACCAAAGATACCGCCAGCAAGACGGTTGATATGGCATTAATTTCTGGTGTGATGACGCGGCGAAGCTGCCCTAACATATAAGTTGGAAGCGTATCTTGACCTGCGGTTTTGACAAACTCTGTGATAATCACATCATCTAGCGATATCACAAAAGCCAGCATCGCACCTGCCATAATTCCCGGCCAAAGCAAGGGTAGAGTGATGCGCCGAAAGACAACCAGCGGCGGCGCATAAAGATCACTTGCCGCTATTTCCATACTCAGGTCCATCCCATCAAGGCGCGCCTTAATCGGTAAATACGCAAAAGGTACACAAAACGCCGCATGCGCCACAATCAAATACCCNAGACCATAATAATTGGTAAATGTTTTNATGATGGCAAAAAAGATNAGNAACGCCACNGCNGTAACAATTTCAGGAACCATGAGCGGTTGATTGATCATGATAAAAATGAATTTCTGGCCTTTGAATGGGCGTGTTCGCGTTGTCCCTAATGCCGCCATTGTTGCCACTAATGTTGATATCAGAGACGCGCAAACAGCGATGATCACTGATCGTATGGCGGCTNCCTGAACCAGCTCATTTTTGCTGGCCTGCACATACCAATGGAATGAAAACCCTTCCCATAACATCAAGTTATTGCCGGCATTAAAAGAATAAAACACCAAAATAGAAATCGGCGCATAAAGCGTGAAAAAACAGACTAGCGCGATTGTCGCAAAACCAAACTGATGGGTGATCGAAAACTCATTTTTCTTTTTAAAGATTTTATTGAGCATCATTTTGCTCCGACCGTTNTGAAATCCGCATGTAGAAAATCAGAGCAACCAATACAATCAACAGCATCGTCACAGCAAGGGCGGCACCCAAAGGCCAGTTCTTGCCTTGCCCAAATTGTAATTCAATCAAATTACCAATCATCAGATTCTTCCCGCCGCCAAGGATACGCGGCGTCACATATGCCCCTAGCGACGGCACAAAAACCAAAATAGAACCCGCAATAACCCCCGGCTTAATGATCGGCAGAATAATTCTCCGCATGACTTTGAAGCGCGAGGCATAGAGATCAAAGCCTGCCTCAACATAACGGAAATCAAAGCGTTCCATAGCGGCATAAATCGGCAGAACCATTAACGGCAGATAGACATATGTCATCCCAATCACAATCGCGGCATCTGAATAAAGCATGGGAATAGGATCACTAATTACCCCCAGCGACATTAATGAATTATTGATAACGCCTTTATTCCTGATCAATTCAAGAATAGCAAATGTCCGAATTAACAGATTTGTCCAAAACGGAATAGTGATTAGAAATAGCCAGACATTGCGTGTTGATGGTGGCCGTGTTGCGATAAAATAGGCTGTCGGGAATCCTAGTATCAAACAGATCACCGTAGTCAGAAAAGACAGCTGAAACGACCGCCAAAAAATAGAAATATGGGCATCTGAAAGTGAAACAGTATCGTCAAAAATATCTTTCGTGTAGAGCACCTTAAACCAGGCTTCGCCTGATAGCTCCCAAAGCACGCCACCATAATTTCCAGGGGTCAGAAAAGAATAGACAATGACAATCAGCAATGGCCCTGATGCCGCAAATAACAGCAAAAGCAATGCAGGCAGTGACAACAGCCAATTGGCGCGTGCCTTGCGTTTAATACGCTCTAATTCCAGATGGTTAGAGACAGGTGCCATTTCCGCTAATCCTTTAAAATCTGAATAGCCTGTTCATCAATAACAATCCCCAGCGTATCCCCGATTGATGGATTAAAGGCGCGGCCAATTTCATTTTGTGAGCGCACAACAAAACTATCGCCATTTTCAAGTGACAGATGAAAATTGGTATCCGTGCCAAAGAACAAGATATTGGTTAATGTCCCGGTCATTGTTGCCCCGCGTGATGAGGTTTGCAGACGCGCATGTTCAGGCCGAATAAAAACCGTCGCAGATTTATCCTGCATCTTATTCGCTGGCAAGGTTGCTTTCAGTGTTTTGCGACTGCCGCTCAAGCGCAGCGAGGCTTTCGCCTGTTTGCCTTTACTGACCGAAACAATATCGGCTGTGATGAAGTTAGACTCACCAATAAAATCCGCAACAAAGCGTTCTTGCGGATTGGAATAAATGTCATCAGGTGTCCCCACTTGCAGGATATGCCCATCACTCATCACGGCAATGCGATCTGACATAGTCAAGGCTTCTTCTTGATCGTGGGTGACAAAAATAAAGGTGATGCCAGTTTCTAATTGCAGCCTCTTGAGTTCAATTTGCATGCCTCGGCGCAGTTTATAATCAAGCGCCGATAGTGGCTCATCCAATAATAGCACATCTGGCTTAGGGGCTAATGCTCGTGCCAAGGCTACCCGCTGTTGCTGGCCGCCAGAAATCTGATTAGTCCGCCGATCTTTCAATTCTTCCATATGCACAAGCGCCAACATTTCATCAACCGTTTGGGCAATCTCACGCTTTGGTTTTTTAAGCATTTCCAGACCAAAGCTAATATTTTCTGCGACAGTTAAATGCGGAAAAAGAGCATAGCTTTGAAACACGGTATTGACCGAACGGTGATATGGCGGCAGGTGAGTGATGTCCTTATTATCAAGCAGGATTTGCCCAAAGGTCGGGCTCTCAAACCCGGCAATTAGCCGCAACAATGTTGTTTTGCCACATCCTGACGGGCCAAGCAGAGTAAAAAACTCATTGCGGCGAATATCAATAGAAACATTATCCAGCGCCTTAACTAGATTTGGCTCAGCACCAAAATATTTTCCTACCCCATCTACATGAATTGCTATTTCAGCATCGTTGGTCTTTGTCATGACATAAACTTACCTACTAATTAGGTTTATAAAATCTGCTGGATTACATCGAAGCGCCTTATCTTCTTTAACTTGTGTTTTTAACATCAGTCAACATGTTTCCCCAATTCAGCGGCAATCGCGTGAATGGCAAGCTGCGTTTCAACTTTGAAATCATCATCAAGAAAATCAGGCCAGGTAGATAATTTAACAACCACCATATTATAGGCTGGCGCGATATAAATAAGCTGACCAAACACCCCTAAACACATGAAGGATTCTTTGGTCTCATCTTCGATCCAAAACTGATTTCGATAGCAGCCATGTGGCAGCAGCTTGCGCCTTTCCTCAGAAAATAATCCATGCGCGCCACGCCTGACATCGGTGATCCAGTCACGCGGGATAATCTGTTTGCCATCGCACATACCGTCATCCAGATAGAGCTGTCCAAAGCGGCCAAAATCCCGCAGGCAGCCATTAAAGCCGCCACTCGCCAGCCCGTATCCGCGTGCATCAACGGTGAAATATCCATCTTCTTCGGCACCCATAGGTTGCCATAATTCTTGGCTGATCAACTCATGCAGCGGCATGCCGGAGACGCGCATCATAATATGCGCCAGTAAATCTGTTTCAATTGACCGATATAAAAATCTGCTGCCATGGTCAGCATCACATGTTTTCAATGATAATATCTGATCCCAAACCGAGGCAGGCCAATCAATATCAGGGCTAGCATCAGGCGCGACAGGCCGCCAGCCAGAAGCAACATCCGTCTTGCCAACATCAGAATCAAGCCGCGTGTATTCTTCGCTATACTGAACGCCTGTCGTCATATCCAGAACATGCTGAAGCGTCGCCTCCGCCCACGCTGTTTCTGCCAGCTCCGGGATATAGGTTCTGACCAGAGCAGATGGGTCAAGCTGCCCTCGCCCGATCATTATTCCGGTGACCGTGGCGGTAATAGATTTGGACACAGATTGCATCAAATGCGGCGTCTCAGGCCGCATACCATTATGGTAGCTTTCGTGGATAATATGGCCATCAGCCATGACCAGAAATCCGTCTGTGTAACTATCATCAAGAAAGCTCTCAAGCGTCTGTGATACTTGATCAGATCGGGTAAATTGTATCTGTGAGATATCCTTTTCTTGACGCGGCAGGGGCTTTGCCTGGGCGTTACCGCGCCAGACTTGGGCGGTTGGCATCAGGCTCCTGATGCGTTGAAAACTCCACCTATTCCATGGTGGCCTGTCCCAATCCATGCGCGGCATCTGAGCCCAGATATCGGCCTCTGCCATATCAAATATTGGCGGCTGTTTTTCACTATTTTTATACGACGCTGTTATGACCTAATCTCCAATATCACTGGTCTCTATTATGATTTGCTTAAGTTCAGTGTGAAAGGCAAAGTTAATTATGTCAATCACTAGCTTGAGGGTATTACCTAAAAGGTATCCTCGAAAAGGTACTGGTCAATATCTGGCTGTCATGGCATCTTTAATCTTTATGTGTGTTTGAGGAATTATATGTTAAAGGAATTGTATCATGGATGATTTGTTTGAATGTGATGCCATCGCCCTTGCTGAGCAAATTAAGGTCGGGGGTGTTGCCGCCGCCGACATGCTTAGTGCCAGCGTAGCAAGAGCGGAACGGCTAAACCCCTCGCTCCATGCTGTTGTCAACTTCAACACTCCCCAAGCCGAAAAACTGCTGGCGACGACGGCACTAGATACGCCGTTATATGGCGTCCCGACTCTTCTCAAAGACTTGGGCGCAGAGGCCATCGATTTTCCCTCACATAATGGCTCACGGCTATATCAGGATACGGTGTATTCGTATGATTCATCAATTTATCAACGCATGCGGAAAACCGGGCTCATTCCTTATGCGCGAACGACATCACCTGAACTTGGCATTGGGCCAACAAGCGAGGCTGGCGTCTATGGGGCGCCGACGCGCAATCCATGGAACGTCAATCATACAAGCGGCGGCTCGTCTGGCGGTTCAGGCTCTGCGGTGGCGGCTGGCATTGTCCCCTTAGCTCATGGCTCTGATGGTGGCGGCTCGGTTCGTATCCCGGCCGCTTGCTGTGGGCTGGTTGGCATTAAACCGACGCGCGCGCGCCTGCCTGATGGCCCTGCTGTTGGCGAAGGCTGGGCAGGCATGGCGATAGACGGCTTTCTGACACGTTCTGTTCGTGATAGTGCCTTGATGCTAGACCATTGTTCAGGCGCAGATTTAGGCGCGCCTTATTCTGCTCCCCCTCTCAAGACAGGCTTTATGAAAGCCATGGACGCCAAGCTGCCGGGCTTGCGCGTAGCTGTCTTGGATACCGATTTCATGGGGAATGCTGTTCATGAAGAATGTCGTCATGCCGTTGCCCAAACCGCCGATAGTTTACGCCAACTTGGTCATCATGTGAGCGCATGGTCATCATCGCTTGGTGATGACGTGAAAGACATGATGATGGCATGGACAAAAATTGTCGCCGCCGGAACTTTGCTTTCGGTGCGATATAAAAAAGATATTGCTGAGGTGACACCAGATGATGTTGATGGCGTCACCTATGGTGCTATTCAATTAGGCAACCGTGTATCTGGCGCCGACTATCTGCAATCCATTAATACGGTTCACGCATTTGGCCGCAAAATGGCACATCTGTTTGAAGATGTTGATATTCTGTTAAGCCCAACATTAGCTGAACCACCTGCAGAAATTGGTCGCTTCAAGCCGATCAATACGGATTTTATGGATTACCGTAATGGCCCCGATGGTGTCTTTGCCTATTCGCCCTATACAGCAATATTCAATGCCTCTGGTCAGCCGGCTATGTCACTACCGCTTCACTGGACGCCCGATAATCTGCCTGTTGGAGTGCATTTTGCGGCGGCTTATGGCAATGATGAAATGCTGATGAGCCTTGCCAGACAGCTCGAACAAGCGATGCCATGGCATGCTAAACAAGTTGATTTAATTCGCCAATATCATCCCCAATAAGCAAAAAACCAATTGACAAAAAAATAGAGGCGAATATTTTCGCCTCTATCATGTATTTGTCATATTAAAGCGACGCTGACGTCACTTTATTACTTTTGTAGTTCTGTCCAAATAGCAGAATACATTTCCTGAACATGAGGTGGACAGGTTTTGCTGAAGAAGCCGTTTGGAATGAACTCAGCCGCAATATCAACTTCTGGTGCGCCCTTCATATCATCTGGCATAAATGGCTCAGAGCCTTTGATGCCATTGGCGTAACGCGCAAATGCTGATGCCATAGCGGCATGCTCGGGTTCCATCAGGAAGTTTTGGAAAAGCTTGGCATTCTCAACGTTCTTTGCGTCTTTGAGGACAACCACAGCATCCATCCACATCGGATAGCCTTCTACTGGATAGCCAAAGCGAACATCTGGATTTTTCTCTCTGGCACGGAAAGCCGCGCCGTTCCAGTATAGCGATGCACCAAGATCACGTCCGGCAAATTTCTCAATGACACCATAATCCATGGATAACCAATGCTTTTTCGCACTGATCAATGTATCACGCGCTTTTTTCAGCTGGCTCTTATCATCGGTACAAGGCTCACCGCCTGTATATCTGAGAGCCGCATCAATGAGGTCAAGCATTTCAGGTGCCACATTGATTTTTCCTGAAAGTGATTCGGGCGGATCAAAGACCATTGCCCATGTGTTGATATCGCCATCATAAAGCGTGGTATCAACAATCACACCAACCGTACCCCACTGATAGGGAACAGAATAACGGTGACCAGGGTCCCAATCAGGGTTTTTGAAATTGTCACGGACATTGCCATAATTCGACATCCCGGACGGATTGGTTTCCAGCAATAAGCCTTCGCTGATCCAAATAGGCATAAAGCTGGCTGATGGCACCGCAATATCAAAACCATGAGCGCCAGCACGCACTTTTGCTAATGCTGTATCATTAGAATCGTAATCCGTGATGGTGACTTTAATGTCATATGTTTTTTCAAATTTTTCAATCATCTCAGGGCTGGTGTAGTTGCCCCAGTTGAAAATATTTAGCTCGCCAGCCGCAAACGCCTGTGAGGATGAAAGCATCCCAATAGCTACTGCTGCAGAACACAAATGCTTTTTTAACATGATTTCCTCCCATAAATTAGCATTCATAAATAATAGGCATAAATTATCTTTTATGTATATAAACATTTCATGTGATTATAATGATAGCAGTAAAAAAGGCTCATATTGGCGCTATTCTACAACCTGCTCTGACGCTGACAAGAACGCATAGAGATGCGCTTCCCATGATGAGGTCTTTGATACTATTCTAGCTTTAGCGCGTCATGATAAAGCCATCTGACGCAAGGATTTGACCTGACTGGCATAGGCAGCTGTAATCCTGTCCCGATGAATATGGCGACCAGCTATTACCATATGGCGGCCAGCTGACCAGACATCTGTCACCAGTGATTGATCACCTGCTATGATGAAGCTGTCAAGAATGCGATCGCCTCCTATATGGATCAGATCAAGCGCTTTGCTATCCAGGGCAATCAGATCAGCCCATGCTCCTGAACAAATGGCGCCTGAACGAATGGCGCCTGAACGAATAGCACCACCATGGCGCGCCAAGGCTTGATGCCCACCAGCATTAACCGCCTCCCATAAATGCCGTCCCACTGATGTTGCCTCACCTGCCATGATATTGCGTTTTTTATCACGCAACCGTTGTGAGTATTCCAGCGTCCGCAATTCTTCGGCAAGCGCGATACGAATATTAGAATCAGACCCTATCCCTATTTTACCGCCATGCGCCATGTAGCGCGCGCCATCAAAAATGCCATCACCAAGATTTGATTCGGTGATCGGACATAACCCAACCACCGCACCAGATTTGGCCAGAGCTTCGGTTTCTGAGGCCACCATTTGGGTGGCATGAATAAGGCAGAAGCGGGCATTGACTTGAACCTGATCAAGCAACCATTCGACCGGCCTTGCGCCAGTATGTGCCTTGATCTCATCAACCTCGGCCTGTTGTTCGGCGACATGAATATGGAAAGGCGCATGGGGAGACATCGCCGCCACCGCCATCAGCCCTTCATGAGATACGGCGCGTAAAGAATGTGGCGCAACGCCGATTGAGGCATCAGCAGGCAGATCGGATATGAGCTTGGCAGAAGCGTCATGAAGCTGATAAAACTGATCAAGCGCGCAACCAAAACGCCGTTGCCCCGCCTCTAATGGACGTTGATCACAGCCGCCATATTGATAAAGAACCGGAAGTAATGTCAGGCCAATGCCAGTTTCCATTGCGGCATCAGTTATGGCGGCGGCCATAACCGCAAGATCATCATACGCCGTTCCATCAGCCTGATGATGCAGATAATGAAACTCACCAATGGCGGCATATCCGGCTTCGAGCATTTCCATTTGAACAAGCGCCGCGATAGCCTGCACATCCTCAGGACTTAGCACGTCAAGAAAGCGATACATCAATTGCCGCCATGTCCAGAAACTGTCTTCGCCATGACTGCCCCTGAACTCAGTCAATCCAGCCATGGCGCGTTGAAAAGCATGGCTATGCAGATTGCACGGGGCGGGCAGCAAAATCGGCACATGAATATCGGCTTCTGCTGCCTGAACATGGTGTGCTGAGGCAGCGCTTGCATCTGTGATGATCGTATCAATCTTATCGTCAACAATCTTCAGCTGGATATTCTGTTGCCAGCCGTCTTCGGTAAGTGCCGTATCCGCCGCAATGGTGATCATGTAAATCTTTAATTCCAATGATGATATGAACACTCATATTAGGAGTAATTTTTTGCGTTTCGCAAGAGGTAGTTTTATAGCCTAAATGGGGCTGTATTCGCCTAACCCCTTTGCCCAGAGCCGCATCTGATTTTCATATCCCGGCAAATTACACCTGACTTGTTGACGCGCATAGCATCCTGTTGCGTTATCGGCAATCTGCAGCAAATCAAAATTGAGGTGTTCAATCACAGGAGTTGATACCGTCACCCATTCATGAAACCATAGTCACATTTAAATTTGCAAAACATACCGCAAATTATAACATCTGTTCAGTAGTATTGTCATTGTAGGTGCATCTTTACAACCATGGTCAATATGACCTCAATGGAAGCGATAATATGTATGACTTCAAAAAACAACTTTTGCACAAATATAATTCTGGCAAAATAAATCGCCGTCAATTCGTATCCACATTAGCAGCAGCAGGTATTTCAGCCAGTGCAGTTAATGGAATACTGACTAACAACGCTCACGCCTCATCACCCCAAAAAGGTGGCAGAAAAGGCGGTAGACTTGTCATTGGTATTGAAGCTGCTCAGGCACAACACAGCATGGATCCAACAAAGTATAACGGCACAGCAAACATCATGATGGGGTATACTGTTTATGATACCCTTGTTAACCGGGATGCTGAATTAAAAGCCATGCCATGGCTTGCGACATCTTGGGAAGCAAATAATGACGCTACAAAATGGGTGTTTAATTTGCGCAAAGGGGTGACGTTTCACGATGGATCACCATTTGGTGCAGAAGACGTAATGCATACCATTGCCCGCATCAATCATCCTGACAGCGAGGCACCAGCAAAATCATATATTAGTCAGATAACTGAGGTCGAAAAGCTGAGCAATCATCAGATACAGTTCCATCTGGTTGGTCCTAATGCTGAGTTTCCTATGATTATGTCTGACACAAGAATGCAAATTGTCAAACGCGGCATGGAAGACTTTACCGGTAGACCGCCGGGCACGGGGCCATTCAAAATTGAAAAATTTGCCCCGGGTAGCCATTATGTATTCCGCCGTAACGATAACTATTGGTCAGCTGATGGGCCTTATGTTGATGAGGTGGAATATATCGGTATCGGCGATGTGACCTCACGGATAAACGCTATGATTTCTGGCGATATCAACATGATGCTTCAGCTTGATCAGAAAGCCAAACATCTGATAGATAATAGCGGCATCGGTTATGTGATTAATGCCCCTTCGGGAGCGCTCATAAACCTTGCGCTTATGCTTGATCGCTCACCAACCGATAATTATGACTTCTGCATGGCTATGAAGCATTCTATTGATCGTGAAGGCATTGTAAAAAATATCTTCAAAGGTCTGGGTAGTGTAGGTAACGATCATCCGATTGCACCCATTGATCCCTATTATAATGCGGATATAGCACAGCGCGTTTATGATCCGGATAAGGCACGTTATCATATCAAAAAGGCCGGGCTTGAGAATACACCGATTGATATTCATGGATCAGATATTGCCGGATCAGGGGCGTTAGCGGCGGCACTACATGTCCAGCAAAGCGCCAAAGCAGGCGGCGTCAATCTTAACGTCATCAATTCACCAGCCGATAGGTTCTGGTCAAGTGTATGGATACAAAAGCCCATAGTCACATCAGGCTGGGACCCACGTCCTATTCCAGATCTCATTTTCTCAATTGCATTTTCCAAGACATCCAAATGGAACGAAACTATGTGGAATAATGATCGATTTGAGAATCTCTTGCTGGAAGTACGGTCAACGCTTGATAGTGCAAAACGCAAGGAAATGTATGGTGAAATGCAACAGCTACTTCATGATTATGGTGGCCATATTACGTTGGGTTTCCGCAATTATGTTGATGCTGCCCGAACAGAAGTTCAAGGCGTTACCCCACATGGATCAGGGCCGCTTGGTTTCTATCAGGCCGCGAGAACCGCATGGATTGACAGTTAAATATATGCGGAAATTAGAGCCATGTGTTCAGAATCCTGGCTTGAAACAGGGTCTGTCAAATGGCAAGATAAGGCGAAGTATTGCCCCTTATTGAAGGAGAGCATTTTAAGCTCAATCTCAAGCTGGCGGCAGCTTTTAGGAATGCGATTAAATAGCCAGGAAAGGGCTGACATGGTTGATCGTGAAACCGTCACCACCTATTCAGAAAAGGCGGGCGATTATGCGGCGCTTGGATGTAACCGTGGTGAGCAGAACCAACTCAATGCTTTTCTGGCTTTATTGCCAGCAGGCGGGTCTATCCTTGACCTTGGTTGTGGCCCCGGCTTTCATGCTGAGTTTATGATGAATAAAGGCTTTGCCGTCAGAGCCATGGACGCAACCCCCGCCTTTATCGAAGCCGCGCAAGCCAGAGGCGTTGATGCAGCGCTTGGTCATTTTGATGACCTGTCTGATGTTGCCGCCTATGACGGGATTTGGGCAAATTTCTCATTACTTCATGCCCCGAAAGACAAGTTCCCCCATCATCTAGCCGCTATCCACCTGGCGCTCAAGCCGCATGGGGTGTTTTATCTTGGGCTCAAGCTGGGCAAGGGTGAGAAGCGCGACAGCCTTGGCCGCTTTTATGCCTATTTTGAGGAAGTCGAGCTGCGTGATTATCTGCAACAAGCAGGGTTTACCAATATCACCGCAAGCTACGGGGAAGGCCCCGGGCTAACCGGATCAATTGACAAATTTATAATACTGACCGCATGGCGCGCCTAATGCCTGATCATAGGTGCCTGATGATGAGTGCCTGAAGATGATCAATTTGGCTTTTGCGCAAAATGCTTATCGACACAGCGCTGAACCATTGGAGCAAAATGCCAAAAATCAGGCGTTTCCATTGCTGGCTCTTTGCCTGCCTCATCAAGATATCGAACCGCAATAATCGTATCAAGGTGAGGGTTTGTTTCGAACTCTTGCACTTCTTTTTCACTCATTGGCCCGCCTTGCAATTTAAGCGAATGCGCTGAGGCATCAGATAGACGTTTCATATATTCAGGCCGCGTCGCACAAAGATAGCGTTTCGCCGCAACATGATAGCGGCAGCAATCGGTAATCACTTTAGGGAAAAATCGCTCAAGCACTTTTGCCCCGGCATCCTCATGATAGCGGTCTTTCGTATCTTGCATGGTGAACATTCCAAACTCACTGGTGAAATGCCCAATGTCATGCAAAAGAGCCCCAACAATAATGTCTTCTGACTGGCCATTCCGTTCAGCAAGAGTAGCGCCTTGTAACATATGCTCACCCATGGTCACAGGTTCACCCAAATATTCCTCACCGCCTCGACGGTCAAAGATTGAACCGATAAAATCAACAATAGTATCTTGCGTTAAATCGGTTAAATCCGTGATGCCCATAGTCATTCTGCCGCCTGATGTGCCATATCGCGGATCATCGCATCATGGGTAGAACGCAGCCCATCAAGATCAGCATAACAGCCTTGAAGCCAGCGCTTGCCGTGACCAGAATAGCCTTTGCGAGCATGTAGGATGCGTGTGTTATCAACGACAAACGCCTCCCCGGATTGAGCCGGAAGGTGACTTCCATCGCGGTGTCATCAATAATCTCACTTAACCGGCGATAGGCCGCGTAATAATCCTGCATCCTGGCGAAAGGCACATCGGTTATGGGCGCACAAGACCGATTATTGAAACGAATACCTATTAATTCACCATCTGGCGCGAGTTCAATCATCGGGCGGCGAGCCGTTAAGCAGACGCCGTCCTCACCCGCATATTCAAACCGCGCGCAATGATCAGCAAGCAAATCAAACCATTCAGGCTGTTCTGCTTGCAGGCGTAAGGCCGCAGCAAAGCCATCAACCACCATATTTTCACCGCCAGCAGCCGAGCTTTCAAGACAATGAAGCACTTGCACCGTTGGCACAGGATCACGATAAGGATTGTCGGTATGCGCTTGCAAGCCAAGACCTGTGTAAGCCAGATTGGTTGGATTAACCTCTGTTTTGACTTCAAACAGACGGCCATAATTGGTTTCGCGAACAAAGCCAAACAGATCAACAATGCGAAACAATGCCCCTTCTTCTATCGGCACGTGTGTGACTTTAGCAAAGCCATAACGCATCATCTGCGCCAACCAGTCTTTCAGCGCCTCAGCAGATGTTTCAAGTTCGGTAAAATCGCCGCAAGGAAGGGCGCGCATTAACCCGGCATCCCATGTTTGCCTCACTTCATTGAGCCAGCCTCGCCTTGGCGGCGCATCATCATAGGCATCATCATAAGCATGGGCGGCAAGCCAGTTCAGATCAAATGCGATGGTTTTATTCTCTGGCGCGAAACAGACATTCAACATGCCATCATCAGCAAGTTCGGCTGATGTGATATGAGTATCCGCCGGGATATGGTTTAGCGTGATCAGCCGCTGGCCATTTCCTGACGCCCTGGTTTCCGCATCTTGAGCGTTGTCCCTTAACCAGATCGCGTGAAAACGCTGGCTGCCTGATGCGGTTAAAATAGTTAGAATTTCACCTGAGGTATCAATCGTGACCTTTATCATGACCAAGCCTGACGGTTGTGATGTTAGACTTCAATTTTTACAGAAGTTATCGATAATCTCAAATCATTTATTAGCACTTGGATATTTTGGTTTTAAGCGTCTATCGCAATGACTGGCGGCGCTATATAAATAATTGGTCCGTTAAATCAACAAGCGGCTCATTCCAAAACACCTGACGCCGCAACAGCTCAAAATCAACTTGAAAACAAGCCGCCATGGCAGAGCAGTAAATTGATCTTGCATCCATTGTTGCGTTCAAATCCTGCCCTTCATAAAGCTGCTTTTTTTGCAAGCCAGGCCAGTCAGCATGAATCATCCCGCCTTTGACCAAACCACCCGCAAGCAGCACAGCGGTTCCATAACCATGTTCGGTTCCACTGCCGCCATTTTGATCCAATTTACGGCCAAACTCGGTAAGGGTAACAACCAGAGTGTTATTAAACGCATCACCCATGCCCTGCTTGAGACGGCTTAATATCAAATCATAATCAGCAAGTTTATCCGCATGTTCGCCTTCGCCGCCACCCTGTGAGGCATGGGTATCAAACCCTTCAATATCAAACACCGCAACTCTCGGACCATCATCCTTTGCAAGCATGCGTGAGGCTGTTCGTGCCAGATCATGCGCATCACGCGATGAGGTGGATTTTAACATTGATACTGGCCGCTGAATAACTTTATCCATTGTTTGTGCAAGCAATGAATCCGCCGGATAGGTTGATCTGACTTTTTCTATCACAGGTAATGCCGGCATGCGCAAATTCGTTGGATAGTAATTATCAACAGCCATTGGGCTCCGCAACAAAAGCGGCATGGGTAACGAGATGGCCAGCCCATCCAATTGCGCCGCATAAATGCCGCGGCCAAGCCAACCTGTTTGTTCAGCAAACGGCGTACGGCCACCACTTTCCATTAAATCCTGACCTTCAAAATGTGATCGCATTGTGTAGGGAATATTGGTGGCGTGATAGATTGATGCCTGGCCATCCTGCCAGCACTTATGGAACTGCCGCAATTGTGGATTAAGACTAAAATCAGCATTTAAGGGCAATGTGTCTTCCACCATAATATCAGGGCGGCGACTAGCAAGAACAGGATCATTTGGCGGCACAGCCGTCAGCCCGTCCATGCCGCCTCGCATCACTATGACAACAAGATTGCGTTTCTCTAGCGCCTCCGCTCTTGCCGAAAATAGCGGTGAGCCCAGCATGGTTAAGGTCAAAGAGCCAAGAATAAAATCGCGTCTATTGATCATGCTTTTAACATCCAGTAGCCAGGAAAAACATATTGCAGTTTTTCTAATTGCGTTGTCATCTTCGATATCATTTGCAAGGGCTCGTCAGGCGTGCTGCAGTTTTTTTCAATAATGTCTTCGAAATTGATCTGGCCTCTTATATATGGGCTTAATTCCTGCGGTAATGCTAATCGCCTGATCAGAAGCTCAGGTGAAATCCAGTCACGCTCCAGATCAGAAAATCCATTTGGCTGGATAGGGCGATACGGCATGTGACCGATCTCACGCATTAATTTTTCTGGTCGGCGTTTGAGATAACCAGGTCTGGCTATGAAATCATATGTCATATCTTCGGCTTGCGGTGGCCAATTCATCTCAGCCAAATTGACCATTTGCAGCATCCAGACTTCAGGGTTTTGAAACTTTAAGTGATCATCAGTATAGGCATAGATGACCTCAACCAAGGCTCTGTGAATGCTTGGCAAGTGACCGCCCGTTTCCTCCCACGCGCTAACAATCGGCGCCATCATCGCCTCTGTTGGCTGGTCAGTAATAAAGTGACGACATAATTTGAAGGCAATGAAATGCCGCGTATGCTCATGCTGCGCCAGATCAGCTAAAACATCCAAAAGCTTGTTCTTGGATGAGATACCTCTTTGTTTATAGGTCTTACCTAATACGGTATGCTTGCCAGGTTCATGTAATTTCTGATTGAACTTGACCATGTTACATTCTTCACGTTTTTTCGTCCATGGGTGTTCCCAACCAGCCATAATATAGGAGAGCGCGACAACATCATCCTGAGTATATCCTGCTGATGGCGATACGGTATGCAGCTCAAGCAATTCACGCGCATGGTTTTCGTTAACGCTAATAACCCGGCCTTTTTGTTTAAGCCGCAGCCCTTTTTTAGAATTGGGGCCAACCGATTCTGAATTATCCAGGTTATGGATCATCGCCCAACTGGTTGTCGCCGCGACCGCAAGATCAAGAAACTGACCTGTCATATGTTGCCGAATAATCTCTCTATGATACGGCCCGGTTGAAAACTCCGCCAAAAAGTCTTTATCTATGATGGCAAAATGATTGCACCAGAACATCCAAAGCCGTTCAAAAACAGGTGAGCCGCTTTTTAAGATCGTATTATGTCGGATACAAAGTTCAAGGTTTTCAAAATAGCGTTCGCCCGTCTCACTCCGAAGCTTTTCTTTAGCCGATTCATAGCCTGCGCGATCGCCTTTATGCTTTTTCCGTAGCACTCTGCGGTCAGTTGAAACAAACTTACCATAATAATTAAGCATATCTTTGATCGTTGGTATGGAGCCATCCCAAACCATATCAGGGATATTATCTAATTGCGATTTTGCCCAATCAATAGGGTGATCAGGTCTAGCCTGATGGGTATTTAATCCAAACGCAATCTTTCGGAAAAAATTTGCTTTTGTCATCACTCGACCTCAACCTGCATCTAAAAATCATAATGCAAAAATCAGACCAGTAAATGAAAAACCCGCTTTTTTTAGCTCAATTTAGCGGCAAGATAGAAGGCCAAGATAGAGTATCAGGAATAAAAAAGAGTCAATGCAAAAGCTTGATTGGTAAGCTTTGCATTGATAAACGTCTTAGCATCTTCAGGGGGAGGAAGAAAATTTGGTGGCCGTCTTTATGGGGCGCGGTCCATTCCCTAGTCTTGAGAGACATAATAATAGATAGAAGAAAAAAGCGATTCTGTATATTGCTATATATTCGTTGCTGTGTTGCGATTTTTGCAACACCTGAAAATGGCCATTAATGTGCTGGTTTTTAATGGTCTAAATAGGCGATAGAGGTTCTGAACGCCTCATTCTGTGCCCATTGCCAGTAGGTTTGGCGCAATATATCGGTAATATGGCCACAGGCATGATTGGCATAAATCGTTTCATTTACCTTGGTGATGGGCATGACCCCGCCCCCTGATGACGAGATAAACACTTCATCAGCATTGAGTAATTCGGCAATGGTCAGCGGCCGTATTTCTGAGATGATGTTATGATGCTGCGCCATTTCAAGAACTGTCAGGCGGCTAATCCCCCCTAGCGCACCATGATCTGAGGTGATGATGATACCATCTTTGACAGCAAATACATTAAACCCCGGGCCTTCGGTAATATAGCCCTCACTATCGGCAAGAATCACGGTTTCATAATTGTTATCTTTGGCCTCAAACAGACCTTTGGTGAAGTCGCCCCAGTGGTAATTTTTGACCAGCGGATTGACGCTGGCATCAGGAATACGAAACACCGATTGGGCAATCCAGGCGCTCGCCCCCTTTGCCAAAATATCAGGCTTGATGACATGAATATACGGCACACACCATGCAAAGAAATGATTCTGGCATTGTCTAGGGTCACGTGTTCCAGCAATCTTTGGCGTGCCTCGACTACAAACCATCGCCACATAAGCATCACGAAGCCCGGCCAGACCAACCATATGATGCAAAGCCTGAATGATAGACGCCCTATCCATTTCTGGATCAAGTCTTAAACTTGCCATGGATGCAAAAAACCTGTCCAGATAATCGTCGAGGCGAAAAAACGCCCCATCAATCACCGGCACAACATCGTAAGTAATGTCAGAATGAACAAGACCCCAGTCATTAACCGGTATGCTGGCCTCAGCAATGGGAATCACACGGCCTTTCATCCAAGCCGCGCCATGCTCCAGATTAGACTCCTGATCGGAATTTAGATCATGACCTGATTTACCTGTCATTTATGTCTCTCCTGCATGTCTTTCTTGCCTCCGGTTTAAGACAGCCAATTATGTCGTGAAATAATCATGCCTGTCACTAAGATAATATTTACTCACACTATAATTCCCTCTACCATTTTATCTCTAATCAAAGACTGGTGCTGGAACGATCAGGTAGTAAGGGTGAGACATATGAGTGTAAAATGTATTGGCTACTCAGACAGACTGTCTGTCCGTCCGGGTGATACGATTTGTTTTCATATCTCCAATGAAACCAATCAGAATGTTTCTGCTCGCCTTACGCGCTCAATTTCTGCTGACCCTAATCCTGCTGGCATGGGCATTGTTGAAACCAATTGTGATGCTCTTTTCCCGCCGCAAGATTTTAACATAGGAAAGCAAGAGTTTTTTCCCGGCTCCTTCGCCAGGACAGCCTCCGCCTTACGGCAACACATTACCGATCACATCAGCCTTTCTGTGACCGTGATGCCAACTCATCTGACCGGGGCAGATCAAACAATCTTGTCTATCGGCATGCTATGGCTTGGCATTGATGCCAAGGGTCAGTTTAATTTACGATATGGCAAAGATAGCATAGCATCGCAGCACCCCCTTCATATTGGCAAATGGCATAAAATCACGGCGGAAATCAAAATATCCGGGCAAATGCATCTGGCAATTGATAGCGCGAATGCGCCAGATCCTGAGTCCATATTCGGTGAATTCGATTGGCCAGCAGATACGATATCGCTTAATGATGTTCTTACTATTGCCGCCCGGTTGCAGCCGTCAGACAGGGCAGACCAGCACCCTCACCATCATTTCAATGGCAGAATTGAACATCCCTCAATCATCATAGATGATGATATCTTTGCCGAATGGAATCTGGCCGATAACATGACCTCCCTTAAGGTGCCAAGTATCAGCGCCAATGACGACCAGACGCTCATATTGGTGAACGCGCCGACTCGCGGAGTATGCGGAAGCCTTTGGGATGCTAGTGAGTTTAGCTGGAAGCATTGCCCGGAGCATTATGCTGCTATTCATTTTCATGATGATGACATTTATGATTTTAACTGGCAAGGCAGCTTCTCATTCGCTATCCCCAAAGATATGGCATCAGGGATTTATGTGATGCGAATCCGCGCTGATGGTTATGAAGATGCCATGCCGTTTTTTGTTTGCGCGCCGAAAGCAAAACCAACCGCTAAACTATGTGTATTGGTCTCGACCTTTACCTATGCCATTTATGGTAATCATGCGCGCCCTGACTTTCATGATGGCTGGCTTAAGCGTATCGCGGATTGGGGAGCATATCCGCATAACCCTGCCAAGCATCGGGAATATGGGCTTTCGACCTATAATAATCATCCTGATGGGTGCGGGATTTGCCACGCTTCGCATAAAAGACCTCTGTTCAATTTGCGTCCCGGCTATATCACTTTTGGTGATGCGGAATGTTCAGGGCTGAGGCATTTTCAAGCTGACAGCCATCTCATTTCCTGGCTTCATAAAAACAATATTGATTACGATATTATTACCGATGATGAGCTTGATCGTGAAGGGCTTGCGGCAATCGCTGGATATGCTGCTGTCGCCACTGGCACCCACCCTGAATACCACACACAGCACATGCTTAATGCGTTAATGCAATATCGGGATCAGGGGGGCAATTTGCTCTATCTTGGCGGCAATGGATTTTACTGGAAAATCGTTCGCCATCAGGATGATCCTGACTTATTGGAAATCAGGCGAGCCGAAGACGGGCTGCGGGCATGGGCATCAAAACCTGGTGAATATTATCATAGTTTTGATGGCTCATATGGGGGATTATGGCGGCGCAATGGGCGGCCTCCACAACAGCTTGTTGGCATCGGCTTTACTGCACAAGGCGTGTTTGACGGCCATCCCTATAAACGGACTTGCTTTGATGCTGATTTTGACTGGCTTTTTGACGGCTTGGAAAGTGACAATATTGGCGATTTCGGTTTTAGCGGCAATGGCGCCGCAGGCTTTGAATTAGACCGTGTTGATCCGTCCCTCGAAGACAGCCATAACATAACTGTGCTGGCGCAGTCATTTGCAAATGAGTTCATGCTTGTGCCGGAAGAACATCTGACCCATTTGACCAATCTGTCTGGCGGCAGTGAGAATGATGCCAAACGCGCTGATATGATTTATTTTAAGACTGCCGCTGGCGGGCAAGTATTTTCAACAGGATCAATCACCTTTTGCGGAAGCCTGCCTTGGAATGATTTTGACAATGATGTGTCACGGCTGCTGTTTAATGTCGTTAAGCGATTTACCGAATAACTATTATCAATTGATTTTACAGGCTTGGTCTGCCGATCGGTTTGACCGCCGCCTCAACACTCTGTCCAATCCGAATACACATCGCCTCATCATGCGGTTTCGCTATAATTTGCAGAGAGAATGGTAGCCCGGCATCAGACAGACCTGTTGGCAGACTTAACCCACATGTCCCCAGATAATTAAATGGACGGGTAAAATGCCCGGGCGTAGTATCTTGATCAGCATCATCAATTTTTAACGCTGTCGTTGCGATGGATGGCGTCACCAGAGCATCAAATTGCGCCATGGATGATAACCACATAGCGATATGTTGCTGTCGATTTTTCAGCAAATTGATATAGTCATCGGCAAGTCTTGCTTTGCCTGACAAGACCCGCTTGCGAACATCTTCATCTAGTGGCGCGCTAAGATCATCATATAACGCGCCGTGATTATGATAGGCTTCAATGGCTGTTATCTGACCATTCAGATCAGCACATTCGGTATAACTCATCGGCGTTGAAATGACTTCTATGGTGGCGCCGAGTTGCTTCAATATATGACAGACACGATCATATTCAGCCAGAATCTCAGGCGCACAAAGCGCTCTTTCCTGATCATCTATGGCGCCAATATGAAGCCCCTTCACGCCTTTGCCAGCGTCCCCAAACAGCCCCTGATCAGAGCTTATATCAGCATCAATATCAGCACCGGTGCGGCCTCGCATCACCTCATAAAGGATGATCGCATCTGTGACTGTCTGCGTGATTGGCCCCGGTGTATCCAATGTTTGCGACAATGGCATAATGCCATCACAAGGCAATTGCGCTTCGGTCACCTTGAGCCCTGTCAGGCCGCAAAACCCGGCAGGAAGTCTGACTGAACCGCCTGTATCCGAGCCTATACCGCAAACCGCCATGGCCGCCGCTGTTGCGACCGCTGATCCAGAGGATGAGCCGCCCGGAATACGGTGATCCTTCATATCCCAGGGATTCCACGGTGTTCCCATCTGTTGATTAGTGCCCCAGCCGCCAAAGGCATGTTCAACCGTTTTAGATTTACCAAGGATGATTCCACCAGCCGCAATAAGACGCTTCACAACCGTCCCTGTTATGGTGGATTTATGTTCCACAAAAGGCTTGGCACCATTAGTGCAAACCGTGCCAGCAAGATGATAGATATCTTTCAGGGCAAATGGAATGCCATGCAAAGGGCCAAGCCGGTATCCTGCTCTTATCGCTTTGTCTGTTGCGCTTGCCATTTGCATAGCGTTATCAGCAAAGACCGACTGATAGGCGCCTAATGTCGTATCATATTTATTTATCTGATCCAGATGCGCCGCTACTGCTGCTTCTGCGGTTAAGGCGCCATCTGCATAAGCTTTCGATAATGATGCAATAGTCCCTAATGGATGTGTCATAGAACGACCTGCTAATCGGATAATGAATTAAGACATTTTGCTTTTGCTTGGGCTTTTGCTTCTGCTTGGGCTTTTGCTTTTCGGTTTTGCTTTGGATTTGGCTTTGCCAGCACTGCCAGCAGATGAAATGCCTTTCCAGTCTTTTCCAGGAACAGCAGACAACAAATCAATGGTGTAGTTATGCTGCGGATTGGCAAAAATATCTTTGGTCTTGCCGACCTCGACCACTTCGCCATATTGCATCACCGCCATTCTGTCACAAACTTGCGCGGCAACCCGCAGATCATGAGTGATAAAGATCATTGATAATTTCATCTGTTCACGAATATCATCTAGCAAATCAAGAATCTGCGACTGAATAGAAACGTCCAAGGCGGAAACCGGCTCATCAGCAATCAGAATTTCTGGCCTCAAGGCTAATGATCGGGCAATGCCTATGCGCTGACGCTGGCCGCCAGAAAACTCATGCGGATAACGATCAAATGATCTGTCATCAAGACCAACAATAGATATCAATTCACGCGCTCTTTTTAACGCATCTTCACGAGCAACACCTTGAGTAATTGGACCTTGCGCAATAATATCGCCAACCCTTATGCGTGGATTGAGCGAGGCAAATGGGTCTTGAAACACCATCTGAATTTTATTGCGCCATGTCCGCATGGCTTTGCGTTTAAGCATATTTATCTGTGTACCTTCAATGGTAATGGCGCCGGCATCTGTATCCATCAGACGGATAATACAGCGGGCAAGCGTTGACTTGCCGGAGCCGCTTTCGCCAACCACACCAAGAGTTTCTCCATTATAAAGATCAAGAGTGACATTTTTCAAAGCATCAACCTGACGCAAAGGCTTGCCAAAACCAAACAATCCTCGGCCACCGCCAAAGGTCTTGTAAACATCTTTGACCTCAAGCACTTTTTCTTTTGATATCGTTTTCGCCTTTCGTGGGGTCAGGCTTGGCACCGCGCTAATCAACGCCTTGGTATAGGGATGTTCAGGATTATTGAGAACCTGTTTAACCGTGCCGCTTTCCACAACAATTCCATGTTGCATCACAGCAACCCGGTCAGCAATATCAGCAACAACACCAAAATCATGCGTGATAAACAAAACACCCGTATCATAGACGGTTTGCATATCCTTGATCAGCTTTAGAATTTGCGCTTGTGTTGTCACATCAAGGGCTGTTGTCGGCTCATCAGCGATGAGGATTTGCGGTTTCAGCGCCAGTGCCATAGCAATCATGGCGCGCTGTCTTTGCCCACCAGATAATTCATGGGGATAGGTATTCATAATTTGTGCAGGGTTAGGCAGATTAACATCAGCAAGTAATTCTATTGCTCGTTTCTGGCGTTCAGCCTTAGACATGCTGACATGATAGCGAAAAATCTCATCAATTTGCACGCCAATAGACATCACCGGATTTAATGCTGTCATAGGCTCTTGAAAAATCATTGATATTTCACTGCCGCGCAAATCACGAAGCCGCTCATAGCTGACTTTCGTGATATCCTCGCCATTAAAAATAATCTCACCATTTGAGACCCGCACATGTGGCTCTGGCAAAAGCCCCATAATAGCGCGCGCCGTCAGCGACTTACCTGAGCCACTCTCGCCAACAACACATAACGTCTCCCCTTGCTTGAGCTCAAGGTCAACGTTTTGAATAGCATATTGGCGATCCGATCCTTCGGGAAGCTCAATATAAAGGTCACTGATATCAAGAAGCTTTTGTTTCAATTTCTCTCTCTTAAACGTGGGTTTAACGCATCATTTAAGCCTTCGCCAACCAAGTTGATAGCTAATACTGTGATAAGAATGGCAACGCCCGGAAAAGTACATACCCACCAAGCTGAACGCAACATCGTTCGGCCAGCACCAATTTGAAATCCCCAACTCATGATATTGGGATCACCCAAGCCTAAAAACGACAAACCACTTTCAATCAAAATCGCTGTCGCCACCATAAGTGAGCCAATGACGATGATCGGGCTCAGACAATTTGGCAGAATCTCACGCAACATGATCCGCAAATCACTCATACCTAGAGTATGGCAGGCTTGCACAAACTCACGGCTTTTCAATGACAAAAACTCACCCCGTACCAGCCGCGCCACCCCCGGCCACGACACCACAGATATGGCAATGACAACGCTGTAAATTGACGGCTTGAGAATAGCAACCAGCAGAATAGCAAAAATAAATGACGGGATTGTCTGAAAAATCTCAGTGATCCGCATCAGCATATTATCAAGCTGGCCGCCGTAATATCCCGACAATGCCCCAAACAGGATACCAATAAACACCGCAACAAGAGTAGCAATGAGACCAATTAAGAGGCTGGTCTTAGCCCCATGAACAATGCCAGCGGCAACATCACGGCCGAGAGAATCACTGCCGAGCAGAAAGCCATTTGTTCCCGGCGCAGATAATGGCTTACCTGCCAATCGGAAAGGGTCAAATGGATAGAGAAAATCTGCGGTTGCCGCCATCAAGACAACGAGAACAATGACGACCAAGCCAAACACAGCAGAGCGGTTTCTCTTATACCTATGCCAAAATGCCAGCATGATTAGGACACCTCTATTCTTGGATCAAGCAAACTATAAATAATATCAACAATCAAATTAACGACGATAACAAGAACAGAAGATAAGAGAAAAATCCCAAGCAGAAGATTGAGATCACGAGCAAAAAGCGATTCAAAGGCCAGCATACCCAGCCCCGGCCACGCAAAAACAGACTCAACAATCACCGACCCACCAATCAACGCACCAACCTGCACCCCTGCCATCGTCACCACAGGCAAGAGAGCATTGCGCAAGACATGAACAAAAGTAATTCGGCGCTCGGTTAGCCCTTTAGCACGAGCCGTGATCACATAATCCTGACCATATTGTTCAAGCATTGAGGCGCGCATCATGCGTGTATAAAGCGCTAGATAAAACAGCGACAACGTAATGGTTGGCAAGACAAGATGAACAGCAATATCTTTGACCCTATCCCAGCCTTCGTAAAATGCCGCGACATTTTCCATTCCGCTTGTCGGAAACCAGCCCAGGTTAAGGGAAAACACAACAATCATCATCAAACCCACCCAGAATAATGGGGTCGCATAAGTGATCAGAGCAAACACGGTGATGACCGCGTCCTTCCATGTATTAAGGCGCATGGCGGCGAGCAGACCTAGCAAAATGCCAAAGCCAACAGCCAATAAAATTGTGCTGACCATCAATAATGCAGTTGGCCAGAAACGGTCAACAATCAGCTCACTAACAGGCATGTCATGGCGGAAGGAATATCCGAGATCAAGCACAACAACATTTTTCAAATAGACCAAGAGCTGTACCGGCAAGGGTTGATCAAGGCCAAACTTAGCTCTTAACTCTGCCATATATTCCGGTGTTGCCGAGCCTGCTTCGCCAGCCAGAACGTCAACCGCGTCACCATCTGCCATATTAAGTAAGAAGAAATTGATAATGACAATGGCAAGGATAATCGGAATGCCTTGAAGCAGTCGTTTTAAAACAAATCTAAAGATTTTGCTGGAGCGCGTCATAATCGATTATTACCACTGATGTTATTTTAGAAGCTTCAAATCATCATTTATACAAAACAAAAATATCGAGCCAGCATCACACTGGCTCGATAACACTATGTTTTAGTCTTCAAGCCAAGCTTCTCTGAATGACCCATATGCACCCATGGCAGAGCCATATGCGCCTTTCAGTTCCGTGTTGTAGACAGTCAGGAACTCAAGCTCAAAGAGGTTAACAACNGGCATATCATTAGCCANAATTTCCTGAATCTCTTNATANNNNGCTGTCCGNTTAGCGGCATCTGGTTCTTTTGATCCAGNATCTAANAGNGCATCAAGTTCNGGGTTGCTATACCGTGATGAGTTNACAAANTGCGTACCTTGACGAATTTGATTNGTGCCATAATGACGGTGAACACCCAGCACAGGGTCTGGCAATTGATAGAAGTAGTTCACATTCATTTCGAAATCATAGTTATGATAGACACGCTTCAACCAGGTTGGAACGTCTTCGTATCTTAACTCAATCTCAATTCCGATATCGCCCATGGCCTGCTTCAGATATTCTCCTGCCCGGCGCCAATCTTCACCATAAGGAATAATATCAAGTACCGCGCGCATGCGGACACCATCACCATCTCTCGCGTAGCCAGCGGCATCGAGCATGGCATTAGCAGCATCAACATCACCCTTTTCAGGATAGTTAGGCATTTCAGCATGCAAGTTCGTTGCTTTATAGTTACTGCTCAACGCACTTGTCGCAGGCTTTCCATAACCGAAGAAAATGGTATCAATCATAAAGCGGCGATCAATTGCCGTAGAGATTGCCCGGCGGATAGCAGGATCAACAAATGGCCCCTCTTTGGTATTGAACTCAATCAATGCCATCGGGTTAATCATGGAATAGCCGTCTGTTGTTACACCAATATCATCGCGTTCCTTGAGCCGAACGGCATCAATATTTGGAATAGCATTATAGGCGGCATACATGACTTCACCATTTTCCATGGCAGCAGTTCTGGTTGACGCATCAGGAATGAAGCGTCCAACAATCCGGTCAAGATAGGGCAAGCCCTCTTGCCAGTAATCTTCATTCTTATCAAGACGGATATACTGACCTTTTTTCCACTCAACAAACTTAAACGGCCCTGTGCCAACAGGATTATTAGCCAATGGCGCAGACTTGATATCCTGACCTTCTAGCAGGTGCATCGGAACCATAGGGGATTCATATGCCGAAAATGACCGCATCATATAAGGTGCCGGATTATCAAGATGGAAAATCGCTGTATGATCGTCTGGAGTATCTATTCGGCTAACTTCGCGGAAAGAGTTCGGGCCGCGTGGGTGAACTTTTTTCAACACTTCCAGAATAGTAAACTTGACATCAGCCGAAGTGAACGGCTCACCATCATGCCAGCGTACGCCTTTTCTTAAATTGAATGTGACCATCTTACCGTCAGCACTCATTTCGAAACTTTCAGCAAGCATCGGTACCATCTTACCATCATTGTCATAGTCAAACAGACCTTCATATACTTTAGGCATAACCAGCCCAATTGGACCAGATGTTGATACATATGATGCAAGTGTTGGCGGCTCTGGTTGAACCAGAAACGCTAACGTGCCTCCTGCTTCTTGTGCCTTTGCGGTAACAGTGCTCAATATTAGAGCTAATGCTACAAGGCTGGCTTTAAAAATATTTCTCATTTTAGACTCCCATTTAGAAACGTATTCATTTTTATTAAATTCTGATTATTAAAAATATCATTAATTATCACTGGTGATGTGTCAAATTATTTATGCTTGTATCTCCCACTATCTAAAAAAGAGATAAGCTCATTTTGATAAGAAAAAAATGCACCCAAGCCACCAGTGTGAACGAATAGAACCCGACTGCCCTTGTTAATAAATCCTTCCTCCAGCAATCCCGGAACAGCCGCAAATGATTTTGCTGTATAGACAGGATCAAGAATATATCCCTCGCTTCTGGCCATCTTAATCAGTGCCGCCGCCGCTTTATCGCTAAGTTTGCCATAGCCCGGCAAAAATGCCCCATCCCAGATATTAAAATCACTGTCGGTAAGATATTCTGGCTGTTCCACCATTTCATTAAATTGATTGGCAAGACGCGATAATCTTTGCTGTTGTTCACCTTTAGGGCGGCGCACACATGACCCTGTCACTTGCGCTGACGGGCAGTAATATTTCATTCCTGCGGTTAGCCCCAGATGCGTCGCCCCGCTCCCTGTACCAACAACAACATGATCAAAGGCTTGGCTGGATTGGTCCATAATTTCTTTAGCACATTGAACATATCCCAACGCACCAAGAGGCGGCTTATTCCCCGATAAGGGAATAACATAGGGATTTTTGCCCTGCCTGCGCAATGCATTTGCCCGTTCATAAAGCACGGCATCTGCCCCTTCTTCGTCCTCACCATCAGGATAATAAAGAATCTCAGCGCCAAGCAATTGATTGAGCAAGACATTCCCTGATGACCGATAAAGCTGATCAGGGTCTTTGACCCTCTCCTCAAGCTGGACAATCGCCTTCATCTTAAATCGGTTGGCAATGGCGGCCGCTAAGCGCACAAAGTTGGATTGAACGGCACCAGTGATTAAGATTGTATCCGCGTTTTGAGCAACTGCCGCGCCAAAATAATATTCCAGCTGTCTTGATTTATTGCCGCCAAAACTTGGTCCTGCTTCATCATCACGCTTCATCCACAGCTCAATGCCCATGTCTTCTGATAGCTGATCCAGGCGTGTCATTTTTGTAAATCCGTCACAAATATTCTGCCTCGGTATCTCAGCTATTCTGGCTTCAAGCGATATGGCTTTAGATGTCATGCGTATGTCTCATCAAAAATGATAATTGGATTTCCAGAGTATTCTCTCACACCATTATCAGCAACTGAATTGCGATAACCCTCAGCCTTGCTTTAGCTGCAAGCCGCCTTCGGCGATAAGAAACGCCACCACCGCATCAACCCCATGATTTTTCCGCATTGAGCCAAAAACAAATGGCCGCCCTTCACGGTTTGCTTTGGTGTCAGCTTGCATTTGTTCAAGATCAACATCAACATATGGCGCCAGTTCAACCTTATTGACCACAAGCAAATCCGACCGCATCAATGCCGGCCCTTTCTTGCGCGGAATATCAGCACCCATAGCCACATCAATCATATATATAGTCAGGTCAGCCAGTTCAGGGCTAAAATTAGCCGCAAGATTATCCCCGCCCGATTCAATGAGAATGAGATCAAGGTCTGGAAATGTCTCTTTCAGCTCCTCAACCATTGCCAGGTTAATTGAGGCATCTTCTCTGATAGCCGTATGCGGGCAGCCGCCCGTCTCAACACCTCTGATGCGGTCTTGGGTTAAGGCTTGCGCCCTGACCAGATAATCCGCGTCTTCTCTTGTATAAATATCATTAGTGATCACCGCCATCGAAAGACGGTGAGCCAAAGCGCGGCACAGTGCTTCGGTCAGGCTGGTCTTGCCAGCGCCCACTGGCCCCCCAATACCAACGCGCAAAGGCCCATGTTGCAATCGTGCCGTCATGTCCGATATATCCTCATTTCATCATATTCATGGCGCATAGACACCAGATCAGAGACGACAGCAGAACCGCCAATATCATGAAGACTTGATGCCATAATCTCATCTGTCAGCATTTTCATGATTGGCAAAAGCTTAGCAAGACAGGATTGTCCTGCGGTTTGACCAAGAGGAATATGCCGAACAGCAACCGATATCAGATTACTGGCAAAGCTTTGCAAAAAGCTTTGGATGGTAAGCCGTAGATCAAGTTTAATCGAAGCCGCCGCCAAGCCAACTGCAACTGGATAGGCCAGATTTTCCTCCAAGGCTAGACCAAAGCTGCTATTGACGGTCTTGGTGAAGGCTGACCCCAGCTCAAGGGTTTCCATATATCTTTCCTTACTTGAGGCCAGACTCAAGCAAAACATATTGCATTCTTCGCCACGATACGCAGCTTTTACAAACAGCGCATCATTTCGACCTGATCCATTTTTAAGAACCCCTGAAATCCAGTCAAAAAGGCTGTTTTGATCTGTCACAAGACCTGTCTGAATAGCCGTTTCAAGCCCGTGCGAATAATTGAAGCCGCCAACGGGAAACGCTGGCGAGAACCAGGATTGCAACATGGCGGCGGTATCTTGATAGTTAGTCATAAATATCCTTAACTATGGGAATGACTGTGGGAGTGACCGTGATTCTCACCGTGAGTCTCACCATGCGTTTCACCGTGAGAATGATTAAGAGTACGGCCATGCCCATAAGCCCCACCTTCGGGAGTAAATGGCGCATCGACAGGCGTAAGCATAGCATCAAGAGTGATCAGCATGTTCTCAAGCACTTTATCGCGCTGAACGAGCAGAACATCATCACCAAACTGGCACGGGGTATGGCGATTGCCAATATGCCATGCCATTCTAGACAAATTATGATGCCTGACCGCAACAAGAGCCTCAACCTCCGGTTTCACAGCAATCAGCCGCCCATCATCAAGCACAAAAGCATCACCTGAGTTAACCGATTGTGTTTCCGCTAATTCAACTAAAAATGCCTCGCCCTTATCGCTGGTTAGCTTTTTCCGGCGCAGAAATCTTGCCTCATAAGATAAGCTGACGCCATCATCGCAATGCGCATCAGGGGCAAGTGTTGTCACGGTTTGAGAAACGCGCATAAGATACCCTCCCTTTCAATCAATAGAGAAAATAGCGCTGTGCCATCGGCAAAATTTCGGCTGGCTTGCAGGTCAGCAATTCGCCATCAGCACGCACTTCATAGGTTTCAGGATCAACTTCAATTACTGGCAAAACGTCATTATGCACCATGCTCGCCTTGGCTATATTCCTTGTCGAGGCTACGGGCAAAGTCGGTTTCTTGAGACCATATGTTTTTCCAATTCCGGCATCTTGCGCAGCGCCGCTAACAAAAGACACAGAGGTCGCCGTAAGCGCCCCGCCATAAGCCGCAAACATCGGCCTTGTATGCACCGGCTGCGGGGTTGGAATAGAGGCATTTGGATCACCCATCTGGGCGACAGCAATGCTCCCTCCCAATAAGACCATTTCTGGCTTAACTCCGAAAAAGGCCGGGTGCCATACCACTAAATCGGCGCGCTTGCCAACCTCAATAGAACCGATATGGCTGGATATGCCATGACAGATCGCTGGGTTAATTGTGTATTTTGCCAGATACCGCTTGACCCTGATATTGTCGTTATCACCTGTTTCTTCTGCTAGTCTGCCGCGTTGTAGTTTCATTTTATGGGCAGTCTGCCATGTGCGAATGATGACCTCACCAACCCGTCCCATCGCTTGACTGTCCGACGCAATGATAGAAAACGCCCCCATATCATGAAGGATATCTTCTGCCGCTATGGTTTCTTTTCTGATACGGCTTTCGGCAAAAGCCACATCTTCAGGGATAGATTTATCAAGATGATGGCATACCATTAACATATCCAAATGCTCTTCCAGAGTGTTAACCGTATAGGGCATTGTTGGATTTGTTGAGGAAGGAATGACATGCTCAACCCCGCATAGCTTGATGATATCAGGCGCATGCCCGCCACCAGCACCCTCGGTATGAAAGGCATGAATAACACGGCCTTTCATCGCTGCTATGGTATTATCAACATACCCGCTTTCGTTAAGCGTATCGGTATGGATCATGACCTGAACATCCATCGCATCAGCAACCCCTAGACAGCAATCAATGGCAGCAGGCGTTGTCCCCCAATCTTCATGGAGTTTGAGTGCGGCNGCACCAGCATTGACCTGTTCTTCCAGTGCCGCAGGCAGGCTGGCATTACCCTTTCCTGCAAATGCCAAATTCATCGGAAAGGCATCAGCTGATTGCAGCATCTTTTCTATATGCCATGATCCAGGTGTACAGGTCGTGGCAAGCGTGCCATGCGCTGGCCCTGTGCCGCCGCCCAGCATAGTCGTCAGCCCCGAATGCAGCGCATCATCAATTTGTTGCGGGCAGATAAAATGAATATGACTGTCAAAACCGCCAGCAGTAACGATATGTTTTTCGCCAGCAATAATCTCCGTTCCAGCCCCAATAACAATCGTGACCTGCGGTTGCGTATCAGGATTTCCAGCCTTTCCTATCGCCTGAATGACACCGTCTTTTATGCCGATATCGGCTTTATATATTCCATTTACATCAACAATACAGGCATTGGTGATAACCGTATCTACCGCGCCTTCGTGACGTGTTAGTTGCGACTGCCCCATCCCATCACGGATCACTTTGCCGCCACCAAACTTGACTTCATCACCATAAGTGGTCAGATCATATTCGACTTCAATAAACAATTCTGTATCTGCCAGCCTGACTTTGTCACCAGTGGTTGGGCCATACATATCGGCATAGGCTTTTCTTGAGATTGGCGTCGCCATTAAACGTCCCCCATGATGTTTTGATTAAATCCAAACACCTGCCTATGGCCTGAATATGAAATAAGCCTGACCGATCTTTTCTGGCCGGGCTCAAACCGAACAGCCGTACCGGCGGCAATATCAAGCCGCATCCCTTTGGTGACACCGCGATCAAATGACAGGGCGGTATTGACCTCAAAAAAATGATAATGACTGCCGANCTGAACAGGTCTATCACCTGTATTCGCNACCTCTATTTCTATTGCCTTACCGTTAGCATTAAGGATANGCTCGCCATCTTCAACAATCATTTCGCCCGGTACTAATTTATTGGGTATTAATTTTTTTGATGTCATTTTGACTTCTCCTGTCTTATGGGATGATGAACCGTCACCAGCTTTGTTCCATCCGGGAATGTGGCTTCTACCTGAACATCATGGATCATATCCGCGACACCCGCCATGCAGTCAGCTTGCGTTACAACATGCGCCCCTGCTTCCATCAGATCAGCGACGGTTCTGCCATCACGGGCACCTTCAATAACAAAATCAGAGATTAGCGCTATGGCTTCCGGATAATTCAGCTTCACCCCACGCTGTTTTCTTGATCTGGCGACCATGGCAGCAAGGGAAAGAAGTAATTTATCTTTTTCTCTTGGTGAAAGTTTCATCCCCTAGTCTCCTTCCCTAGTCTTCTTCCCTAGTCTTCTTCCCTAGTCTTCTTAAATCATCCAGGTTCTTGGCAAAGACGATGCGGTCNNGCGCTCCAGTATTCGGGCTATGGCAGGTTTGATGGAATAAAGGTCAGGCGCGATAATTCGGACAACCAATTTATTCATCCATGCCGATACTTCTATCCATGATGCTTCGTCTTTATGCATGTGCTGAATATCTTTAACCAATGCTGATAGATCATCGGGGCAGACNATTATGAGCGTTGCCATGACATTAGTATCTGCGCGGGCAAAATGATCTAGTTGTTCTCTGACAGGGTCAGTTATACGGAATGCTTCTGAATGGATCAGTTTGTCATCTTGCCAGATATGCCAGCGATCTTGAACATGGCCTGCGGTCAACACCTCGCCACTTTCCTTGCGTCCAAAAACAAGCATCTCACCAATAACAACCGTGCTGCTGGCATCTAAATTGATATCAATATGCCGCATGAACTGACATTGGTTATAAAGAATGGTTTCATGTGGCACCCAAACAAGCCAACTTTCATTAGTCGCTGACAGCTTAATATGCGCGTGGGCGACACCATCCCCTAACGCCCGATACACACGCTCTGCTGCTTGTGTCGTCAAGGTAACATAGCTATTTTGATCAGCCTTAATCTCATAACTCATCCTATCGCCATCGGTCAGACCGCCAGATGTATTTGCCAGTAAAACCTCAATCGCTTGACTATATGATTTTGGAATGAACGCCTTGGCTGAACCAGATTGATAAAACCGCTTCACGTCATGGTTTTCAAAGGCAAGGCTTAGCTCTCCACATGCTCGTTCAAAAAATATGTTCTCCTGNGGGGCTAGCTTGAAACTATGCATAAATATCGTTCTCTGCCTGAATACTATATCAATAAAATCTAATTTAAGGCTAATTTAAACCCTGACCAGTCTTGACCCAATCTTGGCACATCTGCTCTACCGATTAGCGTGAGAATATTGCTGATAGCGTATTTGGCTGATCACCCGACTGATCCTTCCACTAATTATCACGAGGCGGTTGCCAAACCCTCTATTTTGAGAAAAACGCCCTCGCATGCGGCAGAGTAATCCGAGAGATGTGAAGATTTAATGCTTTCGTGGATAAAAAGGTTTCGTAACAAAAGCACCCCATACTGACGATTAATGTAAATAGCGATAAGACTTGCGGATATGATCCTAGAATGACCTCATCATATTGTCCGGCGAGCAACACCATTGTGTTAAGGATAAAGGATACCCCGGCCAGGAACAGAGCCATTTTTATGACCTCCATTCTCTTTCTTAGAACCTTTAACTCATTAATTAAAATTGCTAAAGCCTGGCTATGGTCATCAACATTTTCTATATGCTGAGCGATAGACCGCATCAAACTTGCCAAGCTTGTGTAGCGAAAGTTAAACGCCACAATCACCAATGGAATAGCCGGGAAGAGCGCCGCGGCAATGGATATATTTAAACTCATGTTCATTCAACTATGGTTAACGCTTAAAATGCGGTCGCTGATTTTTTGGCGTAAGACGTTCTCACGACTCAACCATATATGTGAACGTAAACCATGCTTGCGATGCTGAAAAGTGCTATTATTTACTATCTGCGGTGCAATATTTGCAACACCCTTAAGAGCGTCTATTGATGCGCTTGACCAGAGTTCTGATATGCTGGCACCATTAGAGGACGGCGTCATGGCACTGGCCATGGCTGAGGCTGCAAAGCGGTTTTTCGATGAAGGTGTTACCGTTAACCTTGCCAATATTTAAGATAGCAAATTAGAAACTGGAAAATGTGAGAAGGCTCATTAGATGATCGTAAGGGAAATCAATCTTTATCATGTTCAGATGCCAATGCTGGAACCATGGGTGACGGCCTATGGCTCACAAGACATGATTGAAAGTCTTTTTGTTAACCTGAAGTTTGATGAAGCCCAAGGCTGGGGAGAATGTGCGCCGGCGCCTTTGCCGCTTTATAATACCGAATATACCAAAGGGGCGTTTCATGTTGCTCATGATGTTTTGGCGCCTCGGCTTATTGGCAGAACTATTTCATCACCAGACAATATCGCAGGCCTGTTTGAGGGATTAAAGGGCCATGAGTTCACAAAATCCGCCTTTGAGACAGCCGTTTGGGATGCCTATGCCAAGACCCTTGAGGAGCCGCTTTGGTCGCTGATCGGCGGCACGAACCCATCTATAATGGTTGGCGCAGATATCCCTGTGCTGGCAAGCACCGATGCCTTGATTGATCGAATAGCGGAAGCCATAGATCAAGGTTTTCCGCGCGTAAAGCTGAAATTCAATCGGCAATGCACCCCCGATATGATTGAAAAAGTGCGAAACACCTATCCCGATTTAGTGATGCATATTGATTGTAATAGCGGCTTCACGCTGGACGATATGGATATGTTCCAGAGGCTTGATCACTTTAATCTCAAAATGATTGAGCAGCCCTTGGCCTATGATGATCTTATTGATCATGCGGAACTACAAAAAGCATTGCAAACACCCATTTGTCTTGATGAAAGCATCACATCGGCGCAGCGGGCGGCAAAAGCTATCCAGATTAAGGCCTGCCAATGGATCAATATTAAAACAAGTCGGGTCGGCGGGCTAACCAACGCGATTGCGATCCATGATCTGTGTCAGCAAAATGATGTTCCTGTTTGGGTTGGCGGAATGCTGGAATCAGCCGTTGGCCAAGCGCCTTCAATGGCATTGGCGACGAAAGATAATGTTGGCTATCCGTGCGATATTTTCCCCAGCAGCAGGTTCTTTGAAGACGATTTTTCGGCGCCAGATATCACGCTTTCGCAAAACGGCAGGATCACCGCACCTGACCGGCCAGGGTGCGGATTTTCGCCAAAAATGGATAAACTGCACAAACATAGCGTTGCAACAGCACGTATCGCTTAGCAAAGCTAATCAAAACACCATCATATAAGCGCTGTGAGGACATCAGGTTGGCCTGACCCATCAATGGCTTAATAGCGCGTGCCAGTTTCACATTATTCGGGCATCCGCAACGCATAGCCACTGCCCCGAACAGTGCGGATTATATCCGAATGATTGTTGCCGTTCTGATGTCCATTAAGCGCTTTTCTCAATCTGCTGAAATGGACATCTATGGTTCGATCTTCGATATATATTCCATGCCCCCAGACATGATCTAATAACTGGGTTCGGCTGAACACCTGTCCAGGGCGCTCCATGAGAAGGGCTAGAATATCAAACTCTTTAGGCCCTAAATGGACCGCTTGACCATTGCGCTCGACAATTTTCTTGCGAGGGTAGAGCTTGAGATCAGCAAACGCAATGACATCATTCATCAGCATTGGCCGTGAACGCCTCAGCACAGCACGGATGCGGGCAATGACCTCTTTTGGCGAAAATGGCTTGGTGATATAATCATCTGCACCCACATCCAGACCTAGCGTTCTATCGCCTTCCTCACCTCTTGCGCTGAGCAAAATGACAGGAATTTGTCTGGTTTCTGCAATCCCCCGCAAAGATCGGCACACATCAATGCCTGACATATTTGGCATCATCCAATCAAGAATAATAATATCAGGGATAGTTTCTTCAGCTAAGTCTAAGGCTTTTTGACCATCATTTGCTTGTATGACTGAAAACCCGGCTTTCTCTAAGTTATATGTCAATAACTGTTGCTGATTACGCTCATCATCCGCGATTAATACGCGGGGGGTGATCAGTCTATCCTCAATAGATATATGATCCATAAACACCTCAAATATGTAGTAGCAAATGTTGTGTATGTGAAGTTTATTTCAGAATTATGACAAAATCATTTTAATTCAGATACACCATTGCTATGCCACCTTTTTTTTGGCTGACCAACATTGCAAATTGACACGAAGGCATAACCTAAATGTCATCTCTTTGTCACAATACGCGAATATATTATGTTTTTTGATGAAGATAGAGATGCCAAGTGAAATTTGAGACCTCCGATACCTCAAAAGAAAAACAAAAACCAACAGACCAATTTGCTTATCTTGACCGTCATGAAAGAGAAATTCATGATTACCGCACTGTCTTTATATCAGACACGCATCTGGGAACGCCTGGCGCTCAGCATGAAGCCCTGCTCGATTTTTTGAAACACACACGATCAGATACGCTTTACTTAGTTGGTGATATCATTGATGGCTGGCGGCTGAAAAGGAAATGGTACTGGCCACAACCGCATAATGATGTCATTCAAAAAATACTGAGAAAAGCCCGACATGGAACCAAAGTTATCTATATCCCCGGCAATCATGACGAAGCGGCCAGACAATTTATCGGCAATATGTTTGGCGAGATTGCCATAAAAGATACCGATATTCATGAAACGGTTACAGGGATGCGGCTATGGGTGGTGCATGGTGATTTGTTTGACCATGTCATCAAATATGCCAGATGGTTAGCCTATCTTGGCGATTTTGCTTACTCGACATTGCTTAATATGAATAAATGGCTGAACAGGATCAGGCGGATGTTCAAATTACCCTATTGGTCATTATCACAATATCTCAAACATAAGGTCAAATTAGCCGTCTCTTTTATGTCTGCTTTTGAAACAGTGATGGTTAAAGAGACAAAGCGTAGAGAGTGTCATGGTGTTGTCTGCGGCCATATTCATAAAGCCGAATTAAAGCAGATGGATGATATTATTTACGCCAATGCAGGTGACTGGGTAGAGAGCCTAACCGCCTTTGTCGAACATAGAGACGGTCGGCTTGAAGTGCTGCAATGGGGCACTCATGGCTTGCAAACAGAAGACAACATCATGATGACACCAAGTCAAATGAGGGTGTCATCAGGCAAAGCAGCATGAGTGATAGCATTCACAAAAACAAGAAAATTCTGATTGTCACAGATGCATGGTACCCACAAGTGAACGGCGTTGTCAGAACGCTGACGCATACCCGTGATGAGCTTATCCTAAAAGGTCATGATGTGACTATGCTAACGCCAGAAGGCTTTCGGACGATCCCTTGCCCCACCTATCCAGAGATCCGACTTGCCCTTTTTCCTGCCAGCAAAGTGGCAAAGTTCATCAGACAAATCAGCCCAGAGATTATCCATATCGCAACCGAAGGTCCTTTAGGCTTGGCAGCGCGCAATTTTTGCCTGCGCAATGGCTTGCGTTTCACAACTGGCTATCACACGCGATTTCCTGAATATGTTCATTCCCGTTTCAGACTGCCGCTATCAGTCAGCTACCTGTTCTTAAAATGGTTTCACAAAAACGCTCAAGCCGTCATGGCACCAACACAAAAGGTCATTTCTGATCTTGGCGATCATGGTATAGCGCATGCGGTTTTATGGCCACGCGGGGTTGATTTAGAATTATTCTCGCCCCCTAAATCACGCCGTAAAAATAAAACACCCATTCTGCTATATGTTGGCAGAGTCGCGGTTGAGAAAAATCTAGAGGCATTTCTCAAGCTTAACATCGACGCTGAGAAGTGGATTGTCGGTGATGGGCCAGCACGGCCAGCATTAGAAAAAGCGTATCCAGATACGATCTTCCACGGCATGAAGCCTAAAGAGGATTTGCCAGAATATTATGGCAAAGCAGATATTTTTGTCTTTCCATCACAAACTGATACATTTGGTCTTGTGCTCCTTGAAGCCATGGCATGTGGCCTGCCCGTAGCCGCTTATCCTGTGACCGGGCCTATTGATGTGATCGGCTCATCAGATGCAGGCGTTCTGGACAATGATCTCGGCGTTGCCGTCAAGCAAGCCTTGAAGATTGATCGGCGCCACGCCCGATCACATGCCGAAGGATTTTCGTGGAGCCATGCCACCAATATTTTTGAAGGCCATTTGGTGCTGGCACAAAAGGATGATGAATATTCGCCAGCCTCAAATCCATATAAGAATAATACTGGCTTGCTTCGGGCCGCCAATGCGCTGAAACATTCCTTGGGTGGATTGCGCTTTGCGCTTCACGAAGAAAGTGCGTTTAGACAAGAATTGTTTCTTGCAATTATATTGATTACATTTGCGATATGGCTTCCTACCTCCCCTATCGAAACATTAATCATGATAGGTTCGGTTATCTTTGTGCTTATTATTGAACTGGTTAATTCGAGCGTTGAATCTGCCATTGACAGAATATCTTATGAAAAGCATGGCTTATCAAAGCGCGCCAAAGATTATGGCAGTGCGGCGGTTTTTCTAGCCTTGATCTGGTGTGCGATTGTCTATCTTGTGATGATATATCAATACTATTTCAGCTAATTTTTATATCAGCTAAGACGCTAACATAGATATATTTCGGTTATCTCTAAACAAATCTGTAGACAAATCTGCGTTCAAAAATATTTCATCCGAGCTTGCCAAAAACTCAAATTGTGATGGATCAGCAAAGGCGCATGCTTCGACACAATAGACCTTAATTT